>URKT01000149.1 GCA_900548495.1 uncultured Collinsella sp. | reverse complement strand
TTCTGGTCGCGCCCTTGAAGTTGAACGTCAGATTGTCCAAATGCGGCCCGCGCAGTGTCGAGTAGTTACGCGGTTCGTAGAACCGCGTAACTAACAAATGAGCATCGCGTCGCCAAAGCTGAAGAAGCGGTAGCGCTCCTCGATGGCAGCGGCGTAGGCATCCATGATCTGGTCGCGGGTAGCAAGCGCGCTTACGAGCATCACGAGCGTGGAGCGAGGCACATGGAAGTTCGTGATCAGCGCGTCGACCACGTGATAGGTCGAGCCGGGCATGAGGTAGAGCTGCGTTGTCGCGTTCTCGCGCACCACGATGTCGCCGCGGCCGAGCGTGTCAGCCCCGTCCTTACGGCCCTCAAAATAGCGCGCCGTCACGGCCGGGTCGGACACCGGCGCGTCCGCGTCAAACGCGCTCTCGAGCGAGCGCACCGCGGTGGTGCCGACGGCGATCACGCGGTGCCCCTCGGCCTTCGCCTTATGCACGGCGTCGACAACCTCCTGCGACACGTGGTAGCGCTCGGTGTGCATGACGTGCTGCGTAGGGTCGTCCTCCTCCACCAAGCGGAAGGTATCGATGCCCACCTCGAGTTCGACGGCGGCAAACTTGGCACCCTTGGCCTCGATAGCGGCCATGAGCTCGGGCGTGAAGTGCAAGCCAGCCGTGGGAGCAGCGGCCGAATGCTCCTCCTTCATGGCGTAGACGGTCTGGTACTTCTCGGGATCGCCCTCGTAATCGGTAATGTAGGGCGGCAGCGGCACGTGGCCGGCAGCATGGATGGCCTCGTCGAGCGTGCGCGGATCGCCGGCGGCATTGCAACCGGCCGGCTCAAAGCGCACCAGGCGGCCGCCGCGGCTATCGGTGACAAAGTCGATGACCTCGGCCGTCAGCACCACGGGCGCGCCCTCGGGCGCATGGGCACCGCCCGCACGATACTCAATCTGAGCACCGGGCTTCAGGCGCTTACCCGGCTTGACCAGGCACTCCCAAACGTGACCCAGCGGGTCAACGTCCTCGCGGCGCTTGAGCAGCAGCGTCTCGACCACGCCGCCCGAGCCGGCCTTGCGACCGATCAGGCGGGCCGGCATCACGCGCGTCTTGTTGATGACGAGTACGTCGCCCGGCTCGATATAGTCGATGATGTCGCGGAAGATGCGGTGCTCAACGGTACCGCCGTGCTCCAACGGCGTTCCCGCCTGTGAGCCCTTGCGATCCACCACCAGCAGGCGGCAGGAGTCGCGCGGCTCGGCAGGAGCCTGGGCAATCAGTTCCTCGGGAAGGTTATAGTCAAAATCATCGGTACGCATAGACACGTCGGATACTCCTTATATAGCTAAAGTCCGCTCTACATCCTAGCAGGCTGACGTCCCAAATGAACTACTTTTTGGCGGCTTTGCGCTCGTCGCGGATACGGGCGCGGTCCATGGCCGCCTCGACAGCCGAGAAGCGGCAACCACAGTAGTTCTGCCGATACATGCCCAGCTCGCGCGAACGGCGCGTAGCCTCGGGATAATACGGGCGAAAATCGCGGATCACCGGAGTGAGCCCACGTGCCGCCGCCAGGCGCTTGAGCACGTCATTGCAGGTATCGAACAGCTGATACGGCGAGACGGCGAGCGTCGTGCCCACAAACTCAAACCCGCGCTCCTGGGCCACGCGGCACGCCTCGGCCAAGCGCAGGGCATAGCACGCGCGACAGCGACGAGGCCGATCGGCGCCCAGCGGGGCCACGCCGGCCTCCCAGCGCTCCCGGTCCTCCCCCGCCTCGACGAGCTCGATGCCGCCTTCGGCACACCACCGGCGCAGCTCGTCCAGGCGACGCCGCCATTCATCGTGCGGCTGAATATTGGGGTTGGTCCAGCAGATTGTGGGCTCAAACCCCTCCTCGCGCAGCAGGCGGACCGGCTCAAGCGAGCACGGTGCGCAGCAAGCGTGCAACAACAACGGCTTCATCAACATCTCCTCTCCCGCAATGATTTTTTAAGGCTCTGTTAGACCAGGATTGACATTCCGCCCCGTCATCTTCTTGCGATTGCACA
>URKT01000148.1 GCA_900548495.1 uncultured Collinsella sp. | reverse complement strand
GCTCTTCGCAACTGCCGGGGTTTCCGCGGAAAAGGGGGACATGATCCTCGAGCGAACGGCAAAGGGGCAAACCGTTTTCGCTCAACTGCTTTATGCCCCTCGGCTGGCGGCTCAATCAGCGCGTGCCGCGCCCACACAAAGCCGCTACACCTGTGACGGAGCTGTGAAGTGGTATCTATTGCCGGGGCGGGCTATGCCAAGGGTGTCCCTAATGACTAGTCATTTAAGAACGTCCCCAATGACTAGCTGCCGGGGTGCTGGTGTGACTTTCATCCCGTTTGGCGCTCCGGTCGCCTAGATGTTCGCCATGCGTACCCGCAAACGTGGGACAATGGCGCTGTTGGTTTTACAGACAAAGGATGTGCCTATGAACACCCTCGCCGCCAAAGTCAGCCGGCAGCGCCACCTGTTTGCGCGATTCGCTTCCGTCTGCGTGCTCGTCACGCTTGCGTTGTTGCTGCTGCCTGTCGCCGCGCACGCCGACGGCTACTCCATGACCCAGACCTATATCAGTGCCACGGTCGAGGCCGATGGATCGCTGACCGTTGTCGAGGGACGCCAGTTTGATTTCGATGACGACATCAACGGCGTGTTTTGGGAGATCAATACGGGCACCAACCAGCAGGGCGGCACGGCGGGCGTCGACGTGCTGAGTGTTGAGGAAGAGGACACCGCGTTTAACAAAGTCGATAGCGCAAACAAGGGCGATTCTGGCGTCTACACGGTCGAGCAGACCGGTGACGGCGTAAGGATTAAGGTGTTCAGCCCCCACGAGAGCGGCGACAGCGCGATCTATTACGTGAGCTACACCATGACCGGTGCGGTCATGAACTGGGCCGATACCGCCGAACTCTACTGGAAGTTTGTGGGCGACGGCTGGTCTGCGGATTCCGATGACGTCGAGATGGAAGTGCGCTTCGCAAATGCCACTGCCGGGACGGCGGCCGTCAAAGGCGATAACTTCCGCGCATGGGGCCACGGCCCGCTGACGGGCGATGTATCGCTCGATGCGGACGAACCCATGGTCACCTATACCATTCCCTGCGTGCATCAGGGCGAATTCGCCGAGGCACGCATCGCCTTCCCTAGCGACTGGGTGCCGCAGCTTGCCGCTTCGGGCGAAGAGCGCATGTCAACGATCCTGAGCGAAGAGAAGGAATGGGCCGACGAAGCTAACGCCCGCCGCGCTCACGCTCGCATGATTGCCAATGCACTTGCCGTGCTAAGTGTTGTTGCGGCGGTGGCCTTTACCGGCACAATCGTTATGCTCAAGCTGCGCAAGCGCAAGCCCAAGCCGCTTTTCCAGGACGAATATTTCCGCGATGTGCCTTCGGCCGACCATCCCGCCGTGCTTTCGGCCCTCATGAGCTGGAACGAGGTGCCCGATCAGGCATATATCGCCACGCTCATGAAGCTCACTGACGACCGTGTGATCAAGCTGGAGCAGGCGACCGTGAGCAAGGCCAAGAAGGGTCTGTTGGGGCGTGAAAAAGAAGAGCAGACGTATCGCGTGACGGTGGGTGATGCGGGCTGGAAGTCGGCCAAGGGCATTGACCACATGGTGCTCAAGGTCTTCTTTGCCGGTGCTAAGCCTGACGAGAACGGCGATCGCTCGCGCACGTTCGACGAGCTGCAGCACTACGTCAAGCAGCACGCTACACCCGTGGGCGACAAGCTCGAGGACTATCAGAACACCGTTAAGGGCAAGCTGGCCGATAGCGAGTACGTTGCCTCGGACGGCATTGTTGCAATGGTGTTTTGCCTGGTTCTTGGTATCCTGATTGCCTTTGTTCCCGTGGGATCCATCTTCTTTACCGATGGCGCGCAGGCGAACATTACCGCCGCGGTTATCTCGGTGCCGATTGTGCTGGTGGGTATCGGCGTGGGCCTTACGTTCCGCCGCTTTACGCCGGAGGGCGCCGAGGTGGCGGCTCGCTGCAAGGCACTTAAGCATTGGCTCGAGGACTTCACGCGTCTAAAGGAAGCCATCCCCGGCGATCTGGTGCTGTGGAACAAGCTGCTGGTGATGGGCGTGGCGCTGGGTGTTTCCAAGGAAGTGCTGCGTCAGCTTGCCGAGGCCGTGCCGCCCGAGGTGCGCGAGGCCGACGGCTTCTATGACAATTATCCCTGTCTCTTATACACATCTCCGAGCCCACGAGACATGCGCAGATCTCG
>URKT01000147.1 GCA_900548495.1 uncultured Collinsella sp. | reverse complement strand
GGCGCGGCGGCGAGAATATCGCGCGAGACATGCTCAAACGATTCGCAGGCCTCGATTTCAAACCCGGCGCGGGCAAGGATGTCGACAAGCTCACGACGAATGGGCTCGTCGTCCTCAACGACATAAATCAGCGCCATGTGTCCTCCCATTTCGCGTAACTTGCACCTTCCACACCATTATGCCCACGGCGTCGCAGCGATGCGACCCCGTGGGCACCTAATATGACAAAAGTGTTCGGTAGCCTTGAGAAAAAATAGGGGGCCTCGGTCCTAAACCGATCGACCCCATCACTTCGCCCTCGAGCCTCTACTCGAGCGTACGCATGTACGCAGAGATGGCATCCAGACCCTTCTGCAGGTCGTCGGTGTTATCGGAATATGCATAGCCGATGCGCATGCTCTTGGGCTCCTCGAAGCAATCGCCCGGGGTGACGAGCGCGCCGGACTTCTTAATCATGTCGATGCAGAACGTCCTGGAGTCGATGTCGTAATCGTAATACACGAGCGCGGTGGTACCCGCCTCGGGCTTGACAAACGACAGGTGCGGCTCGCTCTCGACCCACTTCTCCAGAACAGCAAGGTTCTGACGGACGATGCGACGGCTGCGCTCAAGGATCACGGAAGCGTTGCCCAGAATCAGCTCCGCCACCGTCTCGCTGAATATGCCGGCGGAAATCAGGTTGTAGTCGCGATGCGAGAGCAGCGCGCGACGAAGTTCCGGGCTCTTGGTGACCGCCCAGCCCAGACGCAGGCCGGCGAACGACCAGACCTTGGACATGGATGCGGTGACGACGGCCTTGTCGTACAGGTCGATCACGGACTCGCAGTACTCATCCGTCTGAGTAAGCAGACGGTAGACCTCGTCGCAGAGCACCCACGCGTCGTGTTTGCGCGCAACCTCGACAATCGCCTTGAGCGTATCGATGTCGAGCAGGGCGCCCGTGGGGTTGTCCGGGTTATTGATGCAGATGAGCTTGGTATCGTCGGTCACCAGGGCATCGAGCGCGTCGACGTCGACGTGGTAGCCGTTCTTGCGATCGAGCTGAAGGATATCGACCTTCGCACCGCACATCTCGGGAATCGAGTAAAGCTGCTGGTAGGTGGGCTTGACGGAGACTACATGATCGCCCGGTTCGACGAGCGTGGAAATAACCAGGGAGTTGGCACCGGTCGCGCCGTGCGTGGGCACGATATGCCCGGGCTCGACCGTCTTATAGAGACGCGCGACCCCCTCGAGGAAGCCGGGCTGCCCCTCGATGTCTCCGTAGGTGAATCGGCGCGAGCACAGGCTGTCGAGCCACGCCTTCTTGTCGGTGTTCGTAAGCTCGAACAGCTGGTCGAGCGTGAGGGAGTAGACGCACGTCTCCGCAACGTTGTGGGTGCACTTGGTCTCCCACTCGTTCATCCACTGCTCGACGGCGAAATCCTTAATCTGCATTGTCGTTTCCTTTCCTTGGCTTTCTTACAGTTCCACCACGGTGCCCAGCCCCGCCTCGACGGCGCGGCCGTAGGCAATTTTCGATGCCGAAAGGTCCTGAACGGCAATGCCCGACGTATCGAACACCGTCACCTGCTCGCCATCCGAACGCCCCGTGGCCGTGCCGGCGATGACTTCGCCGAGCTCCGCTTTGATGTTCTCGGGCGCGATGGCACCCTCGGCAACCGGAATCTCCAGCTCACCGGACGCGACCGATTGCTCGCGGTCGTCGACGTAAACAGCGGCGCGGGCGACAAGCGCCGAGGCGAGCTCCTGCTTGCCGGGCATGTCGGCACCGACGCAGGAGATATGCGTACCGGGGCGCACCCATGCATCGGGGATGATGGGCTTGGTCGCCGGCGTGATTGTCACGATGATGTCGGCCTCTGCCGCGGCACCTTGGCCGTCGGCCGTCGCCTCGATGGAATAGGTGGATGCCTCGCGAGCATGCTCGCAGGCGCCCAAGATATGGGCGACCTCGTCACGCATGCGCTCGACGCGGGCCTCGGGCGCGGCATCGGAAACCGGCTCCCACACCTTGACCTCGCTCACTTTGGGACAGGCGGCGAGCACGCCCGCCACCATATAGGTGCTCATATGGCCGGCACCCGCAACAAGCAGTTTGGACGCATCCTCCCGAGCCAGCCACTTGGCACCGAGCGCAGCGGCGGCACCGGTGCGAAGCCCAGTGACGGCGGGGGCATTAAGCCTGTCTCTTATACACATCTG
>URKT01000146.1 GCA_900548495.1 uncultured Collinsella sp. | reverse complement strand
CCGTTGCCGCGCCCCGCAGTGCCCGCTTCCCCCGAGAACAATTATCAGTGCAGGTCACAGGGGTGGCGGTTTTGGGTGTGCTCTGCAGGTCGCGTAAAGTCTACTCACTTGTAATTTGGGCCTTTGGTCGTGGGGTTGCTGGTCCCGCTTTGGTTGTCGAGAGAGGGTGAATTGAAGCGCCCCCGCACGCTCCATGCTACAATCGCGGACATACCCCACAACTACATCTGCCTTCGAAAGGAGCCTGCGTGGCGAACGCCATCGATCAGCTCACGGACCGAGTGCTCGTACTTGGCCGCCTCACCATCGTCCGCCGCGCTATTACTGCCGTGGCGGTCACGATTTCCGCCGTTCTCCAGACATTCCTGATCCAGGCGTTCATTCAGCCCGCCGACTTGCTTCCGAGCGGCCTCACCGGCGTTGCGGTCCTGCTCGATCGCGTTACCTCGCTGGGCGGCGTTCACATCGACATCTCGCTCGGTATGCTCGCGCTCAACATCCCCGTGGCGCTCCTATGCTGGAGCGGCATCAGCAAGCGCTTCGTCATCTTCTCGATGATGCAGGTCGTGCTCTCGTCGCTGTTCCTCAACGTCTTTCACTTCGCTCCATTTTTGGGCGACAAGATCATGCTCATCATTTTTGGCGGCGTGGTCTCGGGTCTGGGCGCTGCCATCGCACTTAAATCCGGCGCATCCACCGGCGGCACCGACTTTATCGCGCTGTGGGTTTCCAACCACACGGGCAAGACCATCTGGGGCGTCATCTTTGGTTTCAACTGCTTTATCCTGGCGATCTTTGGCTTTATGTTTGGCTGGGACAAGGCGGCGTATTCCATCGTGTTCCAGTTTATTTCGACCAAGACCATCGACAGTTTCTATCGTCGCTACGATCGCGTGACGCTGCAGATCACGACGCGTAAGGCAGACGAGGTCATGACTGCCTACGTAAACCATTTTCAGCACGGCATTAGCTGCGCCGAGGTCGTCGGCGGATATAGCCGCGAAAAGATGTACCTGCTGAACACCGTTGTCTCGACCTACGAGAGTCAGGACATTATCAAGCTGGTGTGCGACGTTGATCCCGGCGCCGTGATCAACGTGTTCCACACGCTCAACTTTGTGGGCGGCTGGTGGGGTGGTCATGTCGACGAGCCCATGCCCACGGCCGTTCCCGATCCCGACAAGCCCGCACGCATGGCCAGCAGGCAGGCGCGCCTCAGCGAACAGGACAGCCTGCAGCAGGACGACGGCAAGTAGGGTATTGGCATTTTGCCGGTCCTGCGCAACCCATCCGAACGAGCCCCCCGAAAGCCCCGTTGCTTTCGAGAGGCTCTCGTTTGCCCAGATAAAACCTACCAAAATGAAGCTGTCGCTTTTTGGTAGGGAGGGTGTATCGTTTTATCATTATGAGGTAACATAAAACTAGACGTTATATACGTATTAGAAATTTAGCTATTTTGATAAGAGTGATCAGATATGCCTGCGCCCAAAAATGCACCGCTTTACCAGCAGATTTATGACGAAATCAAGGATGCGATCGAGAAAGGTGTTTATGCACCCAAGGAGCGTATTCCGTCCGAGCTTGAACTAGCCGAGCAGTACGAGGTGAGCCGTATTACGGTGCGCCGCGCTGTCGAGGAGCTGTGCTCCGATGGTTACCTGGTTAAGCAGCAGGGCCGCGGCACCTTTGTCTCCACGCCGCACATCAACCGCCAGTTTCACGCCTCGACGCTGCAGACGTTTACCGCGCTGTGTGCCGGCAACGGCATGAAGGCCGGTGCGCACGTGATCGATCGCCAGATCGTTCCGGCGCGCCAAAACGAGATGGAGTTCTTTGGCCTGCAGAAGGATGCGCTGCTGCTGCATATCAAGCGCGTGCGTACGGCCGACGGCGAGCCCATCTTTGAGGAGAACATCTTTGTGCCGTTTGATGCCTACCGCGAGCTGTTGACGGCCGATCTTGAGGACAAGTCGATTTTTGCCGAGGTCGAGCGTGTTGGCGGAATCCCGATTGTCTCGGTTGGCTACCGTACGGTCGAGGCCGTTCGAGCTAACGCCGAGCAGGCGGTCGAGCTGGGCATTGCTCCGCACGATCCGCTGCTCAATCTGCGTGCCGGCTTTACCGGCCCCAATGGCGAGCCGGTCCTGATGGGTAAGCAGTACTACGTGGGATCGCGCTACGTTATGGTCATGTAAGTTACGCGGTTTTACCAAACCGCGTAACGGCTCGACGCTGCAAGCCCGCCAGAGCGGCAATCTGCCTTTCAACTTCGGCGGCATGAC
>URKT01000145.1 GCA_900548495.1 uncultured Collinsella sp. | reverse complement strand
GAGGCAAATAAAAAGCCCCCACCTTGCGGCAGAGGCATTGCATTGTCCAAAAGGCAAGTCTAGCACCGACAAGGGCGGGGGATATGGAACACAACTGCGTCATCTGCGGCAAACCGGCCGAGGCCACCATCTGCAAGGCATGCGCCCGAGACTGGGCGCGACGCCTCGCATGGCTCCTGAAGGCCGGCATGCCAGCCCTCCAGCAGATCGCCTACAAACAAGCCACCACCCGCGAGCGCTCTCCTCGTCACGGCAACACGGCGTATGCGGCCCCGCCGGTCAACGAGACCGCCCAAGCCCTGTTCGACGCGGTGGAGGTGCACTTGCAGCTCATGGGCGGCCGGCTCGGCATCAAGCCGCTCGGATATGACCGATACGAGCGGGCGCGCACCCTCATGCAATGGGCCGACCTCATCCGCCTGCTGCTGCGCCGCATGCGCGACCTCGCCCGGCTCGAAGACGCCTCCGGCCTGTACGCGGACACCCTGCGTCTTGCGGAACGGGTGGACGCGGCCACGTCGCACAGTGCGGAGAAGCGGCTCATCGGCGTATGCCCCGACTGTCTCAACGGTCGCGACGAGCAGGGGGAGCCGGTGCGCACGCCCATCTACGCCGGCCGAGACGCACGGTATGCGATATGCCCCGCCTGCGGCGCATGGCTCGACTTGCGGCGCACCAGGCTCGAATACCTGCGCAGCGCGGGCCTCATGCACATCACCCGCACCCAATCCGACGCCGCCCGTTGGATCAGGGCCAACACCGGCGTCAACGTGAGCGGCAACGACCTGAAGAACTGGCGCGCACGCGGCAAAATGCCCGGCACAAGACACATCGAGGGCCCCTATTGGGCGTGGAATGTGCTGGAGCTCTTGGCGTGCGCCCAGGCCAAGGACGAACGCGACCACGACGACGCTTGACCCCTGACCCGGTTCCGTGTTACGCTGTCGCGTGTAATCGGAGTATCGAGAAAGCCCTGCCCATGCCGGCGGGGCTTTTTTGTTCCCGCTGGATGGTTGGCCGAGCGGCCGAAGGCACCCGCTTGCTAAGCGGGCAAGCATGATAGCCTCATGCTTCGCGGGTTCGAATCCCGCACCATCCGCCAGCCGCCGCCGGCACCGTGCACAACCAGCGTATGCGGCACCCGAGAAACCACCACAGACAGACGCCTCGCCGCCGGTTCTTTCCTCTTCTTCCCGCCGGCGAGCGCAGTCTGTCGATCCGTACAAGCGTTCGATTGGAGGCGTGTCATGGCGTTGTGTCCCAAGCGCATCGAAGTGGACGCCCGCAGGGGGCGTGTGCTCGTGGACGGCTTGATCTTCCCTTACCCATTGGCCGACCGGCAGCCCTACCCGGAGGTGGGGCGCGACGATCTGGGCATCGTGTGGGTGCCGTTGATCGCCGACGAGATCGTGTTCAGGGCCGGCGTCGAGGTCAGCCAATGCACCGCGAAACCGAGGCTCAGGTGAGCAACCCGCGCAAACGCAACGGGCACAGGCGCAGGCTGGAGCAGCAGCGATGGCGGCACATGCAAGCCGACTGCTACATCTGCTATCGGCCCATCGACTACACGCTGCGTTCGCCCGACCCGTACAGCTTCGTGATCGACGAGACGATACCCTTGGCGCGAGGCGGCACCCTGACGCACGACAACAGCGGGCCGGCGCACCGATGGTGCAACGCCATCAAGGGCACGCACAGTCTGGCATGGGCACGCGAGCGCGTCGCCCACCTCATCACGCAAGGCAAAGCGCCGCAGCGCGCCGCACAGGTCTCGGCCGGGCCGATCCGCTGCTCGGACTGGTTCGGGGGTAGGGAGTAGACCCTGCCCGGCCACCTCACGGCCACCACGGGCAAAGGGCCGTTTTTCCCCCGGACTTTTTTCCACACTTGGCAAGGAGCCGTCATGGTCGCCAGAACGTCGAAAACCACCAGGTCGAAGAGCGCGTCGAAGTCCCATAGGGTCAGCAATGCCGCCGCTTCCGGGGATCGTCGCCGCCTCCTGGTGGCGATGCGCAACCTGATCGCCGAAAAGCTCGACGAAGGGTCGATAAGCTCACGCGACCTCGCCAGTCTGACGAAACGCTTGGCGGACATGAGCGCCGAGATCGAGGCGATCGACAAGGCGTCGAACGGGCACGATCCGGCCATGCAGGCCCTGGACACGGAGGACATACGATTGGATGAGCACGAGGATTGACGGGGCGGCCTGCCAGATCATCCCCGACGACCTGTACACCAGCGGCGAGCCGAGCCTCAACCGGCTCGCCGCTGGTGTACAGGTCGTCGG
>URKT01000144.1 GCA_900548495.1 uncultured Collinsella sp. | reverse complement strand
TAAGAGACAGTCGATGATGCGGGCGCCGTGTGCCGCTGCTGGAACTGGCGCGACGGCGTTCGAACGGCTCTGTCCGATGATTCGGCCGATGCGTTCCTGGCGATTGAGTGCGTGGAGCCCGAGCGGATGGGGGAATGCCAGGCTGCCGTTGATCGTCTCGCCGAGTTGCTCGAGCGCTATCTGGGAGCGACGGTTGTCGTTAAGACGCTTGTGACTCGCGACAATCCCTGCGTGGAGCTGTAGCGGCGCCTGCGGATCATGCTTGCCGGTCAAAACCACCACAAAGGTGCCTATCCCCTTTGTGGTGGTTTTTATGTTGATGGGTTAACAAATAGGGCGTGCAGGGCTGGCGGCCGTTAAGTACGGCTAAGATGTTTACCCGTTAGCATTATGCAAGCGAAAGGCGGTCGTCTCCCATGCAGCAGAGCGACGAGACACGTTTCGAGGACTTTGTCGGACTGATCAGCGGACTCTACAAGGAGATCCAGCGCATTAAGACGTCTGAGGGCGCAAGGCTGGGTCTCAAGGGCTCCGACGTTATGTGCCTGTACTATCTTGAGCGCAGCAAGGACGGCCTGACTGGCGCCGATCTGGCTCGCATGGCAGGCGTGACCCGCGCCGCCGTCTCGCGTACGCTCGCGCATCTGGAGGAGGGTGGCTACGTCGAGGTCGATGATTCGGGCGATGCCGCCGTTAAGTATCGTGCTCCGGTGCGCCTGACCGCTCTGGGTGGCGAGAGCATGAGCGAGGCGGACCGCATCATTCGCGAGGTGCTCGATACCACCGGTAAGGCTATGGGTGTGGAGCAGCGCGAGCAGATGTATGCGTCGCTGCGCACGATTCTCAACACCCTGCGCGAGATCTAAGGCCGCCAAGGCATTTGCTTCCAATTAACAACTTAACAACTGCATAGTCCCGTTTGAGCGCGTATGCCGTGCCGGGGCCTTGCTGTCAAAATTCCCTGCGCGGGACCTGCGCAAGAAAGGATTCGCTATGTCCGTCCGCATTATTACCGATTCCGCGAGCGATATGTCGCCGGCGGAGCACCCAGCACTGGACGTTTTGCCGCTGTCCGTCACCTTTGGCACCGATGTGTACATGGATGGCATCGACATCGATCACCAGCGCTTTTACGAGATGCTCGTGGAGCGCGATGAGCTGCCCAAGACCGGCCAGGTCAACCCGTACGCGTTTTCGCAGGCGATTGCCAAGGTTCGTGAAGCCGGCGATGAGGCTGTGATTATTACCGTGGGCGCTAAGCTATCAGGCACCAACCAGAGTGCCCGTACCGCACTTGCCGAGGCGCCAGGTGGCGACGTGTTCGTGGTAGACAGCAACAGCGTCACCCTGGGCGAGCGCGTCCTGGTCGAGTACGCGCTGCGCTTGGTGGACGAGGGCCGTAGTGCGGCCCAAATCGCGGCGGCCGTCGAGGCCGTCCGTGACCGCGTGGTCGTCATCGGCCTGCTCGAGACGCTGGAGTACCTGGTGCGCGGCGGTCGTCTGTCTGCTGCGGCCGGCGCCGTGGGTACGCTGCTCAACGTAAAGCCCGTGGTGGCTGTCGAGGACGGTATGATCGTGCAACTGGGTAAGGCGCGCGGTTCCAAGAACGGCCGCAACCTGCTGAACCAAAAGGTCGAAAAGGCGGGCGGCATCGACTTTTCCATGCCGCTGGCGCTCGGCTATACGGGTCTTTCGGATGCGGTGCTCAAGAAGTATATCGAGGACAGCGCGGCACTTTGGGCTGGCCACACCGAGGGCGAACTGCCCGTTCACACCATCGGCGCCACCATCGGCACCCACGTGGGCCCCGGCGCCGTAGCCGTAGCCTTCTTCCAGCCCGCCAACTAACCGACCTGCCATAAACCACCACAAAGGGGACAGGCCCTTTGTGGTGGTTTATGCTTTTCCGGGTGGAAGGGAGCGAGTAATGGCGTCTGAGGGCTTTTTTGAACGGGTGTACGAGGTGGTCGAGCAGATCCCCGAGGGGATGGTCGCCACGTATGGTCAGGTGGCGCTGCTTGCCGGTCGTCCACGAAGTGCGCGGTACGTGGGGTATGCTCTGCATAGTAATCCGCGCCCCGGCCAGATTCCCTGCCATCGTGTGGTGTTTGCCGACGGTCGCATTTGCGAAGGCTTTGCCTTTGGCGGCCCCGATGCTCAACGTGAGCTTTTGCTAGGGGAGGGTGTGGCGTTTAAGGACGACATGCACGTCGACTTGGCCGCCTGTCGCTGGCCTGCCGGACTCTAGCGGCTCTGCCGTGGCCAAAACCACCACAAAGGTGCCTGTGAACTGCGCCCCGAAACTTGGACTGAATAAATAGCGACTACGCCGCAAGGGCC
>URKT01000143.1 GCA_900548495.1 uncultured Collinsella sp. | reverse complement strand
AGCGTCAGATGTGTATAAGAGACAGCATCAAGAAACAGCCGGGCTCCGAGCTCATGAGCGGCAGCTTTATCGACTCGGGCCTGCTGCGCGCCCGCGTGATCCATGTCGGCGCCGATAACTACGTGGCAAAGATCAACAACGAGGCCAAGTACGTCAAGAAGGTCAATTCCGAGATCATGAACGCGCTGAACGCCATCGTGCGGTTCGCGAGCATTATCATGATTCCGCTTGGTCTGGCGCTCTTTGCCTCGAGTGTGAGCGAGCTGTGGGATGCTGCGGGGACCCCGGGTGATAGCGCGCTTTCCTGGTGCTTCTCCGAGCTGCTGGCTGGTCGTGTGCCTTCTTCGGCGCTGCTGTCCACGGTGGGTGCCCTGCTGGGCATGATTCCGCAGGGCCTGGTGCTGCTGACCTCGTCGGTGCTCGCGATCGCCACGGTGCGCCTGGCGCGTCGCAAGGTGCTGGCACAGCAGCTCTACTGCATCGAGACGCTCGCGCGCGTCGACGTGCTGTGCCTGGACAAGACGGGCACCATTACCTCGGGCCGTATGGAGGTCGAGGGCACCTACCCGCTGCCTGTTGAGGGTGTTGGCTTTGGCGCGGACTCGGACGAGGCAGCTGTCCCTGTCGAGACCACGGTGCTCGACTTTGCGCTTGCCAACGTGGCACGTGCGACCTCGGCGGATGCCAACGAGACCTGTCAGGCGCTGCTTAACTACTACGCCGATCGTCCGGTCGAGGTGTCCGAGCCGCTGTCGGTCATTCCGTTCTCGTCGTCCAAAAAGTGGAGCGGCGCGTCGTTTGCGCAGGGCTCCTATGTGATGGGTGCCGCGCAGTTTGTGCTCTCTGATCGCGCATTTGCGCAGGTCGAGAATCGTGTGGCCGAGCTTGCCGACACTTGCCGCGTGCTTGTGGTAGCCCGCGTGGACGGCTTTACGCCCGACGGCGATATGGTGGGCGAGGCCGAGCCCGTGGGCTTTGTGACCATTCGCGATGAGATTCGCACCTCGGCGGCCGAGACTATCGGCTACTTTAACGAGCAGGGCGTGACCCTCAACGTGATCAGCGGCGACGACCCGCGTACGGTGTCGTCGATCGCGCGCGTGGTGGGCGTGCCGGGCGCCGATGCCTACGTCGACGCTACGACGCTCGATACGCCGTCCAAGATTGATGCGGCGGTGGACCGCTATCACGTCTTTGGGCGTGTGACGCCGCAACAGAAGCGCGAGCTCGTACAGGCGCTCAAGCGCCGCGGGCACACCGTGGCCATGACGGGCGACGGCGTCAACGACGTGCTGGCGCTCAAGGAGGCCGACTGCTCCGTGGCGATGGCCGCCGGCTCCGATGCCGCGCGCAATGTGGCCGAGATCGTGCTCGTCGATAACGACTTTGCCTCGATGCCCGCTGTGGTGGCCGAGGGCCGTCGTTCCACCAATAACCTGCAGCGCTCTGCCGCGCTCTTTCTGACCAAGACGCTTTTCTCGATGGGCCTGGCGGCGCTGTGCATCGCGCTGCCGCCGTATCCCTTCGAGCCCATTCAGATGACGCTCATCAACTTCTTCTGCATCGGCGCGCCGGGCTTTGTGCTGGGCCTGGAGCCTAACAACGCCCGCGTGAAGGGGTCGTTCTTGACCAACGTGCTTAAGCGTGCGCTGCCGGCGTCGATTGCGGTCATTTTGGCCGCGGCGCTCGATATCTTTGTGGCGCGCGTATTTGGCTTTAGCCAGCTTACGCTTTCGACCATGTGCCTGCTCACGTCGTGCACGGCGAGTGTCAGCCTGATCTGGCGCATCTCGCAGCCGCTCACGCCCTTGCGCGTGGTGCTTTTCGTCTTTGTCGTCGCCGGCATCCTGACGGGCGTTATCGGGTTCCCGGGGCTGCTGTCGATTGCCAACCTGTCGATGGGCCAGATGGTCATTTTGGCGGTTATCGTCGTCTTTACCTGCGCGGTGTTCTTTAAGCTTGCCGCGATGATGGACTCGCTTAAGCCCCGTCGCCGTCATGCGGCCACCGGCTTTGGCCGAGGCGTGCGCGTTCGCCTGGGTCGCGGCGGCGGCAAGGTGAGCTCGACGGGATCGACTGCCGGGCGTTTTGCCAAGCGCGTTGCCGCCGATATGGCGCAGCGCCGTGAGGCCCGCACTGTCCGCGAGGCCGAGGCTCGTGCACTCGAGGGCGTGGCCCAGGCCCAGCCCAAGAAAAAGAAGGGCGCCGGTGCCAAGCGCTCCCGCGTGACCAAATCGGCCCAGGGCATCAAGGTATCGATGCCCAGCAAGAAGAATAAGCCCGTAAAGAAAGACTAGCCCCAACGCCTCCCTAAGTTGCGGTGAAATAGGGACTGTTGGGGGTGCGGACAGAAAGTTGGACCGTGGGGCGGTCCGGACTGGAGGTTCGCATG
>URKT01000142.1 GCA_900548495.1 uncultured Collinsella sp. | reverse complement strand
GTCGGCAGCGTCAGATGTGTATAAGAGACAGGGTCTGACCTTCGTGCTCACCGGCACGCTCGTCAACCGCACGCGCGACGAGGCAGGCGCGGCGCTCAAGGTGCTTGGTGCCAAGGTCTCGGGCAGTGTTTCAAAGAAGACGAGCTATCTGGTCGCCGGCCCCAAAGCGGGCTCCAAGCTCACCAAGGCCGAGCAGCTGGGCGTGCCCGTGCTGGACGAGGACGCACTCGAGCAGATCCTGGCGACTGGTCAGGTGCCCCAGGCTTAGGACATCGATAATCAAATTAGAAAACCTCCCGGAAAGGTTGATACTTTCCGGGAGGTTTTTATTTGGGCGTGGTGGCGGGCAGCATGATCCGCGTCATGTAGGTTGCTGAGGGTGACCCTGCGGAGCGGTGTCGTTCCGGAGCGATAGAAGATTCATACAAAGCAAAGGGGCCCCGCAGTGAGGTCCCACAACAGGGCTGCCCCATCGTGATGAGTTTTATACACTTTAACATTAACATTAACGTGTATACTTAGCAGTAAAGATATATGTTGAGAGGAGCAGTTATGGTTACCGTCGCGTTTTCGGAACTGCGCCAAAACCTTACGCAGGTGGCCGAAAGGGTTGCCAATGATGGCGAGGAGGTTGTGGTCTTCAAGCGGAGCAAGCCGTTGTTCAAGATCGTGCCGCTCGACTATGAAAGCCCCGTTGCGGTGGAATATGACGCTGCTCAGGAGCGTGGGGGCGCAAAGCCGGCGTGCGGCACGGACAAGCCCAAGCGCGACGTGGGTACGATGTGGCATCCCAAGATCACCTGGAAGGAGATCCGTGAGATGCTCGCGGAGAATGAGGACTACCAGGAGTATCTCGATATCGTGGCTAACATGCCAAAGGGAACGCCGCTCGATACGATGACGGTTGAAGATGAAAAGCGCGTCGCGAGGGAGCGCTACCTATGAGGGCATTTCTTGATACCAACTTTCTGCTCGATTGCGTGCTTCCGGGCCGGCTGGAGCACGCAGCGGCGCAAACGATCAAGGGGCTCGTTGACGTGGGACTTATCGAGGGTGTTGTTTCGGCCTGCTCTCTCAAGGACGCGTACTACATTCTCACTAAACAGACAGACGAGGCGCGCGCCCGCGAGGTAGTGCGCGACTGTCTTAAGAGCTACTCGGTAGAGCCTCTCGACCAAGAAGCTTGTTTTACCTCCGCCTATTCCGATGAGCCGGACTTTGAGGACGGCTGTATCCGTGCGATGGCCGAGCGTGCCGGCGTGGACTTTATCATCACGCGTGACCGCGCCGCTTTTGTGCGCTCGACCATCAAGACCTTCTCGCCTGCAGAGTTCATCCGTGCGTTTCCGATTCCGGAGGAGTAAAACCGCCATATCGGGGATTGTCCCCGGCGTTTGGCGAGCTTGTTGGGAGGCTCCTGGTCCAGTGACTGTTACAAAAAACGGCTATAGCAAATTTGTTGTACTTCGATCTGAAGACTATGACTTCATGGTTCAGGAACAGGCTAAGGCTCGTCTGATGGCTCGTATAGCTGTGGCCGAGCGGGAGCGTACTGCTGGCATGGCGCGTGATGCCTTTGAGGCTCTCGATGACCTTGAGGCAAAATATGGCCTATAACGTCAAGATTCTGCTTTCAGCCGAACGTTTTCTGGGCAGTTCTTATTTGGACGGGGCAACCGGCACCGTGATCTGCGTCACGTAGGTTGTGGGATCGTCGCTGATGATGTCGTCGATCAGGGCAATCTCACGTTGCCCCGCTACGCTGCCAACTTGTCAAAAGCCCCGCGCCGGTTGAGCACGGTAAACGCGACAACACAGATGACCGCCGACAAAATCGATCCGCACGGCGAGGCGATGCCCATGGGAAACAGCGTGTCGGAATAGGCGTTCGACAGCAGCCACGCGCCCGGCACGCGAATGAGCGCCACGGCTAGTACGTTGTGCGCAAAGCCGATGTAGCTCTTGCCATACGCAGCGAAAAAGCCGCTAAAGCAAATGTGGATGCCGGCAAAGATTGCATCGAAAATATAACTGTGCATATAGCCGGTACCGGCCGCGACCACCGCGGGGTCCTTGGCAAAAAAGCCGATAAACGCCGGCGCCACTAGCCACATCAGCACCGTGATCAGACAGCCGTACACCACCGAGATCGTCATGGCGTCTTTGAGCACCTGACGTGCACGGTCGCCCTTGCCCGCGCCGGCGTTTTGCGCCGTGAGTGCACTGACGGTAGCGCCCATGGAACTCGGCACAATGAACAAAAAGCTGATCATCTTCTCGACCAGGCCCACGGCGGCGGCGTCGACCAGGCCGCGGTGGTTGGCGATGACGGTGATAAACATAAACGCTACCTGGATGCAGCCGTCCTGCACCTGTCTCTTATACACATCTCCGAGCCCACGAGACATGCGCAGATCTC
>URKT01000141.1 GCA_900548495.1 uncultured Collinsella sp. | reverse complement strand
GCATAAACATGCACCCAACAGTGTAGCAAGTTGTGCCCGGAAACGCTGCCGACAGGTTTGGTAACCCCCACTAGTTAAGCCGCTCCACAAAGAAATCTGCCATGGAGAGGAACAGCTCACGCGCATGCGGGTCGAGTGCGACGTCCTTGATGGCGGCCTTGGCTCTGGCGGTTAGGTCGATTGCATAGGCGCGAGCAAAGTCAATGGAGCCGGTCTCCTGGAAGATCTCCACGGCGCGTGCGAGCTGCGCGGGGTCCTCGGTGCCCGAGGAAAGGATTGCCTCGACCTCGTCGTGGTGGCACCCATTGGACAGAGCGTGCACGGCAACGAGTGTGCGCTTGCCCTCGGTGATATCGGTTCGGAAGTCCTTGTTGGCAGCTTCCTTGGTGCCGACCAAATTGAGCAGGTCGTCTTGAATCTGAAAGGCAAGGCCAGTGTGCAGGCCAAAGGTGCGTAGCGCCTCAATCTGCTCCTCGCTGCCGCCACCGATAATGGCTCCGGCGGCAAGCGGCGTGGCTCCGCTGTAAAACGCGGTCTTGTGCGTTGCCATATCCAGATAGTCGTCGACCGAGATATCAAAGCGTCCGTCGCGGACCCAGCCCAGGTCGAGTGCCTGACCCTCGATGGTGCGAACAATCATCTCGGTGAGCTCATGGAGCACGCGCAGCTTCACGTCGGACTCAAGCGTAGGGTCGTCGAGCACGGTCTTGGTGACCATGGTGAGCGCTAGGTCGCCGCAGTTGATGGCAAGCCCCGTACCCTCGGTAAGGTACATACAGGGCTTGCCGCGACGCAGCTGCCCATTGTCGGCAATGTCGTCGTGGATGAGCGCACCGGATTGGAAGTGCTCGATGGCCGCCGCGGCGCTGCGGGCGTCCTCAAAGCTGCCGCCCACCGCGGTGGCGGCAAGCATGCAGATGAGCGGGCGGTGGCGTTTTCCGGCGTTGGCTGTAAATGCCGAGAGCGGGGCGTACAGGTAGCGCTCGATATCGGCGGAGGTCGCCTGTCCGTCAAAGAACGTGGCCAGATAGTCGTTAATCTGGTCAAAGTGCTGGGCTAAAAAGCTGGTAAACGGACTGGGCACGGGTTCTCGCATTCTTTCTTAGGTCGCATCGTTGCATTATGCAGACAACATATTGCCACATTAGGGCATCGAGCGCGGCGGTTGAAGGCGATTGAGTCTTGCGGCCGCAAACGCGGCAAGGGGCTCGGCTAGATAAGCCCAAAGTGTTCGAGTGCGGTGACGACGCCGTCGTGGTCGAAGCTGTCGGTTACGTAGTCGGCCTTTTCCTTGAGGAAGTCCGGAGCGTTGCCCATGGCGATGCCGACATCGACCGTCTCCATAAGGGCGATGTCGTTGCTTGCGTCGCCAATGCCATATACGGTGCCGTGGTCTGGCCCCAGGGCGTTAAGCACGGCTTGGATGCCGGCTCGTTTAGTGCATTCGCGGGGCGAGATCTCCGTGATATCGAGCTCGAGCTCGTTGAGGCAGAGCAGAGGTCCAAGCTCTTCATCTTGGGCGATGCGGTTGGCAAGTGGTGTGGACATAAGAATTTTATAGGCGTTGTAGTGCTCAAGTTGCGTGACGGCGTCGCCCACGGTGCGTGCGTATCCGTACGTCTCGGGGGCATCTGCACTCATGCGCACGACGCGATCGATGCCCTCAAAGCGAATCACCTCTCCCGACTGTTCAAGATAGGGAACGAGGCGCTGCAGTAAGCCGGGGCTCATGGCGGCGTTTCGCACGATGCGTCCATTGAGTTCGGCATAGCCGCCCGCGAGGCAGACGACGCCTGACCACGGCAGCTCGAGCAGCTTGGGATGGATGCAGCTCAGAGTGCGCCCCGTGCAGATGAAGGCCATGTTGCCGTTTGCAACAAACTTGCGGATGGCCTGCGCGACCACCTCGTTGGGATAGGGGGATAGGTCTCGCTCGCTTTCGGGGAGTTCCTGGGCGAGTTTAGGGTCTTGCCAGGCGAGCGTACCGTCGATGTCGAAGAAACAGATATCGCCGTGTTTTTGGGTGATACTGGCTGCAGGGGAGGGCGAGATGGCAGGCACGAAACCTGGCTCGAGCCCCATAATCTGATCAAAATACTCTTTAACACGGGGGACGGAGATGCCAATGATCACCTGCGCGGTTTTGCCCGTGACGATGAGACCCTTGGCGCCCGCCGCGACAAACGACGCGTTATCTGCAACGACGGAGGGGTCCGCGACCTCGACGCGCAGGCGCGTGGCGCAGTTGGTTGCGCCCACAATGTTGGAGACGCCGCCCAGAAGCGTCACAACCTGCTCGGCGAGCAGATGATCTTGTGAGGCCTGGTCGCCAGAAGCGCCGGTTTTGGATGAGCGCTTTTTGTCAACGTCGTCTCCCGTCAAGCGCGAGAACGCCGCGTTGCTGGCGATATGGTCTTCGCGTCCCGGGGTTTTAAGGTCAAAGGTCAGGATAAGACCTCGAAAGCTCAGAAAGA
>URKT01000140.1 GCA_900548495.1 uncultured Collinsella sp. | reverse complement strand
GTTTAAGGTCGAGTTTTACGACAAGACCGCCGAGAAAGAGTATCTGTCACTCGATGGTTCAGTTCGCGCTATGGTGGACAAAGGTATTGCGCGTCTTGCACTTCGGGCCGATGAAATTGGCAAGCCACTTTCGGGCCTTCTTGCAGGTTGTCGGGAACTTAAGTTTCGCACAGATGGCATTCGCGTAATTTATCGCATCCGCGATGGGCGCGTCGAAGTAGTTCAAATCATCGCAATAGGTGCAAGGGACAAGGGCAAGGTTTTCGACCTGGCATCTAAACGCTTGGACAGCGATGACTGATTGCCTCAAGAAAAATCTATTTACGTTGCATGGTCGAAATGCTCGGGTTAAACGCTCGGATTCAGCCAGCAGAAGGACGGCGCGATGAAAACGTTAGATTCAACGACACGGCCTGATAGTTATTGCTACAACTATCCTGAAAGCATGACTTTTGACGACTGTACAGCACATGCAACCGACCCTATCGCGCCGAAAGCACCCCGCACGTTACCCGATGATCCGGACAGCACCACTTTGATCGACGAGGCCGTTCGGCTGACCATTGCGGACATGCCCAACGCGCTCAGGCTCTTGGAGAACTCATGATGGCGGCTGTTGGAGGTCAAGGGATTCCCGTCGCGCCGCTCGTGCTCGACGATGCCGAATCGCTCGAAGTCATGGCCGCGGCCGTGATGCGCCTTCACAGCACGCTGATGACGGTCGGGCGCTGCTATACGACCGACGCCACGGGCGACCGGGCCGCGCATGAGCTTGGACGCGTCGAGTCTGTGCTTGCGGGTGCATTCTGTACGATATTCGGCCAATCGCCGGCCGATCGATTCGCGGACATCTTTGACCAGGCCACCTACGTGGCCGAGCACATGGTCAAGGACCACATCTTCGAGGACGGCAACAAGCGCACCAGCCTTGTCTTTGCGTTGTCCGTCTTAAGGCTCGCCGGCGCTCCGGTCGTGCTGTCCGACGCCCCCGAGCCCAAAGACAACCAGTACTACGCCTGGATCCAGGACCTCGTTTCCGGAAGCCACGCGACCAGCGAACTCGCCGAAGAGCTTCGCCGCGGTTGCGTTGCGGACACGATCGACCCGTCGCGCGTATAGAATCTAAGCATCCGCACGCCGGTTATTGAATGGATTGGACGCCACATGGAAATCCCCAGCACCCTGTGCAGCAATGTCTACGACTTTGCGTTTTGCCCCGAGCCCTGCTACGACCGTCTGGCCGACCTCGCCGATCCCGAGGACTGGGGTCCCAGCAACCGCATCCTCAAAAACTACCTGTCGTTCTCGTTTAGCCGCGCGGTGTTTTTGACCGAGCGCGACGTGGACCAGACCGCTCCGTCCAACCTGCCACTGGTGTTCGACGACGACCGCTGCCTGTTCAACACCGGCCTGTACACACGCCGCTACGAGACCATCTACGGCCTGTTTGAGCCCAACACCAAGTCCGATGCGCGCCAACGCTGGTTTTTGAAGGGTTTCTTTAAGGAAAGCGACCCCATGCTGGTCTCATTTGAGTACTTACCGTGCCGCGTGCGCTTTGCCGAGGACCCCTCCGAGCTGGTCTTTGACTACCGCCTGCCCATCCGTTCCAACATCGACCACATTCTGGGCGACGAGGAGAACCTGACTCGAATTCCCGCCAGCCTGATGGGGGAGGGCAACTCGCTGCTGCTGCGCCGCGCCTTTGAGGGCGCCGTCGTCGAGGCCGCCCGCCGCGCCGCCGCCAACTACACGCTCGCGGTGCCGCAGTTCTACGGCGGTCGGATCCAGCTGCTCCTGCCGCTGTGCCTGACCGGCGACAAGCCCGAGCTGGCGCTGACCATCCAGCGCGAGGACGGCTTCTACGCCGCGCGCACCTGCCTCACGCTCGACATGGCCTACAACAACGCGCGTCTTATCTGCCGTCCCGAGACCTCGTGGATTAAACGATAAAGGACTGTTTAGCTGCTGGTTTGTCGGCTATCCATATTGCGGTGGCGCGGTTTGCGCCCACGAATTTAAAATCGGCGGCAAAAAGTTCTTGGTAAACCACGCGCGGCTATGATAGTATCTCTTTTGCCGAAAGGCGACGGGCGATTGGCTCAGGGGTAGAGCATATCCTTCACACGGATGGGGTCACAAGTTCGAATCTTGTATCGCCCACCATCTAAAGCACAGGTCAGTGGTGTTTAGCCTCTGACCTTTTTCTTTTTGACACCAAGGCTGACACCAAAATCCAATCGAAGTTCTCAAAAGCGTTGTTTGTAGCACGTCTCTCCCGTGCTGACGTCATCACCGGTTTTGCATAAAGCCCATGCGTTCTTTCATTGAATTTGCCATGCGATCTGTTAGCAAATGTGGAGACATGAACCTTTAGCCCACGACCTGTGCCAGCGAGTTATGTGCCTCGCGGCTGCCTTTCATTCGAGCGCGTCAAGTTTTTGGTCAGCGTTTGGTCAGCTTCCGGTACTTACCCGCGTGATGACCCCATAGATAATCGGCCTCACCCGCAT
>URKT01000139.1 GCA_900548495.1 uncultured Collinsella sp. | reverse complement strand
GCATGTCTCGTGGGCTCGGAGATGTGTATAAGAGACAGCCATAGGGAGAAGCCGTAGGAGCGCCGGCGAAGGGATTGCCCGAACGCATGGCGTCGTAGCGCGCACGCTTCTGCTCGTCCGAAAGCACGGCGTAGGCCTCGGAAACCTCTTTAAACTTTTCCTCGGCATCCGGTTCTTTGTTGACGTCCGGATGGAGCTTGCGGGCCTTTTGCTGGAAGGCCTTCTGTATATCACGCGAGGTGGCGTCCTTGGAGACACCCAAAATCTCGTAGTAATCTTTTTCGTTCATCGTCGCCATGCGCGGCAACCTCCTGCTCACAGCAGCGTATATATTGCGGTAATTCTACCCGAGCGGCCTAAGCTAGACCCCAAAACAGCTCGAACAGCACATTTCCATCGAGCCAGCCCAAGTGGGTGGGCGCTAAACGGGCGTGGGCACGACCTGCGATAACGTCTTTCGAGGCGACGCACCCCGCATGCCCCTCGACATAATCGGGCACCCAAGTGGCAAGACCCAACTCGAGCGCACGGTCACAGGCCGCCACCAGCTCGTCTGCAGCGATCACGCTTGCCGAGCGAACCAACAGATCGGGCCCAATGCCACGCGTCATGCGGCAGGCGAGCATCAAATCCTCGGCCGCAGCCTCGCGCTGCGACAGATACTCGGCATCAAACGTCGTCGCGGCGTCGTCGCGTTGCACCAAGCGCACGCGATACGCATCGCCGCGAGCAGGCACGTCGGGAAACAGCCCGGCCAAGCGATCGAAATCCTCGGCGTCGAGCATACCGGCGGCAGAGCGGCCCAAGCCCAGATAGCCCCGTCCTGTCCAATAGGCAATGTTGTGGGCACACTCATGTCCGTCGAGCGCGTAGCTTGCCACCTCATACGGGTGATAGCCGGCCGCACCCAGGCACTCACGCGCCGCGTCCATGCACGCAGCCTGAAAATCCTCGTCGGGCTCGAGCGACTCGTCGCGACACGCCATGTGGTAGAGCGGCGTGCCCTCCTCGAGCGTGAGCGGGTACACCGACACATGATGCGGCGCCGCCGCCAGCACGCCATCGAGCGTGCGTTGCCAGCTTACGGCGGTCTGCCCGGGAAGTCCGCACATCAGGTCGCAGGACACATCGAGCCCAGCGTCCTTAACCGTCGTGATGGCAGCGAGCGCCCGATCGGCATCGTGAATACGGCCAATCGCAGCAAGCTCGGCGTTGTCAAGGGTTTGAACTCCCAGAGAGACGCGTGTGACACCGGCCTTGGCAAGCGCAGTGGCAAGCCCGGCGGTCAACGACTCGGGATTGGCCTCGCAGGTAAACTCAACGGGCTTGCACCACATGCAAATACGCCGGGCAAGCTCCACCAGACGCTCTCCTGCCAGCGACGGCGTACCGCCGCCAACATAGACGGTGCGGACCTGCGCAAGCGCGCCTGCGTCGCCAAAGGCATCGAGGCGCGCATACAGTTGCTCAAAATAGACATCGAGCGCAGCACTCAGGTCGCACGAAGCAAAACTGCGTGAGTCAAAGTCGCAGTATCGGCACTTTTGGGCGCAAAACGGCACGTGGACGTACAGCGCGGTAACGGCCACCGTTAGGCCTCCAGCGGATGAGCGGGCACCGACTCGCCGGCGGCAAGTGCGGCCTCGCAGGCCACCACATCGCGCTCGATCTCATCGACCAGCACCATAAACTCCTCGTATGTGGAACAGCGCACCACATGGGCACGCCAAGCGGCGGCATGGGGCATGCCTTTTAAGTACCAGCTTGCGTACGTGCGGGCACGCGACATGAGCGGCAGAAGCTCGTGCGTCAGCGTTAGGTGTTCACGCAGGGCGTCCAAGCGCTCGACGGAGCTGCGCACCGGCACCGGTACGCCATCGAGCGCAAGGGCTCGGGCATCGCCGAACACCCACGGATTGCCGTAGATGCCGCGCGCGATAAACACAGCGCTGGCACCCGAGCCGTGCAGATGCTCAGCAGCGTCCTCGGCCGAGAACACATCGCCCGAACCAATCACGGGAATCTCGACGGCGTCGGCCACCTCATCGACGACCGACCAATCGGCCTGGCCCGTATAGAGCTGCGTGGCACAGCGGCCGTGCACCGCCACCGCAGCTGCCCCTGCCCCCTCGAGCATCTGGGCAAACGTCGCGGCATTGCGGTCTTCGGCGTAAAAGCCCTTGCGAATCTTCACGGTCACGGGAACATGCGCCGCGCCCACCGCTGCCTCGACAATCCGCTCGGCCAGGTCGGGCGTACGCATAAGCGCCGAGCCCTCGCCCTTGGTAACGACCTTGCGAGCCGGACAGGCCATGTTGATATCAATCAATGACAGGCGATCGCCCACGCGTTCCTCGACGGCAGCGACGGCACCCGCAAACTGATCGGGCTTGGAACCAAAGAGCTGCACGCAGATCTGCTGCTCCTCGTCGGCCGGCAACACCAGGCGCCACGTCTTGTTACTGGCATAGGCAAGGCCCGCAACGCTCACCATCTCGCTGTAGGCAAGGTTGGCACCGCGGCGGCGACACATGATGCGATAGGCGGGGTCGGTTACGCCCGCCATGGGAGCC
>URKT01000138.1 GCA_900548495.1 uncultured Collinsella sp. | reverse complement strand
TGTCTCGTGGGCTCGGAGATGTGTATAAGAGACAGGTGCAGGAGAGGACATCGGCAGGTTCAACGACAGGCAATCCGAGAAACTCCTCGAGAAGCTCCATCGGGCAAAGACGCCTGACGTCGCGCCGTTCAAGCAGAGCGTAATGGAAGTAGATACCCTCTACAACCGCCCCACGCAGATCGCCGTGGACGCCGAGAACGTCTACATCCTGCCTGCCAAGCGGCAGGAAGAGTAGCGATACGCGACAGGCCACGCGCCATGCAGACGGCCAACGCCGCCTATCTCCCCTCCGCCTTCAGCTTCAGCAGCAGGTCGCCCAGCTCGGGGCACTTGCTGGAAAGGCGCGTCTGAGCTCGCTCGCCCATCCCCCACCGTTGGCGGACTTCCTGGGCGCGCGGGCTCACGTGATAGTCCCCCTCCATCATCTGCTTGAGCAGCTTAGCGGTCACGCGCGCATCGGCCAGGGCGCTGTGGGCGTGACCCGTCGACTCGTCGAACTCGATGCCGAACCACGTTGCCGCGTCACTCAAAGAGACGCACCCGTGGCTGCCCACGTCCATGATCGAGGTATAAAACGCCTGCAGATCGGCCCAATCCGTAGGAAATGCGGAAAGGTCGATGTGCTTTGCCTGGCACTCGGTCAAAAGCTGTCGACGGTCCGCCCCGCTCCAGCAAACCACCTGGGCGGAGTAGCGACCGATCCAATCGCTGAGTCTTTTGATCACCATGTAGAGCGGGTCGGCCATCGCGGTGTCCACGGCTGATATCCCCGTAAGCTCGCGGACGGGGAACGCAACGCCTTCGGTCAATTCCGTCTGCACAAACTGCGAGAACTCGCCCATAACGTTGCCGTGGTAATCGAGCTTGACGGCGCCGACCTCGATAATCTCGTTGCGCAGTCCACGGCGCTGGCGCTGCTTTGGCACCGGCGCGAACTCAAAGTCCAGCACAATCTGGCGCGCAAAGTTCGTCGCATCGATAGCCGAGATACCCGGCGTCTTTTCAGCTGACACGGTTATGGCCTTTCTCCGTTGCCTGCCGCTTGCTATATAGGCGGCTACATTGCCGTAAGGATAGACGCCCGTGCGGACATGAAAGCGGGGCGCAATACCATGCGCTGGTCGCACGCCATGCAGACGGCCCCAAGAGAATCGCCCGCTCTATTCAAATGCATGAAAAAGATTTGGGCCCGGTGACTTGAATCAGCGGTCATCCCGGGCCCATCAGAGCTCGTAGAGCTCTTGGTTGCTTTGGTCTCGCTCTTCACGGCGCTTATCGAACTTTCCGAGGCACTCAAGCAGCATTCGAAGCATAACAAGTCGCTGCCATTAAGGCACTGACCTCTTGACCAAGCAACAGCGCTGCCCAGCTATCACCCTTGGGCTGCCGTCAACTTTATTCTATCCGCGAGCATCTGGTTTACCAAATGGATTTTCGGTAAAGGAAGCACGGCACGCCCGCAAAACCACTACGCCCCAAGTGCCGCCATGGGAATCACCGCCACGCCGTCGTCGCGTGTGTAGGCAATACTCCCCTTTCCAACCACGACCGCCAAAAACGCCGGCGCGGCATTCTGGGCGGCAGGATTGGAGAGCACTTTCCTCTCCAGCGCCTTGAGATTTCTCGCTCCATCGTCTGCTTTCGCATCACTCAGCTTGACCTCGATGGCTCCCCAGCGCCCGTCGTGCTCAACGATCAGATCGACCTCAAGGCCCTTCTCATCTCGGAAATAATGGACACTGTTGTCGACACCGCCGTAGGTGGAAAGGAACACGCGCACGTCGCGCAGGACGAGATTCTCAAAGAGCATCCCCAGCGTTTGCATATCGCCAAGCAGCCGCTCAGGGGTAGCCCCCAGCAACGCCGCCGCAAGTGACGGGTCACAGAAGTAGCGCTTGGGGCGCACGCGAACGCGGGCCTTCGAGCGCATGGGCGGCTCCCATCCGCAGAGGTCCTCGGTCAGCTTGAGCCTGTTGAAGAGGTCCAAGTACGCAGCGATGGTCCTCTCGTCGGGGCCCGCCTCACCGTACGAGGCATCCTTTACGAGCGTCTTGTACGTGACAGCCTGGCTCTCGTTCATGGCAAGAGCTCGCAAAAGGCCGTGTGCAAGCTCGGACGACATGCCCTCGTCCAGCACATTGACGTCGAGCACCGAGTGCACGTACTGGCTTGCCGTCTCTCGCGCAAGATCTTCCGAAAGCCCAAGATTTGCAGGCCAACCGCCCCTGCAGCACCAGCGGGCGACGTCATCCACCGTGCTCTCGCGACGCTGAGGGGCAAAATCCTCGCCCTTAAAGAGGCTTGCCAGTGACACGAGCGGCTCGCCGTCGCCCGACTCACACAGGGCCATGGGGCGCATTGACAGACGGGCGATCCTACCCGTGCCGGAATGACGAACATGGCTGCGCTCCTCGCTTTTGAGCGCGGTCGAGCCCGTGAGCAAAAGTGTCCCCCGTTCGTTGCCGCTCGCGTCCACGAAACGCCGGGCGGCATCCCAAACCTCGGGCACCTCCTGCCATTCATCGACCAGGTGTGGCGCATCGCCGATGAGCGCCAGGCTTGGGTCGACCTCTGCCGCCGCACGCTGCGCAGGCTCTGTCTCTTATACACATCTGACGCTGCCGACGACGG
>URKT01000137.1 GCA_900548495.1 uncultured Collinsella sp. | reverse complement strand
CGAGATCTGCGCATGTCTCGTGGGCTCGGAGATGTGTATAAGAGACAGGAGCTTGTGGTGGCGCTCTTCTTTGCGCTCCTCGGCTGCCTGCTCCTCCTGCTTAAAAGCGGGGTCGTCGGGGGTGACGAGCTCGTCCTCGTGCGTGCGCTTGTTGTAATGGTGGCGCAGCACGGGCTCAAACAGATGCAGATGCTTGGCAAAGGCCGCCGAGCCAATGGCGAGCACGGTAAAGATGAGCACACGCATGGGCACCTCGACCTGGTTAATCGCGGCGGCGCCGGCCGAAAGCATGATGCACCAGGCATAGATGAGCAGCACGGCCTGTTTTTGGTTGTAGCCTTCTTGGATCAGGCGGTGGTGGATGTGGCCCTTGTCGGCCTGCCCGATGCTAATGTGGGCGCGCTTGCGGCGCACGATGGCGCTAAACGTGTCGATGATAGGCACGCCGGCAACGATGAGCGGGATGATAAGCGAGGTGAGTGCGGCGGTGCGGCTCACGTTGAGCAGCGAGATGGAGCCCAGCGCAAAGCCCAGAAGCAGCGACCCCGAGTCGCCCAAGAAGATGCTTGCGGGGTTGAAGTTGTAGCGCAAAAAGGCCAGACAGGCGCCAAAGAGCGCAATGGAGAGCGCGGCGGCGTCGATGCGGCCCGAGAGAACGGCCATCGAAAACATGGTGAACGAGGCGATGCCGCAGATGCCCGTGGCCAAGCCGTCGAGGCCGTCGATGAGGTTAATGATGTTGGTGAATGCCACCAGATAGATTACGGTGATGGGGTAGGCGAGCCATCCGAGCATGATTTCGCCGGGGGCAAACGGGTTGACGATGACGCCGATTTTTAGGCCGCCGATACAGGCGATAAGCGCGGCGAGGACTTGTCCGGCCAGCTTTTGCTTGGGCTTGAGCTGGAAGACGTCGTCGATAGCGCCGGTCGCAAAGATGACGGTAAAGGAGAGCGCCAGCATGGGATAGCTAATGTGAAGGCGCGGGTGCGGCACCAGGACGGGTGGCCAGCCTAGGTGCCAGGTGCCTAGGATTTGCACAATGCAGGCAACGACCAGGCCCAAAAACACCGCCGTTCCGCCCAAACGCGGGATGGGCTTGGTGTTGATGCGGCGCTTAGAAGGATAGTCGACGGCATCGAGCTTAATTGCCAAGCGCTTGACCAGGGGCACCGCGAGGAAGGTCGTGATAAAGGCCGCCGCTGCCACGCATAGGTACGGTATGTAGCTCGGGGATGAAGCCATGAATCTAAAAACCGCCAAGCGTCGAAGGAAAAGGTCAGAAGAACGCCATGCGCAAAGGGCATAGCCGAACCATAATACTCGACCAAGGGGGGTGCATGTAATTGCACGCAGCGATAATCACGCGCTTACCAGATATTGGGATGTTGTCGATGGCTTGTCGGGATGCCGGCGGGAATCCATATGGACTGTAATGGTGATTTTCGGCAAAAGAAAACCACCCCCCACGTTACGAAAATGAACCCACCTAAAACAGGTGGGTGCCCTCATCGACTGTTCCAGCGTCCTTAACAACGAAGGATACCTGTACTAGGTACGACTGTGTGGGCTCCCTAAATAAACGCGACGGTTCACCCAGTTGCTCCGCGGGGGGCGGAATACCTACATCATAAAGCGGCGCTTTGTGGATTCCAGTCTTGACATTACAAAAATCGTGTCGGACGATTACGGCGCCTTAGGGACGGAGCCGTCTACGCGGCCTGGCCCTTTACGTTTGAGCTGCTGAATCGTTGTTTTGGAGCATGTTTTTATGCCGACGTCGTTGACCGAACTTTTTTCGCCCGCCTGTCATTTGTGTCCGCGCCGTTGCGGTGCGGCCCGCGATGAGGGTGCGCGCGGCGTGTGCGGTGCTAACGACACGCTCAAGGTGGCCCGCGCGGCGCTTCATATGTGGGAGGAGCCGCCTATCTCGGGCGAGGCCGGTTCGGGCACGATCTTCTTTAGCGGCTGCTCGCTCAAATGCGTCTATTGCCAGAACCATGAGATCTCGACGGGCAATTTTGGGCTTGTGATTTCGCCCGAGCGCTTGGTCGAGATTATGTTGGAGCTGCAGGACCAAGGTGCCAACAACATCAACCTGGTGACGGCGACTCACTACGCGCACCTGCTGCCGGCGGCGATTGCCGCGGCACGGGCGCGGGGGCTGGTCATCCCAATCGTGTACAACACGAGCGGTTATGAGCGCGCGAGTGCCGTGGCGGCACTCGGCGATCTGGTCGATGTGTGGCTTACCGACTTTAAATATGCCGATGCTGGGCTTGCGCAGTCGCTCTCTCATATTAAGGACTATCCGCGCGTGGCCGTGTCGGGCCTGGCGCAGATGGCGCGCGAGATCGAGCGCCGCGGGGGAGAGCTGGTGGATGATGATGGCCTTATGAAGCGCGGCATCATCGTGCGTCACCTGGTGCTGCCGGGGCATGCGGACGATTCGTGCCGCGTGCTGGACCTGGTGTGGCAGACGGTGGGCGATGTGCCGATTTCGGTCATGAACCAGTACACGCCCAATGCGCTCATGCGCGAGCAGGGCGGCGATCTGGCGCGAGCTGTGACGCGCGAGGAGTACGAGCAGGTGCTCGACCATGCCGACGACCTGGGCTTTACGACGATGTTCTGGCAAGAGGGCGGCGCGGTAGACGAGAGCTTCACCCCGGCCTTCGACACCACCGGTGTTCTTACCAGCGCAAAGTAGTGCGTTCGTCGATGATTTTTCTGGGACGGGGATTAAAAAATCATCGAGAGGATCGCCTGTTCGAAAAGTTGCCAAAATAGCCGCGTCCCAAAAAGACTGGTTATTGGGCGTTGACAGTTGGCGAGCCG
>URKT01000136.1 GCA_900548495.1 uncultured Collinsella sp. | reverse complement strand
GGTCGATCGCGAGTTCCGCACGAGCCGGAGAGCACTTAATGTGCTCTCCGTGCGAGTCAGGACTGTCCGAGCAGGCGACCTTATATATTTGCCCTCCCCGGGGCTCCTCGCCAGTCCCCCTCAGCTAGTTCTTCAGCGAGTTCAGCGGTGCCGGGAAGCGTCCGCCGCGGTGGGCAAGCACGGTGCCGGCGTTGGGGTTCACCGGCATGATGGGCGCACGGCCGAACAGACCGCCGTACTCGACGCAGTCGCCCACGCCCTTGCCGATGGCGGGAATCACGCGGACGGCCGTGGTCTTGTTGTTGATGACGCCGATGGCCATCTCGTCGGCGATGATGCCGGCGATGGTCTCGACCGGGGTGTCGCCGGGGATGGCGATCATGTCCAGGCCAACGGAGCACACGCAGGTCATGGCCTCGAGCTTCTCGAGCGAAAGCGCACCGGCCTCGACGGCGGCGATCATGCCGGCATCCTCGGACACGGGGATAAAGGCGCCTGAGAGACCGCCCACGCTGGAGCTGGCCATGACGCCGCCCTTCTTGACGGCATCGTTGAGCATGGCGAGCGCGCAGGTCGTGCCCGGGCCGCCGCAGGTACCTACGCCGATGATCTCGAGGATGCGCGCGACGGAGTCGCCGATGGCAGGCGTGGGAGCCAGCGACAGGTCGACAATGCCCTTCTCGACACCCAGACGATGGGCGGCCTCGCGGCTCATGAGCTCGCCGACACGGGTGATCTTAAAGGCGGTCTGCTTAATCTTTTCGGCGACTTCCATCATCGAGGCGGAGTCGGGGAGCGTCTCCAAGGCAGCAGCCATAACGCCGGGGCCCGAGACGCCTACGTTGATGACGGCGTCGGCCTCGCCACCGCCGTGGACGGCGCCCGCCATAAACGGGGAGTCCTCGACCATGTTGGCAAAGCAGACAAACTTGGAAGCGCCGACGGAGTCCTGGTCGGCCGTGAGTTTAGCGGCATCGATGATAGTCTGCGCGGCCATGAGCACGGCGTCCATGTTGATACCGGCGCGCAGGCTGGCGACGTTGACGCTGGAGCAGACGCGGCTGGTGGTGGCGAGCGCCTGGGGGATGGACTGGATGACGCGGCGGTCGGCATTGCCGATGCCCTTCTGGACGAGCGCGGAGAAGCCGCCCAGGTAATCGATGCCGAGCGTCTCAGCCGCGCGGTCGAGGGCGTGCGCGATGGGGGTGAGGTCCTCATCCTTGCAGCACGCGGCAATCTGCGCCACCGGGGTGACGGAAACGCGCTTGTTGACGATGGGGATACCGTACTCGCGCTCGAGGTTCTCGGCGGTCTCGACCAGATGCTCAGCCGTGTGCGTCACGTGGTCGTAGATCTTCGTGCACATGCGGTCGAGGTTCTCGTCACCGCAACCCATGAGCGAAACACCCATGGTGATGGTCCTGATGTCGAGGTTCTGCTCCTCAACCATGCCGCGGGTTTCCGCGATTTCTGCGGGCGTGATCGCCATCCTTGCGCTCCTATCTGCCAAAACGAGCATAGTCTTATCTATTCTAACGTGCCGCACGTGCCAAGTGGCGCATGCGGCACGTTTTGGTGCTCGGTTGTTTCCGTTGTGTTACTGCCCAAAGACCTCTTCGGCGATGCGCGCGCTTTCGGCGGCGTCCTTGGCGTAGTAGTCTGCGCCAATCTGTTTGGCGTATTCGGGGGTGAGCACGGCGCCGCCCACGATGATCTTGACGCCCGGAACCTCGGCATGGAGCAGCTTGATGGTCTCCTCCATGGCGACGACCGTGGTAGTCATAAGCGCCGAGAGGCCGACGAGTTTGATATCGCGCTCCTTAACGGTCTTGAGTACCTCCTGCGGATCGACGTCGCGGCCCAGGTCAAAGACGGTGTAGCCGTAGTTGTCGAGCAGCATTTTGACGATGTTCTTGCCAATATCGTGGATGTCGCCTTTGACGGTGGCCACGCAGATCTTGCCCTTGTCGGCAATCTCGCCGGCGGGCATCAGGCGCTTGATGGTGTCGAAGCCCACGCGTGCGGCCTCGGCCGAGGCCATAAGCTGCGGCAAGAAGAACTTGCCCTGGTCAAAGAGGACGCCCACCTCGTCAAGGGCGGGGATAAAGTGGTTGTTGATGAGGTCCATGGCGTCGTGGTCTGCCAGCAGACGCTCGGTCTCGGCAGCGATCTCGCCTTTGCGGCCCGAGACGACCATGTGGCGGATGGGGTCGTCGTTGCCGTCGGCGCCGGCGGTGCCAGCAGCGGGCGCGGCGTCGGTCGATGCGGCCTGAGCTGCTGCCGGGTTTGCGGCGATCTTATACGGATCGGTCCAGCCGGCGTAGCGCTCGATGTATCCGGTCGAGCCCTCGTCCTCAACGCTCAGGACGCGATAGCTGTAGACGGTGTCCATAAAGCGCTTGGAACCCGGGTTCATGATGGGGGCGTCCAGGCCCGCGCCAAAGGCGGCGGCCAAAAAGACCGAACCCAGCAGCGGGCGGGCAGGCAGGCCAAAGCTGATGTTCGACACGCCGAGCGCGCATTTGACGCCCAGGCGCTCCTTGCACAGGGACATGGCGCGCAGGATCTGCTCGGCCTGGCGCTGGTTGGTCGAGGCGGTCATGACCAGGCAGTCGATGAGGATGCGGTCCGGTCCGATGCCGTAGCGGGCAGCCTCGGCCACGATGCGCTCGGCGATGGCGAAGCGAGCCTCGGCGGTATCGGGGATGCCGCCTTCGTCGAGCGTAAGGCCGACAACGTTGGTGCCGTAGTGGGCGACCAGCGGAAAGATCTCATCCATGATCTGCTGCTTGCCATTGACCGAGTTGATGATGGGCTTGCCGGCGTAGCGGCGCACGGCGGCCTCGACGGCTGCGGGGTCGGTGGAGTCGATCTGCAGCGGCAGCAGCGTGGAGCCCTGGAGCTGCTCGGTGGCCTGTTGGATGATCTTGACCTCGTCGATCTCGGGCAGGCCCACGTTGACGTCCAGAATGTCGGCGCCCTGTTCCTGCTGGCTGATGCCCTGGCTCACAACGTAGTCCAGGTCGCCGTCGCGCAGGGCCTGCTGCAGGCGCTTTTTGCCGGTGGG
>URKT01000135.1 GCA_900548495.1 uncultured Collinsella sp. | reverse complement strand
CAACCACTCGTCACCAGAATCTGCGGCACGCCCAACTCAACGGCAACGTCGATCACATTCTTAAAGTACGAGAGGATGCGTTTTTGGCCCGCCTCACCGCGCACCGCGACGTTCCACGGCTTGGGGTTGTTCTGCTCGGGGCACACGCACACGATCTTGATACCGTATTGGGCGGCAAGATCGCGAATCTTATCCACCGAATCGTGCTCATGGCAATCCACATACAGGTGCATCGAGCCGGTCCACAGCTCGATATTGCGATAGCCGGCCTCACCTGCAGCCTTAAAAAACGTCTCGATGCTGTAGTAACGATGGTTGATGTTCATGAGCGAAAGCTCGGGTACGACCATAGCCCTCCCCTTTCGTACGGAGTTTTAAAAAACAGGGGGCCGCCGCAGATGCGACAAGCCCCCCCAAAGATCGACGCAACCGTTAGACGCGATGGAAGCGCGATTCGAACATATTAGGCAAGCACGCCAAAGTAAGCGCCGATGATGCCCACGACCATGGTGCAGAGGATCAGGACCATCGGGTTGATCTTCTTGGAGAGCAGCCAGTAGTAGAGCCAGAAGGCGGCCATACCGAGCATACCGGGCATGATGCCGTCCAGGATGTCCTGGAGAGTTTGGGCGGAGTCGCCCTGACCAATGGCGATGGGCAACGAAGCCCAGAACATGTCCTTGCTCATGGCGCCGACGACCATAACGCCGACAATGCCGACGCAGGCCATGATCTTTTGCATCAGGCCGGTCTTCTGAGCCTCGTCGAGGAAGCCAATGCCTAGCTCATAACCCTTGATAGCGCCAAAGATACGAATCAGGAACGCCGGGATGTTGTAGACGAGCAGGAAGGCGATGGGGCCAAAGACGTTGCCGGCCTGGCACAGGCTGATGCCCACGGCAGCGGCGACGACGCGCAGGGTGGACAGGAAGAAGGAGTCACCCAGGCCGGAAAGCGGACCCATGAGGGCGGCCTTGATGTCGTTGACGCTCTCGGGCTCAACCTCGCCACGAGCGACCTTTTCTTCCATGGCCATCGCGATGCCGCCCACGAAGGGAGCGAGCTGCGGGGTGATGTTGAAGAATGCGCTGTGACGGTGCAAGGCCTCGGCGTAATCATCGGGACGGCCGGCATAGATCTTCTTGAGCATGTTGGCGACCATCAGGCAGAAGGCAATGTTCATCTGCTTGTAGTAGGTCCAGGAGAATTCCATGCCCAGGGCGCCGGTGTTCACGGCGCTCTTAATGAGGTCGGAGCGAGTAATCTGGTTCTCGGAATTAGAAGTCATCGTCCTCATCCCCTTCCACAGAAAGCTGGGACTGGGCGCCACCAAGGCCCAGCAGGTCGTACTTGTCGATGCCGATGATGATTGCGATCAGGGCGACGCCGAGGACGGGCACGTTGGCATAGGAGCACAGCAGGAAGCCCAGGAAGTAGAACGGCACGAGCTGCTTGGTAAGCACCAGACGGCCGAGCATGGCGAAGCCCATGGCAGGCAGGATGTTGGCTGCGACGCCAAAGCCATCGAGGACGAACGTCGGGATGAAGTCGAGCAGGCCCTGAACGGCGTCGGCACCCAGATAGAAGGAGACCGAGCACAGGATAAAGGCCAGGACGACAATCACGAGACCGATAATCCAGTGCATAGCGTAGATACCCTTGAGGTTACCCTTGCTGGCAAAGACGTCGGCACGGTCGACCAGAAGGGGCATACCGGCGTTGACGACGTTCTTAATGGCCAGGCACAGAGTGGCGATGGGCATCGCGAGCGCGATAGCGGCCTCGGTGCTCTGACCCAGCTGAATAGCGAAGGCGCAGGCGAGCACACCGCCAATACACTCATCGGGCGGCACGTAAGCGCCGATGGAGATTGAACCCATGAAGAGCAGCTCGAGGCTCGCACCGATGGCGAGGCCGGACTGCAGGTCCCCGAGGACTATGCCGACGAGCGGGCACAGAACGATCGGGCGGAACGCATAGAGCGTACCGAGCTGATAATCGAGCTTACCGAAGGCAGCGATAAGTCCGATGAGGATCGCTTGAACAAGCATTGTTCCTCCCTTTGATCCCTCTTGGATCCGCGCGGCGATTCCCGACTTGTCAGCGCGCCCTTTTCCATGCCGACAATCGCCTAGACAGATCCAGCTTGTACCGGTGTGCTGTTAACACCTAAACCGGTGCAAATGATTTGATACCAATTATATAGTCATGCGAAAACTATTTAATACCAATCGCTCAACGGGCGTGTACTCCCGGTGAACGGTAGATGGGGGTAACGGGTAAAGCGTTTATCCGGTACGCCCACGAATAGGGGCGGCGCCGTGCGCGCCGCCCGTGGTTCTCAATTAGAGGGCGCTTAGGGCATCGACCTTGGGGTCGTCGGCCAGAGCGCGAATCTCGACCTCGACACCGCGGCCGACGAGCTCACGAATGTCCTCTTCCTCGGCAGCAGTCACAAAGATCTGGCGGGAGATCTTACGGGCATCGGGACGCTGCTCGTCCTTGGACTTGGTGTTGCCCAGGTTGATGGAGGTAATCTGCGGGCAGCCGTCGACAAGCTGCTTGGCCTCGGCGATGCTGGCGACGCAGATGATCATCTTGTACTTATCGGTAACACCGGAGTTGATGGCCTCGATGGCGTGCTCCATGTCCTTGATGACGAGCTTGACGTTGGCCGGCTTTCCCATCTTGAGCGTAGTCTTCCAGACGGGATCGTTGGCAACCTTGTCGCCAACGCAGAAGATACAGTCAGAACCCAAGCCCTGGACCCAAGAGACGGCCACCTGGCCATGAAGCAGACGATGGTCGACGCGAAGCAGTTGAATCATGATTGACCCCCAAAGGTCTCATGCCGGAAACCCGGCCCCATTAATAGCAGGCGGTGACTAGAACTCTTCCTCGTCATCCGCATCGGTCAGCAGGTCGTTGACAAACTTGACGCGCGTGTCGTCAGCCGCGAGGATCTCGCGGATAACCTGATCGGCGGGAGCCTCCTGGTCCGAAAAGAGCAGCTGGATCAGCAGCGGCACTGTCTCTTATACACATCTCCGAGCCCACGAGACATGCGCAG
>URKT01000134.1 GCA_900548495.1 uncultured Collinsella sp. | reverse complement strand
CGGCGCCGGCATCGAGCCCGGCCACCTTGTCCATCACGGCATCGCGCGCGGTGACCATTATCACCGGCACATCCTTGTGCTTGCGGACGCGCCGCAGGACCTCCATGCCGTTGAGCTGCGGCAACAACACATCGAGCAGAATAAGATCGTAGTTGCGCTCCAGCGCCAGGTCCACGGCGGTGCGGCCATCGGCGGCGTGTTCCACCTGGTAGCCCTCGTGCTCCAGCTCGAGCGTCACAAAGCGGGCGATTTTCTCCTCGTCCTCTACGATCAGGATCCGTGCCATGCGTGCCCCCGTCTGCGATTACTTGTCGTCGTTCAGATTTTGCTTGATGTCGTCCGCGGCATCGGCGGCGTGATTCATAAGGTTGTTGATGCTGCCGGGCACGTCGCCGTCGCTGTCGATGCGGTAGCGCATGCCAAAGAACAGGCCAATCAGCATCAGCCAAATCGTAGCGCCCCAGGCAAACAGGGCGATGATGGGGATCAGGATGGGGATGTTGAGGATGATCGCATCGCGGCGCGTGGCGATAAACTTGGTGTCCAGGCTCAGGCGGAAGAGCTTTTTGAGGTACTCCCATACGCTGTCCATCTTCTTGGAGAAGTCGGTCTTTTCGCTCGACTTCTCGTAGGCGGCCTGCGCGGCGACCATCTCGGCTGAGGGCTCATCGACTGGCGCGGACTCGGTGGCGGCGTGCGCCGACGTGGTCTGGGTCTTGCCTTGCGACTCGAGCCAAATGATGGCATCCAAAACGTTGCCGTCGGCAGCGTCGAGCGCGGCCTTGGCATCGGTGTAGCTCACGTTGTACTTGGTGCGGATGGTTTCAACTTTTTCGAGGTTGTCCATGACCTGTCCTTTCGTTCGATGGGCGCGACGCCGGGCGATCTGCCCGGGCGCGAGCGTTGCGTTCGGCGGCCTGCGTTGCGCGGCGCCGCCCCGCCCTTGGTCGAACTCTATAGTGCAGGTTATAGATTAAGCGATTCTTGAGCCAAGATTAACGTTGGATGAGTTTTTGGGTAGCGGTGGGAAAAGTATTAGACCTCGATAGCGGGGGATGTGGTGCCGGTGCAAAACGGCGTCAAAGGTTGGTCGAGCAGGCGGTTTCTCCATTGATGTCCGCACGACATGTGACGCTTACCCTGCCGCCCTGCTCTGCCGCGGAGGCATGTACCCAAACAACGACCCTCTAAGGAGTTCGATATTGATGGGTGACAACGCAAAGCATCTCGCAAAGAAGTGCGTTAAGGACGCGGGGCCGTGCCTCGCGCTGTGCGTAGCCGGCGCAACGGTCGCGCTGCTGGCTGTTCTGGGGCCGTTTGATGTGCTCCGAAGTGCCAGTTCTCTGCATGTTTGCATGGCTCTTGCCGGCGCCATGATGACCGGCGGCGTGCTCGATCTGATCTTTTGGGTGTTTGACCCGTTTGGATGGAAGAGCGAGGGGTAGGTCCCAAAGGATGGAAGGGCTGGAACGGTTGACTTAGTGATCGTGCAGAATGTGGGCTAGCGACTTACAGGGAAGTGGTGATCCGATGACGGTCTATGTGACGGGCGATATTCACGGCGGCGTCGACATGCAAAAGCTTCGCGACTGGGATCTTGGGGATGGTCTGACAAGTGACGACTATCTCATCATCGCGGGCGACTTTGGCTTTCCGTGGGATTTCTCTGCCGAGGAATGTGCCGACATCGCCTGGCTGGAGTCGCGCCCCTATACCGTGCTGTTTGTCGACGGCAACCACGAGCGTTTCGATCACTGGGCGGAGCGCCCCATGGAGCTTTGGCACGGTGGGCTGACGCAGCGCCTGTTGGATACCTCTCCCATACGGCGCCTGACGCGCGGCGAGGTTTTTGAGCTCGATGACTCAATGATCTTTACCATGGGCGGCGCCACGAGTGTGGACAAGGAATACCGCATTCCCTATTCCAGCTGGTGGCCGCAGGAGTTGCCGGACGAGCGCAACTTTGAGGAGGCGCGGGCAAAGCTCGACAGCGTGGGTTGGAAGGTCGACTATGCGATCACCCATACCTGCTCCACGCGCATGCTTTCGCCCACGCTTTACCCGGCACCTGGCTGGAATTATCCCGATGTCGATCGACTCACCACGTTTTTCGACGAGCTGGAGGACCACCTGGACTACAAGCGCTGGTACTACGGGCATTTTCATCGTGACGCCAACCCAGCCGAGTGCCACACCGTGCTCTACGACTGTATTGTCCGCCTGGGCGACGAACTCCAGCCCTGGGATGTCGCGTAGGGGCGGGGTGGCTGGCTACTCGACCGTTACAGTGATGTTTTCCCGATGCGTGCGGATAACATCCCAGCTAAAGTGCTCGACCAGCTGCTCGGCAGAGCGCGGTGTGGCGTCCGGCGCGATGCCTGTTTGCCCGGCGAGCCAGCCCAGTAGTGCCTCGGGCGCGCCAAAGCGGGTGCGGAGCTCGCCCAGGTCCAGGTCGCGGTCGCGCTTGGAAAGGCGGCGGCCATCCGGCGACATGAGCAGCGGAATGTGCGCGTAGTGCGGCGTGGGAAGTTCCAGCAAATGCTGCAGGTAGATTTGGCGCGGCGTGGAGCCCAGCAGATCGCATCCGCGCACGACCTCGGTGACGCCCATGGCAGCGTCGTCGACCACCACGGCTAGCTGGTAGGCAAAAACGCCGTCGCTGCGGCGCACCAAAAAGTCGCCGCATTCGGTGGCGAGTGCTTCGCATTGGGCTCCATACGTGCGGTCCACGAATTCGATCACATCGTTTGCGAGGTCGTCGACGGTGGGCACGCGCAGGCGCGTGGCCGGAGCACGCAGGGCACTGCGGCGGGTGATTTCATCAGCAGAAAGACCTCTGCAGGCGCCGCGGTAGATGGGCGTGCCGTCGCTGGCGTGCGGCGCGCTCGCGGCGTGGAGTTCGGCACGCGTGCAAAAGCAGGGATAGGTGAGGCCGGCGTCTTGTAGCTGGTGCAAGGCGCTCTCGTACAGGTCGAGGCGATCGTGCTGGTAGTAGGGGCCTTCGTCCCACTCCAGTCCCAGCCAGGCCAGGTCGTCAATCTGTCTCTTATACACATCTCCGAGCCCACGAGACATGCGCAGATCTC
>URKT01000133.1 GCA_900548495.1 uncultured Collinsella sp. | reverse complement strand
TAGACCTCGAGGTCGCGGTCGCCGAACTTGTTCATGAGGTACTCGAGCTGCATGAGCTCGTCCCAGGTGCCGCCGACGCCCATCAGGAACACGGCGTCGTAGCCCTCGTCGGCGACCTTGTCGGCGAGCGCGGTCATCTTCTTGCCGGTCTCGTAGAGCGCCTTGCCGTCCTCGAGATAGCCCTCCTGGTCGAAATGCATGATCTCGATCTTCTCGGTTTCCTTCATTTGTCTCTCCTTTCTGGGGTTGTTTCCACATCCCCCATGCCAACGGGCATCAAAACCCGCTTACATTCCGTAACACTCGGCCGCTTTGGCCTTAAGCGCATTGACTGACTCTTCGTAGCCCTCTGCCTTGACCTCCATTTGCTTGGAGACGGCATCAAGATACGGGTGCACGTCCCATGACTTCAGACGCTCGGTTATCATGGCCGCAATCGTCTGGAAGAACACAAGATTGGGAATTGCGCTGAGCAGCGGAGCCACCTGAGGCACCGCAACCTCGTGAGCCCTACCCTTGGGATGGGCCGTGAGCAGCACCGTTTTTGTCGTAACGTTCGATAGCGCATCAGCGATATTCGCAAGACGCTCCGACCCCTGCGGATCGTCGACGATAAACACCAGATAGCCCGGAACGATCTGCATCTCGGGACCGTGGACGAACTCCTCGCCTTCGTGATGCATGGCAGGAATCTTGATGGTCTCGCTCAGCTTGAGGGCCGCCTCTTCGGCAACGCCATAGTTGGGGCCGTTGCCGACGACCATGGCGGGCGTGTGCTCAGAAAGCTCGAGCATGTGGTCTTGGACATATGCCTCGGCGGTCTTGCACATCACGGCATTGGCATGGATAGCCTCGCGCAGGTCGTCAAGACGCTGGGCAACGCCCTTGGCGTCAATCGTTCCGCGCGCCTGACCGCCGTAAATGCCAAAGAGCACCAGGTACTCAACGAGCACCTCGACGCCCAGAGTCACAAAGTCCACCGACTCGACGCCCACACCGTAGTCAAGAACGATGTCAGCGTGTTCCTTGATGGGTGCCTCGACGTTTGCCGTGAGCGCAACTGCAGCCATATCGTGTGCGCGCATGTAATCGAGCGCCGCAATCGTATTGGTCGAATAGCCACTCTGCGAAACGGCAATGTTGAGCACATGCTGCGGATAGGTGTGTTCAAAATCGACGAAGGCCTCGGGCGTCACAACGGACACCTGCATTTGCAGGGCATCTTGCAGGTAATCGCGGGCGCAATCGGCGGCATGGCGCGACGAACCCGAAGCAACGATGCGCAGCGCGTCAAAAGAACCGGACTGGAAAATATCAACGAGCTGCGCTACCAGCTCAGACGAACGCTCGAGGTTCTCCCCCATACGCACATGGGCAAGCTGAACGTAATCGAGCATCTTCATCGTCTCACCTCGTAACAAATCATTAGTATTTGATACCAATCACAGTTACAGGTTACGGCTTTTTGATACCTCTTTGTCGATTAATTTATCCCCATCGGCGAACGGTCGATTTTGAGCCCTGTAAGGTTGTATATACAGCTGACCCAACGATCAAAACTGGTTAGTTTCCCAGCCGTTATTCACAGAATACCAGCTAGTACGTATAGGTGTAGCCGCCCGTATCGCCACGATTGAAGGACTTTACATACTCGATAGCCTGACCGCTCGCGTCATAGCTCACGCATTCCAAAAGCAAAACAAGATCGCCCTGTTCCAGTCCAAGGAGGCCGGCATCTCGTGCGCCCAGCGCTTCGATATCGAGCTTTTCCTGTGCCATGACTGGCTTTCGGCCCAGCATCTCATAGGTCTCGTACAAACTGAAGACCGACACGTCAATATCTTCGATGGTTGGGAACAGCAGGCAGGGAATCAGCGCCGTCTCAATCGATACGGGGCTACCGTTTATGCAGTTCAGGCGTCGAACGGAATAGAGCAGGTCGTCCTCGGCGATGCCAAACAGGTCGGCGTAATATGGCCCCGCATAACGCTTGGAACGCGCGAGAATACGGACGGACGGCTCGCCGCCCGAAGCACGGACCGATTCACGGAAACCGACCGTGCGTTCAAAAAAAGCAGGTACTTTCTGCGCCACAAAGGCACCTTTTCCCCGAACACGGCGAATCTGCCCGCGCCGAACCAGCTCATCGACAGCGCTTCGGATGGTCAAGCGTGTCGTACCAAATTCCTCGGCAAGGTCTTTTTCGGACGGAATCATGGAACCCGTGGGATATATACCGCGCTCGATACGTTCCTCGATGCGGCGTCGAATGCGCATATAAACCGGGGTGGCATCTACTGTTTCAGCCATTGTTCACCTGCCACGCTCCTCATGCCGTTCTCTTCGCCGTTATCGGCAAAGCGGAACTTTGTGGGCAAAATCACCGATTTGCAATGCTCCACAAAACGCATGTCCTTATCAAATTCGATCGAGCTCTCATAGAACACCGGCGTTCCCTCTTCTTGCTGGAGCAGCTCGGCCTCTTCGGCGTTCAAACGCGAGATGGAGATATGTTCACGTCCATGCTCAACACGCACGCCACCTTCTTTGAGCAAGACATCGCAAAGGCTCTCACACTCAAAATCGTGCTCGGGAAGCGCGGGGCACAGGGACAGGTTAACGTGAGCGGTCTCGATTGACGCCGGCTCGCCCTCTATAAGTCGAATGCGCTGCATGCGGAGTAAAGGAGCGCCCACAGCCACCCCAAGCTTGTCGGCAAGCGCCTCATCCGCCTCGATGGTCCCGGTGGAAACCAGACGAGAAGAGGGGTGCAGGCCGGCAGTCCGCACAGCATCGGAAAAGTTATACGTTTCCTGGAAGATATTCAGCGGCTTGGGAGGACACACATACGTACCCGATCCGCGACGGCTCTCGAGCGTTCCACACGAGATGAGCCGCGTGATACCGGCGCGCAACGCCGTACGCGAAACGCCAATCTCTTCGCACAGCACGCGCTCAGCCGGCAGGCGATCGCCGCCGGCAAGCTGGTGGTGCTGGATATACCAAAGAATTCCCTCAACAGCACGATCTTTGGGGGGAATTGCATAAGATCTGTCTCTTATACACATCTGACGCTGCCGACGACGGAGAGAG
>URKT01000132.1 GCA_900548495.1 uncultured Collinsella sp. | reverse complement strand
CGAGTTCCGCACGAGCCGGAGAGCACTTAATGTGCTCTCCGTGCGAGCAGGACTGTAGAGCAGGAAACCTTGTATACGCCCGCCCGCTCCCGAGGGGGCATCTCTCATGCAAAAACTGTCGTGGGGTAAAGTCCGAGGTCAGTGGCGTTTTATACCGAGAAATCCAAAAAAGTTGAAAATTCATTACAAATTTGCGTTGACTTTAGGTAACTAAAGTTTCATACTCCTTTTCAACCACTGGGGGATGTGAACACGCACGGATCGTTCACATCATGATTGAAGAGGATTTCTTAGACATGTTCACGCATCAGCTAAACATTATCAGCGTAGTAATTATCTGATGCGGGTTAGCACATACAGCTAGCCCGTACGATAACGGGCGGCTGATGAAGATGAGGGCCGTCGAGCGCAACCGACGGCCCTCATTTTTTATGTCTAGGAAGTTCTTTTTAGAGGAGGAAATGTAATGAACGGAGTTTTGCTCATGGTTGTGGCCGCGGCGGTGCTCGCCTGCGGCTATCTGGGCTATGGCCGATGGCTGGCCAACAAGTGGGGCGTTGACAAAGAGGCCCTCACGCCGGCCAAGCGCATGAAGGACGGCAACAGCTTCTCGCCCGTCTCCGCCTTCACCGCGTTTTCGCACCAGTTCAGCTCGATCTGCGGTGCTGGCCCTGTCACGGGTACGATCGTCGCCATGGCCTTTGGCTGGCTGCCCGTCGTGCTCTGGGTCCTCGTCGGCGGCATCTTCTTTGGCGCCGTCCACGACTTTGGTGCCCTGTACGCTTCGATGAAGAACAACGGCAAGTCACTCGCTCAGCTCATCGAGAAGTATATCGGCAAGACCGGCCGTCGCCTGTTCCTGCTGTTCTGCTGGCTGTTCTGCATCATCGTCATCGCCGCTTTCACCGACATGGTCTGCAAGACGTTCATGTTCACCCCGGCCGTTGACGCTTCTAGTGCTGCTACCGGTGCCATCGACTTCACCAAGTCCTATGCCGCCGGCTGCGCTGGTACCATCTCCATCCTGTTCACCTTCGTCGCTATCGCCTTTGGTTGGGCCCAGAAGAAGTTCAACCTCACCGGCGCTGCCGAGTTCGTCACCGGCGTGGTCCTCATGGTTCTCATGTTCGCCGTCGGTATGCAGTTCCCGGTCTACCTGGATAAGTTCCAGTGGTTCGCCGTCGTCATGGTCTACCTGGTCTTCGCTGGCGCTATGCCCATCCAGATGCTCAAGACCCCGCGTGACTACCTCACTTCCATCATGATGATCGTCATGATCGTCTGCGCTGTCCTCGGCATCGTCGTCCTGGGCGTCAACGGTCAGGCCACTATCACCGCTCCGGTCTTCACCGGCTTCTCCACTGCCTCCGGCATGATGTTCCCGGTCCTGTTCGTCTCCGTCGCTTGCGGTGCTCTCTCCGGTTTCCACAGCCTCGTTTCTTCCGGCACCTCTTCTAAGCAGGTCGAGAAGGAGCAGGACGCCGTCAAGGTCGGTTACGGCGCCATGATCGTCGAGTCCTTCGTCGGCATCCTTGCCATCATCGTCGCCGGCATCATGTTCTCCGATATGAACACCGCCGGTACTGGCGCCCTCAACGCCGGTGTCGCTTCCACCCCGTTCCAGATCTTCGCCGCTGGCATCTCCCGCGGTATGCAGGCCTTCGGTGTTGACGGCACGCTCGCTACCGTCTTTATGACCATGAACGTCTCCGCTCTGGCCCTGACCTCGCTCGACGCCGTCGCCCGCATCGCCCGCACTTCGTTCTCCGAGTTCTTTGCCCAGACCAACGATGCCCTGGCCATCGAGTCCAAGGCCGGCTACATGAAGGTCCTCGGCAACCCCTGGTTCGCCACGGTCGTCACCCTGCTTCCTGGTCTCGCCCTCGCTTTTGGTGGCTATGCCAACATCTGGCCGCTCTTTGGTGCTTCCAACCAGCTGCTCGGCGGCATGACCATGATCACCCTCGCCGTGTTCTGCAAGTGCACCGGCCGCAAGGGCTGGATGCTCTACGTGCCCGTCGCCTTCCTGCTCTGCTGCACCTTCACCTCGCTGGTCCAGAGCGCCATGGGCTGCATGGCCGCTGTCCAGGCTTACGGCTTCTTCGGCACCATCCCGGCTACCGCCACCACGGCCGCCGTTTCCGTCGCCGCCACCAAGGGCCTGCAGCTCGTCTTTGCCGTCCTGCTGATGGTTCTGGGCCTCATCGTTGCCGTTAACTGCCTCAAGGAGTTCTTCGGCAAGGAGGCTGGCTCCATGCCTGATGAGGAGCCCGAGTGGTCCGAGATGGGCAAGGCCGAGTACGGCCGCGCCGCTGCCGCTGAGGCTCCTGCCGACGCCGAGGCCGCCAAGGCTTAGTCGACCTGACGAGTTGAACGTCACATCTATATGACTCGGAAAGACCGGGTCCGCGACTTCGCGGGCTCGGTCCTTTTTTCATGCAAAAGCTGGTGACGCTCGAGTGTTCTCGCAGATGTTTTGCGTGGATAAGGGCGTGCGTTGTACCATATAGACGTATATGTGTACATATGAAAGGGGCCCCGTGGCCAAGACGGTATATTCCGATAACCAAAATAATGTCGATGCCCTGGCTGAACGTCTGAGCAGCCAGACGTCGCTTTCTGCCGAACGTGCCAAGCTGGTTGCCTACGACCTGCTCTGCCGCAAGGCGCTCAAGATTAAGTCGAGTGCGCTGGCGCAGATTTTCCGCTCCGTCGATAAGGAATGTGACACCAAGGCGATGCGCGATGAGCTTATCGCGGCAAATATCGTGACCAAGATCGAGGGTAGCGGCATTAACGGGCGCCCGGCGTTCTATACCATCAATGCCGAGATCCGCGATGCCCAGGAGCAGCCTGCCGAGTCCGTCGAGGATTTTGTCGTCGAGGATTCCGCTGACGTGCCTGCTGTGGAAGAAACTGCTCCGCGTGAGCATGTCGATACCGATGAGTTGCTCGATGAGAACGTCGTGCGTGCCTTTACGGCCAAGGCAGGACGCGGCGGTTTTGGTGGGGGTGGCAAGCGCGATGCGCAGCGCCGCGCCCAGCAGGAGCGCTTCCGTCGCGCCGTTGCTCAAAAGGGCGAGACGGATGCCGAGGCTGTTGAGACCGAGGTTGCTGCCGAGTCGCAGAAGCCCACGAAGGAGCAAAAGCCCGTGGA
>URKT01000131.1 GCA_900548495.1 uncultured Collinsella sp. | reverse complement strand
AACGATATGGCACCGTGGGGACACATGTATGTCAATCCTGGTCTAACAGAGCCTTTTTTAATCCCCGTCCCAGAAAAATCATTCCAAAAAGACTACTTTGCGAAAAAGCGCACGCCAAAGGACGTGTCCTCGCAGGCAACAATGCGGCGATCGCGCAGAATGGTTCGCACGTAGTACCAGTCGCCCACACAGCCCGACAAATGCAAGCCGGCCGCCAGGTAGCACAGCAGCGGATAGCCCGAGAACGCAAACCCCAGGGCAAACGCTGTCGTCACAACAACCGTCGGCGCCAGGCAAACTGCCACGTACCGCCGGCGCGAATACACCACGCCCTCGGCGCAGGCATAGATCATCGCCGTCTCGCGATTCGCCCCAAAGGTCACCTGCGCGCCCGCAGGCGCCAGCAGCTTAAAAAACACACCGTGCACCAGCTCGTGCACGGCAAATGACGCCGCCGAAACCGCAGCTAAGCTGACTATCCAGCCCAAGACCGTGGTCCAGCCGCCCGCGTCAGCCGCATCCAAGTCCGCAGGCCCGCCCATCAGCATAAACACCGGCACCAAGCACACAGCAAATGCGCCGAGCACGGCCATCCCCCACACAAAGCAGGCGTGCAGAAAATCCTCGTCTTCAAACGCATGTATGTTGGAAATCTCATTCATAGCATCTTAGGATAGCGCCCCTGCCACGTACCCGTCCGCATGTGCGATAATGTCGAACGATATGCACGAATTGACCACCGCGCCGCCGAGCCCCACGCCCGGCTGCGCTCTCACCATATGCGAAGGAGTCCCATGGCATCCAAATACTCCATGAACGACCGTCCCAGCTGGCCTCGCCGCGCCATCGTTACCGCCGGCGAGCCCTACGGCAACAAGGGCCTTCACTTTGGCCACGTCGGCGGCGTCTTTGTCCCGGCCGACTTCTTCGCCCGCTTCCTGCGCGACCGTCTGGGCCGCGAGAACGTCATCTTCACCTCGGGCACCGACTGCTATGGCTCGCCCATCATGGAGAGCTACCGCAAGCTCAAGGAGAACGAGGGCTACGACAAGTCCATCGCCGAGTATGTCGAGTCCAATCACTCCCGCCAGGCCGCGACCCTCAACAACTACAACATCAGCTGTGACATCTACGGCGGCTCGGGCCTTGAGCCGGCTGCGCAGATTCACAACGAGGTGACCGCCGAGATTATCGAGCGTCTGCACGAGCAGGGCACCATCTCCAAGCGCTCCACGCTGCAGTTCTACGATGCCAAGGCCGGCACGTTCCTCAACGGCCGTCAGGTGATCGGCCGCTGCCCCATCCAGGGCTGCAAGTCCGAGAAAGCCTACGCCGACGAGTGCGACCTGGGTCACCAGTTTGAGCCCGAGGAGCTCATCGCGCCCAAGAGCCAGCTCACCGGCGAGGTGCCCGAGCTGCGCCCGGTCGACAACCTCTACTTTGACCTGCCGGCCTACCTCGACTTTATGAAGACCTATACCGCCAAGCTCGCCCAGAACCCGCAGGTTCGCTCCGTGGTCTCCAAGACCATGGAGGAGTGGCTGCTGCCGGCCCAGCTCTACATCCAGAACAAGTTCCGCGAGGCCTTCGATGCCGTCGAGGATCAGCTTCCTGAGCACACCGTGCTGGAGCCCGAGGGCAACAAGAGCAGCTTTACCGTCACCTTCCCCAGCTGGAAGGAGCGCGACGATGCCCACGCCGTGCTCGCCAACGGCGGCGTGCGCTTCCGCAGCGGCAAGGCGCTCGTGCCCTTCCGCATCACCGGCAACATCGACTGGGGCGTTCCGGTGCCCCAGGTCGACGGCGTCTCCGACGTCACCTGCTGGTGCTGGCCCGAGAGCCTGTGGGCGCCCATCAGCTATACGCGTACCGTGCTCGCGCGCGATGCCAAGGCCGCCGGCGTGACCGAGGGCGTCGCCGCCCAGGATGCCGCCCTCATGGGCGAGCCCGCTGCCGACTCCACGCAGGTGCCCGCGCCCACCTACCAGCACAGCTCGCTCGACTGGCGCGACTGGTGGTGCTCTGACGACGCTCAGATCTACCAGTTCATCGGTCAGGACAACATCTATTTCTACTGCATCGCGCAGACCGCCATGTGGGAGGCCCTGGGCTGGGACCTCACGCAGAGCACCGTCAGCGCCTGCTACCACCTGCTCTACATGGGCAAAAAGGCTAGCTCGTCCTCGCAGACGCCTCCCCCGCCGGCAGACGACCTGCTCAACCACTACACCTGCGAGCAGATGCGCGCGCATTGGCTGTCGCTCGGCCTGTCCGAAAAGCCGGTGAGCTTTAGCCCCAAGGCATACGACACGCGTGTGACCGGCAAGGACAAGGACGGCAACGAGGTGCGCGCCTGCGACGACAAGCGCGTTATCGACCCGGCCCTTAAGGAGAGCGCCCTTTTGACCGGCGTGTTCAACCGCCTGGCCCGCAGCTGCTTCTACGGCGTTGCCATCAAGGAAGACGACGAGAGCCCCTACCGCAACGGCTGCATCCCCGCCGGTGCCGCCTCTGCCGCCGTGGTCGAGGCTGCCGAGCAGGCCGCCCTTGCCTTTGAGCAGGCCATGTACAAGTTCGAGACGCACCGCGCGCTCGCCGTGTGCGACGACTACCTGCGCGCCGCCAACAAGCGCTGGAGCGATGCCTCCAAGGCCGCCAACAAGCTCGAGGGTGAGCCGGCCAACGCCGCCATGACGCAGGCCCTGGTCGACGCCTTCACCGAGCTGCGCGTGGCGACCGTGCTCATGCACGGCATCGTCCCGGCCGGCTGCGAGCTCATCTGCGAGTACTTCGACGTCGATCCGGTCGCCTTCTTTAGCTGGGACAACATCTTTGCCTCTACGGACGAGTTTATGGAGAGCCTGGGCGAGAAGCCCGGCGAGCACCGCGTGAAGCCGCTGCCCCCGCGCTTCGACTTCTTTAGCAAGCACGAGAGCCAGTACTAAAGCACGCCAGCAGCAGCGTGCCCGGAAAGTAGTCAAATTGGGACGGAAAGGAAAGACGGATGTCCAAGCCGCGTCGTCGTAAGCAGAAAAAGCAGGTTAAGCCCGAGCTCAAGCTTAGGCAGTTTGCCGCCACCGAGCTTTCCGACCAGCTTGCCGCCCTTCCCTGCGCCGCCGACCTGCCGCGCTTTATGGTCGACACGGTCGCCGGCGCCTATGCGCCCGCCGATGCCAAGATCATGATCGAGGGCTTC
>URKT01000130.1 GCA_900548495.1 uncultured Collinsella sp. | reverse complement strand
GAGATCTGCGCATGTCTCGTGGGCTCGGAGATGTGTATAAGAGACAGGTCCCAAATTAACTACCCCAGGCAACCATTCACGAAAGGGGTCCCTATGGACCTTGCTGACATCCGCCAGACCATCGATGGCATCGACACCACGCTCCTCAACAGTTTTGTCGAACGCATGGACATTGCCACCGAGGTCGCCAAATCAAAAATCGAGATGGGCAAGGCCGTCTTCGACCCCGCCCGCGAGCGCTCCAAGCTCAACGACCTTGCCGGCCGCGCGCCCGAGCGCTACGAGGCGCAGACCATCACGCTGTTCCGCCTCCTCATGAGCATGAGCAAGGCCGAGCAGCAGCGCTATATCAACGAACTCAAGGGCATCACGGTCTCGCAAAAGGCCCACGCCACGGCCGAGACCTTCGACACGCCCTTCCCCCAGACTGCCAGCGTCGCCTGCCAGGGTGTTGAGGGCGCCTACAGCCAAATCGCCGCGTGCAAGCTCTTCGACGTGCCCGATATCGCGTTCTTCGATACCTTCGAGGGGGTCATGCGCGCTGTGCGCGACGGCTTCTGCGAGTTTGGCGTACTGCCCATCGAAAACTCCACCGCAGGCTCGGTCAACGCGGTCTACGACCTGCTCGCGCAGTTCGACTTCCACATTGTGCGCTCGCTGCGCCTCAAGATCGACCACAACCTACTCGTCAAGCCCGGCACCAAGCTGCAGGATGTTCGCGAGGTCTATAGCCACGGTCAGGCCATCGCGCAATGCGCCGGCTTTATCGAGGCGCACGATCTGCGCGCCACCAAGTATCCCAACACGGCCATGTCGGCCGAGATGGTCGCCAACTCCGAGCGCACCGACGTCGCCGCCATCGCCTCGCGCAGTTGCGCGGCGCTCTACGGTCTGGAGGTGCTGGAGCCCAACATTCAGGACTCGGACAACAACTACACGCGCTTCGTCGTCATCAGCCGCGAGCCACGCGTCTACCCCGGCGCCAACCGCACCTCGCTCATGATCACCACGGCCAATGAGCCGGGCGCCCTCTATCGCGTGCTCGAGCGCTTCTACGCGCTCAACATCAACCTCATCAAGCTCGAGAGCCGCCCCATCCCCGGGCACGACTTTGAGTTTATGTTCTACTTCGATCTGGACTGTCCCTTTGGCAGCAAAGCCCTCGACGACCTACTCGACTCGATTGACGACGTGTGCGAGAGCTTCACCTACTTTGGCAGCTACACGGAGGTGCTCTAGATGACTGACGTCGCCACAACCCGTCCCTATGGCGTGCTGGGCCGCGTGCTGGGCCACAGCTACACCCCGACCATCTACAAGGAGCTCGCGGGGCTTGAGTACGTGCGTTTTGAGCGCGAACCCGAGGATCTGGAAGCCTTTATGACCGGCGATGAGTGGGAGGGCACCAACGTGACCATCCCCTACAAGCGCGCCGTCATGGACTACCTGGACGAGCTGAGCCCGCTCGCCGAACGCATGGGTAACGTCAACACGATCACGCGTCTGCCCGATGGCCGTCTGCGCGGCGACAACACCGACTACTTTGGTTTCCAGTGCCTGGTCGAGGAGCTGGGTGTGGAGATTGCCGGCAAGAAGGTCCTCGTGCTCGGAGCCACCGGAGGCGCCGGCACCACGGCAAGTATGGTGATGGGCGACCTGGGCGCAATCGTGGTGCCCGTGGGACGCACGAGCGAGGTCAACTACGACAACATCGCACAGCAGTCCGACGCCGCGTTGCTTGTCAACTGCACACCTGCCGGTATGTTCCCCCACTGCCCCGACGCGCCTTGCACGCTCGAGGGCCTCGACGCGCTCGAGGGTGTCATCGATATCGTCTACAACCCCGCCCGCACGGGACTCATGCTCGAGGCCGAGCGTCGCGGCATCCCCTGCATCGGCGGTTTGCTCATGCTTGTGGCCCAGGCGGCGCAAGCCGTCGAGCGCTATACCGGCCAGGTAACCCCGCGCGAGCGTATTCTGGACGTGACGGAGCGCCTATCTCACCGCGAACAGAACATCGCACTGGTCGGCATGCCGGGCTCGGGCAAAACCCGCGTGGGTGAGCAGATCGCACTGCTGACGGGTCGCGAGCACATCGACCTGGACCGCGCCCTCGAGGAGCGTCTGGGCATGCCTTGCGCCGACTTTATCGTCGAGCGCGGCGAGTCCGCCTTCCGCGAGCAGGAGACGGCAGCCCTGGCCGACATTTCCAAGCGCAGCGGCCTGGTGCTTTCCACTGGCGGCGGCGTCGTCACGCGCGACGAGAACTACCCGCTGCTGCACCAGAACAGCCAGATTGTGATGCTCAACCGTAAGCTCGATGAGCTCGCCCACAAGGGTCGCCCCATCACCGCCCGCGACGGTATCGACAAGCTGGCCGAGCAGCGTATGCCGCGCTACCGTGCCTGGGCCGACCACATCATCGATTCGCGCGGCTGCGCAGCCAACACCGCCCGAGCTCTCCTCGACACCCTCTAAAACCTGCCAAAAAGGGACAGGTTTATTTTGGCAGGTTTTATCTGGGCAAACGTCGCAGACAGCAAGCCCCGCCACGCTAACCAACCACAAAGGAAGCAACCATGAAAGCTCTCGTCATCAACGGACCCAACCTCAACATGCTCGGCATTCGCGAGCCGGGCATCTACGGCAGCGACAACTACGACCGCTTGGTCCAGATCTGCAAGGAGGCCGGCGCCGCACAGGGCTTCGACGAGGTCGAGGTCTTCCAGTCCAACCACGAGGGCAGCATCGTCGACAAGATCCAGGAGGCATACGGCAAGGTCGACGGCATTGTCATCAACCCGGCGGCCTACACACACACGAGCGTGGCGATCCTGGACGCCCTCAAGGCCGTCGCCATCCCCGCCGTCGAGGTCCACATCAGTGCCGTCGAGACGCGCGAGGACTTCCGACAGGTAAGCTACGCCCGCCTGGCCTGCTTCGCCACCATCACCGGCGAAGGCCTCCAGGGCTACGCCCATGCGTTGAAGCTGCTGAAAGGGCATCTGCTACACTAATCCATGGGACAACATAATCAGGTTTGTTTGCCCCAAAACTAAAGTATCTGTTCGATTGACATACAAAGGAGCATATCCATGTCCCAGTACGATTATCTCGTCGTCGGTGCCGGCCTTTCGGGCGCCGTCTTTGCCAACGCCGCCAAGCGCGCCGGAAAGTCGGTCCTGGTCATCGACCGACGCGACCACATCGCCGGCAACATCTACACCGAGGACGTCGAGGGCATCCAGGTCCACCGCTACGGCGCGCATATCTTCCACACCTCCATGAAGGACGTCTGGGACTACGTCAACCGCTTCGCCGAGTTCAACAACTACGTCAACTCGCCGGTCGCCAACTTCCACGGCAACATGTACAACATGCCCTTCAACATGAACACCTTCAACAAGATGTGGGGTGTTGTGACCCCCGCCGAGGCCGAGGCAAAGATCGAGGAGCAGCGTGCTGCCCACTTTACCGCCGAGCCCAAAAACCTGGAGGAGCAGGCCATCAACCTGG
>URKT01000129.1 GCA_900548495.1 uncultured Collinsella sp. | reverse complement strand
GAGATCTGCGCATGTCTCGTGGGCTCGGAGATGTGTATAAGAGACAGCTTCAAGAAGATCTGCCCGGCTGCCTAGCCCAGTTTGGTGGTCCTTCGCCCGTAGGTGTATGGTCTTTTGACGTGCCGCTGGCCCCGCCGTGCTACGCACGGCGGGGCTTTTTGTGCTGCGTCGATGCCCTGAGACGGACAAAACCAAGGCGTACTGCCCGCTGCGGATAGGTGGTGCACTTCCCTGCGTGCATTTTTGGGAGTATTCAACAAGCTCTTAAAAATGCATAACGTTGTGAATGGGCGGTAGTGATCCGCAGGCGCCCATCGACAGCCATTGTGGGCGGGCTATCGATGAGTGGAGGGGGTTGTTACTGAGTTTCTGCTTTGCGACGACCTGCAACACTGCTGTAACCGCGTCGTTTTGTCGTTCGTGATGGGGCCGTTGGGGCCCACGGTGCTGAATACTCCGTTTTTTGCACGGTCCAAGGTGGGGCACCCTGAGACGAAGCAAAAAGATGCCTCATTTCTATGCAAATACCAATAGGATTTATGCAAGATTGAGATTGTAAACCGTGCACGTGCACAAAACCGGTGCGGGGACGTCTGGAGGCGGCTCGGCTCCTGGGGCATTGCACGTGCAGAACGGTTAAAATCGGGACTCGGTCTTAGTTTTACTTGGAAGGATGCATATGACTTCTAATATTGATGCTTCTCTAGAGGAGACGCTCTCCTATATCGCAGGACAGCTTAAGACGCTGACTTCTATTGCCTCCCCTACCGGCTATACCCGTGCGGCGACTGATTATCTGATGGAGACCCTGCGCGATATGGGGTTTGGGCCTGAGCGTTCTAATAAGGGTAACGTGCTCGTTGAGCTTGGCGGCGAGGGCGAGCCGCTCGTACTGGCGAGCCATGTCGATACCCTAGGCGCCATGGTGCGTTCCATTAAGGACAATGGCCGCCTGCGCCCCACGACGCTCGGTGGGCATCAGTGGTCTACGGCCGATGGCGAGAACTGCACCGTCTACACGCGCGACGGCAATGTCTACACGGGCGTGGTTCTTAACACCGAGCCTTCGGCGCACGTGGCCGACGAGCCGGTCAAGACCATCGAGAAGAACATGGAGATCTTGCTCGACGAGAACGTCGACAGCAAGGACGATGTGCTCGAGCTGGGTATTCAGACCGGCGACATCATCGCTATGGATCCTCGCACGACGGTGACGGAGAGCGGCTACATTAAGAGCCGCTTCCTGGATGACAAGCTATCGGCCGCCATTTTGTTGGGCTTGGCGCGTGCCGTCGCCGCTGGCGAGGTGACGCTTTCGCGTAAGGTTTCGCTGCTCTTTACCGTGTACGAGGAGGTGGGCCACGGCGGCGCCTTCGTGCCGGCCGACACGCGCGAGATGATCAGCGTTGACATGGGCTGCGTGGGCGACGACCTAGGCTGCACCGAGCACATGGTGTCGATCTGCGCCAAGGATTCGGGCGGTCCGTACAACTACGACCTGGTGACGGCGCTGTCCAATATCGCGCGCGAGCTTGAGCTCGATTACGCTATCGACGTGTATCCGCATTACGGTTCGGACGTCGAAGCCACGCTCTCTGCCGGCTACGACATTCGCCATGGTCTGATCGGCCCCGGCGTGTATGCGAGCCACAACTACGAGCGTAGCCACATGGACGGCGTGCGCAACACCTTCGAGCTCGTCCGCGCCTACGTACAGCGCTAGCGATGCAGCGGCCTCGGCTGATACGGCAGTACCGACCGAGGCCGTCCTCTCTAAGTTGCGGTGAAATAGGGACTGTTTGGCGGTTTTAAACGCTTAAACAGTCCCTATTTCACCGCAATTTATGAAGGGGATGGGGCTACTTAAGTGCGCCGGTCACCGTGCCGCCGCCGAGGACGATGTCGCCGCGGTAGACTACAACGGCTTGGCCGGGGGCGATGGCGCGCTGCGGGTCGTCAAAAGTTAGCAGCATTTGCCCGTCTTCGCCGCGCGCAAGGGTCGCTGCCTGGTCTTTCTGACGATAGCGGTACTTGGCACCTACGCGAATGCCACCGGACGTGAGCTCTGCCTTCATGCGGTCGGCAGGGGCACTCCAGATCCAGTCGTTGGCCGTGAGCGCTGTGGCCGTTAGGTCCTCGGCCTCGCCCAGATGCACGGTGCTGCTGTCGGCGTCGACGCCCGTTACGTACACGGGATGCGCCATCGCGACGCCCAGGCCCTTGCGCTGACCGATGGTGTAGCGCAGCGCACCGTTGTGGCGCCCGACCACGCTGCCGTCGCGCCACACAATGTCGCCCGGTGCAGCGGGATGTCCGCAGCGGCGCTCGATATAGCCCGCGTAGTCACCGTCTGGAATAAAGCAGATGTCCTCGCTTTCGGCCTTCTTGGCGTTGGTAAAGCCCTGCTCGGCGGCAATGCGGCGCACGTCGCGCTCTTTGTCCAGCCCAGCCAGCGGAAAGATCGTGTGCGCCAGGCGTTCCTGCGTAAGCGAATACAAAAAGTAACTCTGGTCCTTTTTGGGGTCCTCGCCGCGGTACAGCTGCCAGGTTCCGTCGGACGCCTGGCTCGTTTTGGCGTAGTGGCCCGTGGCGATGTAGTCGCAGCCCATATCCAGCGCCGCATCCAGCAATGCGCCAAACTTAATGTGGCGGTTGCAGATGATGCATGGGTTGGGCGTCAGCCCCTCCTGATAGGCGGTCACGAAGCGCTCGATAACGTTGCGGTCGAAGGCCTGCTGCAGGTCGAGCACATGGTGGGGCATCCCCAGGCACTCGGCGACAGCCTTTGCATCGGCGATGTCGCGGTCGACCTTACTCATGCCCGTGACGGGATCGGGCGCGGGGCAGGTGAGGCGCATGGTGGCGCCGACGCATTCGTAGCCCTGGCTTTTGAGCAGGTACGCGGTCACGCTGGAATCGACGCCGCCGCTCATGGCGACGAGCACGCGCTTGTTGTGCATGGGGAGGTTCTCCTTGGTGGCATGTGGCCAAAAAAGAAAAGCGGCGCGGGAGGCTGGTTCCGCGCCGCAGACATTGTAGCAAGTTCGGACGTCTCGTGGGACACCCTGATTGGATGGGCTCAGGCTGCCGGGAGAGAGGAGACCGGCTCGTCCGCGGGCTCAACCTATGGGCGACAGGCCCTTAGTCCTGGAACAGTGCCGTGGACAGGTAACGCTCGCCGGTGTCGGCAAGCAGGGCCACGATGGTCTTCCCCTCGTTCTCGGGGCGCTTGGCCAGCTGCAGTGCGGCCCACACGGCGGCACCGGACGAAATGCCCACGAGCACGCCCTCCTTGTGGCCCACGGCACGGCCGGTGGCAAAGGCGTCGTCGTTCTCGACGGGGATGATCTCGTCATAGACCTGGGTGTCGAGGACGTCGGGCACAAAGCCGGCGCCGATGCCCTGGATCTTGTGCGGGCCGGCCTGGCCCTTGGAGAGCACCGGGGAGGTGGCGGGCTCGACGGCGACGACCTTAATCCTGTCTCTTATACACATCTCCGAGCCCACGAGACATGCGCAGA
>URKT01000128.1 GCA_900548495.1 uncultured Collinsella sp. | reverse complement strand
GACCTTAATCTCGGGGTTCTGCTCCTTGAGGAACTCGCCCACGCCGGTCACGGTGCCGCCGGTTCCAACGCCGGCGACGAAGATGTCGACCTCGCCGTCGGTGTCATCCCAGATCTCGGGGCCGGTCGTGGCCTTGTGGATGGCGGGGTTGGCGGGGTTCACAAACTGGCCGGCGATAATGCTGTTGGGGGTCTCCTTCTGCAGCTCCTCGGCCTTGGCGATGGCGCCCTTCATGCCCTTGGAGCCGTCGGTGAGCACGAGCTGTGCGCCGTATGCCTGCATAAGCTTGCGGCGCTCGACGGACATGGTCTCGGGCATGGTGATGATCACCTTGTAGCCGCGGGCAGCCGCCACCGAGGCGATGCCGACGCCGGTGTTGCCGCTCGTGGGCTCGATGATGGTATAGTCGCCGCCGCGCACGAGCTTGCCGGCCTTCTCGGCCTCGTCGATCATGTTCTTGGCGACGCGGTCTTTGACGGATCCGGCGGGGTTGAAGTATTCCAGCTTGACGAGCACGCGGGCCTTGAGGTCCTCATCGGCCTCAAAGTGAGTGAGCTCCAGAAGCGGAGTGTGGCCGATAAGCTGATCGATGGACGTGTAAACATTGCTCATGGTGAACCTCCAAAGTGTTCAAATGACTGGATACCGTGTGGTTTTACGGTGTGTATAGCAGCGAAACCCACAAACCTTATGGGTTGTTCGTTTTGCTGTTGGCAAGCATAGTAGACAGTAAAGCCTAGTAACGCAATAGGAAATAGAAGATTATTACGAGTCGATTAACCATCTTGACCGGAACGGGTATTTTCAAAACCAATTTTTCGGCTAGAATTTCTACGGACTAAATGACCGAAAGGCAGCACTATATATGTTGGTTTCTACTAAGGGCAGATATGCCCTGCGCGTTATGGTCGATCTGGCCGAGCACCAGGCGGCCGGTCGCATCCCGCTCAAAGAGATCGCGGCGCGACAGGGGATTTCCGAGAAATATCTCGAGAACATCTTGGCTACGCTCGTACGTGCCAACATGCTCTCGGGTATGCGTGGCAAGGGCGGCGGCTACGTGCTCACGCGCCCGCCCGAGCAGTACACGGTGGGCGAGATCTTGCGTCTGACCGAGGGCAGCCTAGCACCGGTCGCATGCCTGGACGGCGACTGCAAGGGCTGTTCGCGTTCGGACGAGTGCCCCACGCTCGACGTGTGGAAGAACCTGGACAAGCTCATCAACGACTACCTCGACGGTGTGACGCTCGATCAACTTGTCGCTCCCAACCATGGCTACGACTATGTCATCTAACCCACACCTGCATTTGGGGACGGGGTAGAAATGGTAGATTCTCTCGTCCTTTGAGACTTGACAAATAAGAAGGCCGCCCATTTTTTGTGATGGGCGGCCTTCGTTTTGGGCTGTTGAGACGGGCACGGCCGGAATGGCCGTTTTAGTCCTCGGCGATGCTGTCGAGGATGCTGCGCGTGATGGACACCAGGATGCTGCCCATAAAGGCCGATCCAAAGCTGGCGATGGAGATGCCGACGCCCAGCAGGTTGACCGACAGGTAACTCGCGAGCTCAAGCATAAAGCTGTTGACGACAAGCTGGAAAATGCCCAGCGTAATGATCGTGAGCGGCAGCGAGATGACCGTGAGGAACGGTTTGACGAACGAATCGACAATGTTCAGGAACAGTCCCACAAAGGCAAAGCAGACCCAGGTCTCGGCAAAGCCGAAGGGTTGGATACCGGGGACGAGGAACGTGGCGATCGCGATGGCGATCGAGGTGAAGAGCCAGTTAAGCATAAAGCGCATGGCGTGAATCCTTTCTTGCGCCGGGATTGCTGGCGTCGCGTGAAGCGGCTTACGGCGGCGACCTGGATGGTTGCGCGGGCGCGCCGCGGTGTTTGGGCGCCCATTGTCTCAAATACTCGTGGAGCTTACGTGCGCATATGGTTTCTAAACGGCGTTCGTCCTGAAAAACGCGCCGCTGGCAGAGAGTCTTGTCGCTTTAGTTTGGTGGTGTGCTACACTGCTACGGGCAAAAGCCACAGGCGTTGCCCTATTGCATAGAACGGGCGAACGATGCCCGATGTCAGTATCAACTTCGATGCCTTTTGGCGGGTTTGGCGGTGATCGATGAATATCGAGAACATGTTTGACAAGCCTGATGTCAAGCAGCTGGTCCACGCATTTAGCCTTTTGGACGACGAGAAGGATATCCAGGCGTTTTTGACCGATATCTGCACGCCGCGCGAGATTTGCGACCTTTCTCAGCGTTTGCAGGTTGCGCGCTATTTGGACGAGGGCGAGCCTTATGTTGAGGTTCAGGCCCGTACCGGCGCTTCGTCCACCACGGTGAGCCGCGTTTCAAAGGCGCTCAACGGCGAGTACGGTGGCTACCGCAAGATCCTCATTAAGTTGGAGGATGGCGAGTAGGCCAGCGACAACATTGAATTACGAAGAACCGTCCCTCCGGGGGCGGTTTTTATATGCCTGCAATCGGCTGGTGCGTTGGGTTCAGGTTGCTTTGTACCAAAAGATGGAACTGCGGTGGCAATGTGTCCGCTTGGGCGGGTAGGATGGATGCATTGATTATTGCGAACGGTTTGAGCGGAGGACCATGCCTGTTCGAATCTATACCACCAATGCCGGCACGGATTTGAGCGATGCCGAGTCGGCGCTGCTTGCCGACCTTATTGCCCGTCACGGGCGTGCCGTGTTGCTGGCACCAACGTTTGCCGAGCTCGATCTGTGCCGTCATGATGCGGCGGAAGCCGGCATTTCGCTGGGTATCGACTACAAGACACCCGCATCGTGGCTTCGCTCGCTTTGGGAGCTTTTGGGCGACGGGCGCGGTTTCGTCGACAACCTGCAACGTCAGATGCTGTTTTCGGATATGATTGCCCGCCGCGACGATGCCGACCTGCAGCCGCTTTCGCGTAGCCAGGGCACGGTGCGCATGCTCGCGCGCATGGCCCGCGACGTGTTGCCGGGCGTTGCGGGGACGGGTGCCGAACGATGCCGTGGCGACAACTGCCAGCCTGAGCCAAAAAGCGATGCCGAGGCTCGTGTGTTTGAGCTTTTGCGTGCCTACGCGGGCGGTTTGGACCGTCGAGATATGGTCGAGCCCTGCGAGGCAGCCGACATTATGGCCGGTGCCCTGGCCGATAGCCTGCCGGCGTGCGCCCGCGCCGTATGCGTGCGCGGTACCACGTCGTTTACGCACGGTCTACTCGAGCTGCTGTCTGCCGTGGCGAACAATGGGGGAGAGGTCGTCGTGCTGCTTGCCCGCGAGCAGGCGGCGATGCGCGAGGAGCTTGCCACGGCATTTGATGCCCGCGGTGTGCTGTTTGAGATCGCGCCGCTGGGGGAGGACGCCGTCGCGTCTGATGTCGCTTGCGGGGCCGCCGCTCAGCCTGCCTTTATTGAGGTCGCCGGCCCCCATGCCCGTGCTCATGTCTATGCGGACGCCATCGATAAGTTGGTGAAAGCGCACAAGGAGTCCAAGGCCGATAAAGCTACTGCAACGCCCGCCGACCCCGTGCGCGTGCTCGTCGTTTCTGCCCGGGCACCCCAGCTGTTCGGCGAGCTCGCCGCCCGTTTGGCGGCGCGTCACATTGCGGCCGAGACGACTGAGTTC
>URKT01000127.1 GCA_900548495.1 uncultured Collinsella sp. | reverse complement strand
ATCTACACTCTCTCCGTCGTCGGCAGCGTCAGATGTGTATAAGAGACAGGTAGAAACGCCTGCGACAAACCCCGACGTAGATCACGAGCGGTCTCGCAGCGGGAAACCCCGCAGCGGGGCCGCCCTACGTTCCACAGATAGATTTGCCATCACAAATTCTGAACACTCATTGCGAACGATTTCGGCCAATTCCCGACACGTAATTCGTTGTCGGATGGTGATGCATCACTATCAAATGTGCGGCAATTGAGTTTTTATATGCTATAGCTAAGCTGCGAAAACTTTTATTTAGGGCATACCAACTCATAATTGCGTCAAGCTTTTGGACAGCATTTGGTTAGACCTCTAAAACGGCTTTTCCACTCAGCGCCGTCAACACGGCATTAGCTGACACGATATATATCATGAGTATCGTATTGTCACATACCACTGCAAAAGCGGTCTACCAGGCCGCGCATTCGGTGTCTGCGAAAGGCATCGAGTCCTGTAGCCCTGCCGCGATTTACGGATCATGTCCCACCGGAACGTTCCTTGACGCAGCCGCAGAATGGCTCACCAAACATGATGTTTCCCTCGGCGCAAATGATTCCCTCGAGGTGATGGTGTTTGATCGCAGGAATGCGCGCTATGCAATGAACTGTCAATGCCACGTTTCGTCAAAACGATTCTCGAACTCACGCTTTATAGAGCTTGAAGATGGCATCTTCATTGTTGGCGTTGAGCTTTGCGCACTTCAAGCCGCCACCTATCTCCCTTTTCGCGAACTGGTGGAGTACTACTTTGAATTGTGCAGCGCTTACTCCCTTGGAACCGGCTCTTCCACCTCTTATAACGAGCGTTTCGCGCTCACCTCGACCGAGAGGTTAAAGCAGTTCTTTAATTCCATTACCAGATGCGACGGTTTGGCCCTTGCCCGAAAGGCGATCCAATGTGTACGCGACGGATGCCGGTCTCCCATGGAAACGGCATTTGTCATGATGCTAACGCTGCCCAAAAGCGAAGGAGGGCTTGGTATTAAGGGAATTGAGACCGATTACGAGGTGCAGGTCACCGCCGCCGCAAAGAATCTCACGAGACGCAAAAAGTTCTTTATGGATGCGTATCTAAAGAAATCTCGCACAGACATTGAATACAACGGTTTTTATCATGACGCGGAAGAAGACCGCGCCATCGATGAGGAGCGCAAGAATGCACTTGCGTCCATGGGGTACGGAATCATCACCGTCAGTCGTTATTCCTTTATGCATGCCAGCTCTTTTGTTAGGGTCATGGAAGCAATCCAGCGGAAAGAGGGCGTACGCCCCTCGCGTCTGCCAAAAGACTTTCAAATCATGCAAGAGGACCTGAGACAGTTTGTGCTCAGAAGGTTTATAGAAGAGAAAAAGCGAATTCAGAAGCAGCTTCGCCAGGATTCCGAAGAGCGTCAACGAATCGACCTCGAAAAAGCAACACTCGAAGGCATCACGCTGGATGACCCGACAATTAATGAAGTTCCGACAATCGATGACATGCAGACTGTCGAATCCGACAACCCATCATTTGCCCAAACAAGCAGCCTCACGCCCGAGGGCAGGATCTTCGGGGCCGGAAGCTAGACCGGCTAACAAGGTGGGCACCTTAGCGACGTGCAAAATTGCGAGTATTCAGCAGAGCCGGGTGTCTATCACCCTCGAGTGGATCCAAATGTGAAGCGAAATCACTCTTGCGTGAGAGCGTTAGGCAACATTTGAGGAAGAACTCATCGGATTAACACCCTAAGATAACTCTTGAACTGCATTATATGGCCTGCAATAAATTAACGGACCCCCTATCGTTACAGAATACTCCAATTTTTGCACGGCTCAGGGGCACCCACCCCGGCATCGGCTATCAAAACCGCTCACTCCGGGATCTCGTCCACTATTCCCCATCATTTTGTGCAACGAATTACCTGAACGTCATTGACATATGAACATACACTCATATAATTGGAAGCAAGTTATATGAGCGCATGTTCATATGAAAGGATATTGCAATGAGCATCCACGTTGCTGAAACGAAACCCGACATCGAGGCCACCGAACCCGCGATCCCCACCACCTGCTCGCCCGAGGACCTTCCCGACGAGGAGCTTCTCTACGACCTCGCCGACCTGTTCAAGGTCTTCAGCGACACCACGCGCATCAAGATCCTCTATGCCCTCATGGGCCGCGAGCTCTGCGTGGCAGACATCGCCGAAGCGACCGAAACCTCGCAGTCGGCAGTATCGCACCAGCTGCGCACGCTCAAGCAGTCTCACCTGGTCAAATTCCGACGCGACGGCCGCAACATTCTCTACTCGCTCGCCGACGACCATGTCTACACCATGCTCAACCAGGGCATGAGCCATATCTGCGAATAGCAACCAACCACGGTACCAGCGCGGCCTGCACCCAAGCCGCAAAAACGGGAAAGGAACCCACCATGAAAAAGCAGTACAAGCTCGATGAGATCGACTGCGCCAACTGTGCGCGCGAGCTTCAGGACGAGCTGGCCAAGCTCGAGGGCGTCAAATCCGTTTCGGTCAACTTTATGACCCAGAAGCTGACGCTCGAGGCCAATGAAGCCGAGTTCGACGAGGTCCTCGACCGCGTTGTGGAGTTCACCGCCGACGCCGAGCCGGACTGCGAGATCATTCTCTAGCCCAGGTTTACGCCAACCCGCAAGGCCGCGCTTGCCGCGGCCTTTGCTCGCGAAATTATATGAGCGAGTGTTCATACATTCAAATGGGAGGATACGAGTCATGGCCACCGCCGACCCCAAGAAGAAAAAGAAGAAGCGCAAGAAAAAAGAGTCACTCGAGCATAAGCGCAACCGCATCCTGATAGCGCTGGGCATTTTTGCCGTAGTGTACGCCCTCGATGAGCTCGGCACCCTCACCGCCGCATTCGGCACCCCGGGCGACATCTACGCCAGCTTTGTGCTGTTCCTCGTGCCGTTTTTGATTGCCGGCTACGACGTACTGCAAAAGGCATTCAATAACATCCGCCGCGGCAAGGCGTTCGACGAGAGCTTCCTCATGGCAGTCGCGACCATCGGCGCGTTTGCCATGGTGCTCTTCCCCGATACCGACCCGCACATGGCCGAAGGCGCCGCCGTCATGCTGTTCTACCAGGTCGGCGAGCTGTTCCAGGCATACGCCGTGGGCAAGAGCCGCAAGTCGATCAGCGCCATGATGGACATCGCGCCCGACTACGCTAACGTCGAGCAGCCCGACGGCACGCTCGAGCAGGTCTTCCCCGATGACATCGCGGTCGGCACCGTGATCGTGGTCAAGCCGGGCGAGCGCGTGCCTATCGACGGCGTCATCGTCGAGGGCGAAACCCAGCTCGACACCGCCGCGCTCACGGGCGAATCAGTCCCCCGCCCCGCCAAGTCCGGCGACGACATCATCAGCGGCTGCATCAACATGACGGGCCTCATCCACGTACGCACCACCAAGCCCTTTGGCGAGTCCACCGTCGCACGCGTCCTGGAGCTCGTGGAAAATGCCAGCGAAAAGAAGGCGCGCACTGAGAACTTCATCACGCGCTTTGCTCGCGTCTACACCCCCGCTGTCTGCTACGGCGCACTGGCGCTGGCGCTTCTGCCGCCGGTGGTGCTGCTGCTCATGGGACAGCCCGCCCGCTTTGGCGACTGGGTCTACCGCGCCCTGACCTTCCTTGTCATCAGCTGCCCCTGTGCGCTGGTCATCTCCATTCCGCCTGTCTCTTATACACATCTGACGCTG
>URKT01000126.1 GCA_900548495.1 uncultured Collinsella sp. | reverse complement strand
AGTTCCGATAGCTCGAGCGGCGGCAGCGGCGGCGGCTTTTCCGGTGGCGGCGGTGGCGGCGTCGGCGGAGGCGGCGGCGGAACGTTCTAGCGCTCTGATTTTTGGGATGGATCTTCTCCGGCGACTGCCGACGGATTCATCCCATTTTCATGCGCTACCTACGAAGGCTGTCCCCAACGACTAATCACTGGGAACATCCCTAAATGACTAGGTATGGCTGCTGGGTTTAGGCTGTTAGATCGAGTTCGTAGAGGAAGCTTTCGCGCGGCATGTCGTGGCGGCGCTCTTCGCGGTTGGCGCGGTGCGTGGCCGTGCGCTTAAAGCCGTGCAGCTCGTAGAACTTCCACGAGCAGTTGGAGTCGGTGTACAGGTGCGCCCTCGTCGCCCCGCGCGAGGATAGGTACGAGACTGCGGCGTCGAGCAACACCGAGCCAACGCCCAGGCCATGGACGTCGCGATCTACGGCAAGCAGCGTGACCTCGTTGTCGTGTGGCAACGGGCTGCTTTCGAGCAGGCGGTTGTTGGTTCGGATGGTTGCGCGCACAAACGAGAGATACTCGGCGCAGGCATCGGGCTCCAGCTCGCGCATTTGCGATAGCAGTGCGCGTTCGGTATCCAGCCAATGTTCCTTAACGGTGGCGCCGGAGCTCTGTCCCGCACGCGCGAGCGCAATGCCGCGCGCCTGACCGTCGATTACGGCAACTTGCGAAAACGTCGAAGACGAAAGGCAGTAGGCAAGGTCGCACGCGGCCTCGAGGCGGTTGTACTCATCGTTATCCGAATTGTCATGCCAAAGCTGCTGTAGAATCAGCGCGATGGCGTCGAAGTCTTCGGTATCAAACGGTCGGTAGAGAACCCGCGAGACCATGGTGCCTCTTTCTTTTGCGGATGCATATCGAGCACAGTTCTACCACGCTATTGGCATCTAATTATGGTGCCCCTGTGTTCCATGAACTCACCGTGCCCGGTGCCGTGCCCATCCCCTCCGCTCGCAAACTTTTTCTGCATATGCGCCCGTTGCGGGGTGCATCGATGCGCTCGATGCGCTACATTGAATCAGTATTTTCAATGCCGCTGCGCGAGCGCTGCAGATCGACGTATCACCGGCTCACAGAGCACGGCGGCGTACCAGACAGGAGGACTGCATGGGATCTGATGTGAAGATCGCACGCGCGTTGATCTCGGTTACCGATAAGACGGGCGTCGTCGATTTCGCACGGACGCTGGTTGACGACTTTGGCGTCGAGATCATCTCTACGGGCGGCACGGCTCGTGCCATCGAGGACGCGGGCGTCCCCGTAACCCCCATCGAGGAGTTCACGGGCTATCCCGAGATGATGGACGGCCGCGTCAAGACGCTGCACCCCAAGGTCCACGGCGCGCTGCTGGCCCGCCGCGATTCCGAGCAGCACATGCAGGAGGCGGCACAGCACGGCATTAAGCTGATCGACCTGGTCGTCGTCAACCTGTACGAGTTCGAGAAGACCGTCGCCAACCCCGAGGTCACCTTCGCGGATGCCATCGAGCACATCGACATCGGCGGTCCCTCCATGCTGCGCTCTGCCGCCAAGAACGCCGCGAGCGTTACCGTCATCTCCGACCCGGCCGACTATGATGCCGTCCTGGCTGAGATGCGCGAGACCGGTGGCTGCACCACGCTTTCCACCCGTCGTCGCCTGCAGGTGAAGGTCTACCAGACCACCGCCGCCTACGACACGGCCATCTCCCGTTGGCTTGCCGCCCAGGCAAGCGACGTGGCGGACACCTCTGCCAAGCTCGAGATCTCGCTGGAGAAGGTCGACGACCTGCGCTATGGCGAGAATCCTCAGCAGAAGGCCACGGTCTACCGCTTTGCTGAGGGCTGCGAGAACACCGCGAGTTCGCAGTTCCCGCTCGTGGGCTCCGAGCAGATCCAGGGCAAGCCGCTCAGCTACAACAACTATCTGGATGCCGACGCCGCTTGGAACCTGGTCCGCGAGTTCGACGAGCCGGCCTGCGTGATCCTCAAGCATCAGAACCCCTGCGGCTCCGCCGTGGCCGAGGACATCACGGCCGCCTACGACCGCGCCTTCGCCTGCGATCCCAAGAGCGCCTTCGGCGGCATCATCGCCTGCAACCGCGAGGTTCCCTATGAGCTGGTTGAGCACTTTGCCGATCAGAACAAGCAGTTCGTCGAGGTCATCATCGCCCCGGGCTACACTGCCGAGGCGCTCGAGCGCATGGCCAAGCGCCCCAACCTGCGCGTGTTGGCGACCGGCGGCGTGGACCACGGCGCCCAGGTGGAGCTTCGTTCCATCGACGGCGGCATGCTGGTGCAGGAGGTCGACCATGTGACCGAGGATCCCGCGACCTTTACGTTCCCCACCGACCGCAAGCCCACCGACGCCGAGATGGCCGAGCTCGAGTTTGCCTGGAAGGTCTGCAAGGGCGTCAAGTCCAACGCCATCCTGGTCTCCAAGGGTAAGGCCGGCATTGGCATGGGCCCGGGTCAGCCTAACCGCGTTGACTCCGCACTGCTTGCCTGCGAGCGTGCCGAGGACTTCTGCGAGCGCGAGGGCGTGGAGAAGGGCGGCTTTGCCTGCGCAAGCGATGCGTTCTTCCCGTTCCGCGACAACGTCGACGTGCTTGCCGCACACGGCGTGACCTGCATCATCCAGCCCGGCGGCTCCAAGCGCGACGACGAGAGCATCCAGGCCTGCAATGAGCACAATATTGCTATGGTGTTTACGGGCGCTCGCCACTTCCGCCACTAAGTTCCGCCTTGGGACAAAATAATCTCCGCAAAAGACGGCTGCTCCGTTTGGAGGGCCGTCTTTTTGGTATAAGAGGACGGAATGACTAACACGAAAGGTACAACCATGCCCCAGATTGATGATGCCGAGCTGTTTGGCAATGCCGAGGATCAGCGTGCGTACGAGGACTTTTGCGCCAATCAGGAGGCGGTCGAGAAGTTTACGCTCGACAAGCCCGCGCTTGTCTGCCGTTGGCGCATGTCCAATAAAAAGGTGCCCATGCTCAACCGCCACATTCGCGCACTGTCCGAGCGTCTGGTGCAGGGCGAGCCACTTACCCATAACATGCTCAGCTGGGCCAAACAGCACGTTGAGTGGTCGCTAGCCGAGGGCGATTACACCGCGCACGATGGCGTGCTCATGCTGGTGATCGACGTTAACGGCAACGCCGCCATGACGGTGGGGGAGTACGAGCCGCTAACCGATACGTCGGCCAAGGCGCTACGTGCCCGCTCCGCCGAGGCCCGCTCCGAGGCCGACGAAACCGGCGTGGCGCCCGAGCTGCTCGCCGCCGTCGATAACGGCGAGCTTGCCTTTGTGGCGCCAGCGGACGAGTGCCTGTGCGGCACGGCGACACTCATCGAGCAGCTGGCCCAGACCAAGGGCATCCCGGTCACGCGCGTAGATATTCCTGCGCAGCTTAAGGGTGCGCTGTTCCTAGTGAGCGACGAGCACGGCGTGGTCCCCGCAACCGAGACGGACGCCGCCGAGGCCGACGCCGCCGAGGCCGACGCTGCCACGGTCGCCTTCTTTGCCGACGGCTACGAAAAGCTCCGTGCCCGCCGCTAAATGATTTTTCTGGGACGGGGATTAAAGAATCATTTTGGTCCCCGCCACCGCTGCGAGTGCGAGGCGGACAAAACGGCCCCGCTCGCGAACAGTTCTGTCACCTGGCACCGCGCGAGGCGTGTACTCGCGACGCCGTGGGCATAATGGTGTGGAAAGTGCAAGTTACGCGAAATGGGAGGACACATGGCGCTGATCTATGTCGTTGAGGACGACGAGCCCATTCGTCGTGAGCTTATCGACATCCTTGCCCGCGCCGGGTTTGAAGTCGAGGCCTGCGAATCGTTTGAGCATGTCTCGCGCGATATTCTCGCCGCCGCGCC
>URKT01000125.1 GCA_900548495.1 uncultured Collinsella sp. | reverse complement strand
CCCGTGGGTTATACCCTAAGAGCAAACCACCCTTTTTAAGGGTGGTTCTGATTTGCTTCGCGCCATGTGGGGGCGGTGGCGACGTGCATTTTTGCGAGTATTCTGCAATCGAAGGCCCCTGCATACCGACCTCGGGCAAAAAATCGGGATTTCTCGATGTTTTCTACGGATGATGGGCGGGGTTATGGGCTGACAGCGTTTGATTTGCAGGGATATTCGCGGTCTTTGGCATTTATCGTGGCGCCCGAAGCTCTTGGTTATGTTGAATACTCCTAAAAATGCACGGCGCTTAGAGGGGGACCTTCGCGAAAAAGGAAACTGCCCCGTCGAAGTATGCATTCGACGGGGCAGTTTATGCATTTGGCCGATTAAGGATGCGCTGCCAAACTACTAGAACTTGACGGTCGGGGCCTGACGGGCTGCTTCGGCGGCCTCGAAGCCCTGGCGCTCCTTAAACTGGAAGATGCCGGCAAAGATGACAGCCGGGAACGTCTGAATGGCGTTGTTGTAGCTGAGTACGCAGTCGTTGTAGCTCTGGCGTGCATAGCTAATCTTGTTCTCGGTATCCTCGAGCGATGCCTGCAGCTGCGTAAAGTTGGTGTTTGCCTTAAGATCGGGATAGGCCTCGGCTACGGCGAAGAGCTGGCGCAGCGCACCGGTCAGCACGTTGTCGGCTTCCATCTTGGCCTCGGGCGTGGTGGCCTTGACGGCGGTGTTACGCGCGCTGATCACGGCGGAGAGCGTCTCCTGCTCGTGCTTGGCGTAGCCCTTGACGGTCTCGACCAGGTTGGGGATCAGGTCGTTGCGGCGCTGCAGCTGCGTATCGATGTTCTGCCAGGCGTTATCGATGCGGTTGCGCTTGGTGACCATGTTGTTGTAGATGCCGGCGATGGCGCAGGCAATCACAATGACAACAACGATGCCGATGATGACGGGAAGCATGATGTCTCCGTTTCGAATGGCCGCGGCGGCATGCGCCAGCTGCCGTTGGTATAACGCTACTAGTATACCCGCAACGTTTTGCCGTGCCGAACTTTCCGGTAAGCGTTGTGTTTTCGGCGGGGTCGGCACCGGGGCAAAGCGCGCGAGGTACAGGTGTAAGATATGCGACAGATTGACGAGTGTTGTCTTTGCCCTGAGGATGGCGATAACAGTGGACCTTCGCATTAAGAAAACCTATCGTGCCCTGTTCGATGCCTTTACCGAGCTTTTGGAAGAGCATCGTTTTGAGGACCTGACGGTTGCCATGCTGTGCGATCGCGCCATGATTCGCCGCACGACGTTCTACAAGCACTTTCGCGACAAGAACGATTACTTTGCCTTTTATATCGATGAGCTCATGTCGGGTTTGCCGCAAAAACAGCCCGATGAGGCCGGCGCAGTGTCTGCCGAGGACGTGCGCGCGCTTCGGCACGCGATTTTGGACGATGCCATGGATTTGATTCTGGCGCACGAGCAGCTCATGGATAACATTTTGGCAAGCAGCATGTCGGGTATGTTGACCAACGTTATTTGCGACCGCATTGCCCGCTCCATCCGCGAGCGTGTGATGAACGTGCTTGCCGAGGATGCCCTGGCCCCCGTGTCACTCGAGACGACGTCTGAGTTTGTCGCCGGCGGTATTATTCGACTTTTCACGATATGGTGGGAATCGGGCCACGATCTTGAGCGTCGACCCGAGATAGCCGACGTGGTCGATGCACTGTTTGAGCGGACCATGACACCGGTGCATCACTAGAAGTGGCGGAGAGAGGGGGATTCGAACCCCCGGAACGCTCTCGCGCTCAACGGTTTTCAAGACCGCCGCATTCAACCGCTCTGCCATCTCTCCGTGAGTCGTAATGATAGCATCGTTTTGAATTTGCAACAGGGAAGGCGAACGATGACGATCACCGAAATCGATGAGAAGTTCATGCGCGAGGCGCTGGCGGAGGCGCGAGCCGCCGCGGCGGTGGGCGAGGTGCCCATTGGCGCTGTGGTGGTGCGCGCGGGTGAGATTGTCGCGCGGGCGCATAATCGTCGCGAGCTCGATCAGGACCCTTCGGCGCATGCAGAGTTCGCGGCCCTGTGTGCTGCCGCTCGGTCGCTCGGTCGCTGGCGCCTTTCCGATTGCACGGTCTACGTGACGCTCGAACCCTGCTGCATGTGCGCGGGTCTTATGGTTAACGCGCGCGTGGGGCGCTGCGTGTATGGCGCGAGCGACGCCAAGGCGGGCGCGTTGGGATCCCTATACGATTTGAATGCCGATTCGCGCCTGAATCATCGGTTCAATGTGACCGCCGGCGTACTGGCGGATGAATGCCGCGAGCTGCTGAGTAGCTATTTTGGCGGTCTGCGCGGAGCGGGCGGCGCTGATTGCGGTTGCGGTGCCGATCTTGAAGCGCACGCCGCTCACGCCGCAGCGCTTGCAGGTGCCGGCGAGGATGCTGGCACGGCGGTTGACTTTGGTCCTGCGTGCCGCCGGCCCCGTCGTGTGCTGCTGGCGATCGACTCCTTTAAGGGCAGCGTGTCGAGTGCGCAGGCGGAGGCGACGGTTGCCGAGGGCGTGCGCCGCGTTTGGCCCGATGCCGAGGTGCGTGCATTGCCGCTGGCAGATGGTGGCGAGGGAACGCTCGATGCCATCGCCGCATGCGGTGGCGAGCTCTCAACCTGCGATGTCGCAGGCCCCTTGGGCGACCGCGTGTCTGCCCGGATGCTGGTGGACGACGAGCGCGACTCGGCTGTAATTGAGATGGCCGAGGCGGCGGGTATTGGGTATTCGCCTTGCACGGAGTCGTCGGCGCTGGCTGCTACAACCTATGGCGTGGGCGAGCTGATGCTCCGTGCGGTTCGTGCCGGGGCAAAGACTATCTATATTGGCTTGGGCGGCAGCGCCACCAACGATGGTGGCGCCGGTATGCTGCAGGCACTGGGCGCGCGTGTGGTCGATGATCAGGGCTGCGATGTCGCCCCCGGTCTTGCGGGCCTTGAACACGTGGCGAGCGTTGATTTGGCGCCAGCGCTTCGGGCGCTGAACGGCGCGCGTGTCGTGGTGCTTTCTGATGTCGAGAACCCACTCGTGGGGCGCCGCGGTGCGCTGGCAGTGTTCGGTGGACAGAAGGGTCTGCCGGCGGATGATGCCGAGGCGCTGGGCAAGTACGACAGCTGGATGGTCGGCTACGGCCGCCTGCTCGATGCGGCAATTTTCGAGGCGCGAGCCCAGGGGTTGTTGCGCACACCCGAGGGCGCACGGACATTTGGCTCGGTGCTCGGCGTGCCCGGCGCGGGCGCTGCCGGTGGCTTGGGAGCCGCGTTGCTGGCGCTCGGTGCGGAGCTGCGCTCGGGTGTAGAGACGGTGCTCGATCTCGTGGGGTTTGACGAGCGCGTGCGCGATGTCGACCTGGTCATAACAGGCGAGGGCAATATGGACGAGCAGTCCGCCGCCGGTAAGGCGCCGGTGGGTGTGGCTCGCCGCGCCAGGCGATATGGCAAGCCGGTGGTCGCCGTCGTGGGCGGCCGTGCTGACAACCTGAACGCGGTATATGAGCAAGGTATCGACTTGGTACTGCCGATCTGCCGCAAGCCCATGCCTCTCGACCAGGCGCTCAATCCTCAGGAAGCCACAACCAACCTCATCTTCGCCGGTGAGTCAGCCGCCCAAGCCTACGACCTCGCTCGCCTCTAAAACCCATCCCCTCGATAAGTTGCGGTGAAATACGGAGTGTTTTTGCCTTTAAGGTGCCAATTCAGTCCGTATTCCACCGCAACTTCGAGAATGGCCATTCGAGGTTGGCCGCCTTGTGCCTTGGGTCGGACCGTTTGCCACGAAACGTGGCCATCTACTACGTTAAACCGGCCACCCTCGACCATCCCGGAATTTGCAAAAACAAAACCGACGCTCCTATAAGTTGTCAAGAGGCAGTTTGCGGGAGCGTTCTCTCCA
>URKT01000124.1 GCA_900548495.1 uncultured Collinsella sp. | reverse complement strand
ACCTATCACCCCATGGAGGTGCTGGCCTGAGGCTTAAAGCGAGGCTAGGCCGCCATTCGGCCTCGTCGGCGCGAGCGATGGCCTGCTTCTTGGCTCGCAGCAAGATGTAGCCGAGTACCAGAACGTTGGCCAGAGCTCGATGTTGGCATCGCGTCAAAACAACCGCATTAAGGCTGCCGCGTTTCGTATCGTTACGCGTAGGGGCTGGCTGAGGCGTAATGCTGAAGAGTAACATTGAAGCAATGGCAATCAAGCCGATTTGAGGAAGAGAAGCACACGATGGCGTACTGCGGCCACTGCGGAAATAGAGTTGATAGGCCGGCACGATTTTGCCCGGCATGTGGAGCGTCTGTAGACAGCGCACCGGTTGCGTCTGTACCAGTGCCGGCCGCATCGTCAGCCGTACCGACTGCGTCGATACCGGCACCTGCTGTGCCAGCGCCTTCAGTACCACCATCGATACCAGCCGCGCCGGTTGCCCCATCGGTTTACGCCGCGCCCGCTGCCCCACAGCCGGCACCAACTGCTCCCTTGCCAGCTTTGCCGATTCCCGCTCCTGCCGCATATCAGGCGACTGATGCAACCGCCGTCCTGGCACCGCCGCGCAAATCCAGCAAGAAGCTGATCGCCGTTCTCTGCGCATTGCTTGCGACGATTCTGGTGGCGGCCTTGGCATTCATCGTCCCCAACTTCACCGCCGTCAAAGCGATGCTGGGCTTCCAGCCCACCAATCCGCTGGTCGTCACCTTCGACGCGATCAACTCGCTGTCCACTCTGCGCAGCACCAAATACGAACTCAGAACCCACAGCAGCACTGACGACTCCCTTGACGCGCGGATGTCTGGCATGTATTCGCTGGGGCAAAACCACCAATGACTCCTCCGCGTCTGTGACCATCAAGACAGATGAACAGGCAACAACCCTCGCTTGGCACAAAGGCGCATTCGCCGGGAAAAACGTTTGGTATGATGACGACCCCTACTACATCTACTACCCGGCCGACCAATATGAAGATGACTTAAGGAACGGCGTTGGTAGTGATGTGGCGGACTTGATATTGAACGTCAAGGATGCGTTGGTCAAGAACGGTGCTTGGGACATCACCGGCGCGGAGCGAACGTTCTACGATCAGCTGGACAAGATGAACGACGATGGGTACTCGAACGACATCGACCGGGCCAAGGGCACGAAAACGTCTGCCGAGGTGAAGGCCGAGGCCAGCAAATTCATCCAACAATATCTCGGCGTGGAGCTGGAAGATAAGAATGTGCGCAGCCAGCTGTTCCCGAATACATCGTCTGCCAAGTCTGCCGGCAACACGCAGCTCTCGTATCAAATCGATGTCAAGGCATTGGCCCAGCACTTTGTGAATTACTGGATCAGCCATGAAGCGCAGTATCCGCATCTGAAATCATGGGTGATTCAGCAGATCGAGGATACCGGTGTGGGCGATGCTGAAGGCGAGTACCGTCAGGCGCTCGACAATGTGCGCAACTGGGACTTCGGCACGGATGAAGAGCCGGATATGCCGACTATCACCGTGGATCTGAACTACGGCAGGAAGCGTCTGATGAGCTCGATTGCCGTAAGCGTGTCCGGCAAGGACGAATACGGCGACTCCTACAAAGGTTCGCTGTCGTTGACGCTCAGCCAGCAGAACGCGGTGTCTGTGGACGACCCCGATTTGACTGATACGGTGAGCAAAGCCAAGGACAACAACGAGCTGGATCTGTCTTGAGCAGAATCAGAATGTGCGGAACGCCGTGAACAGATCATCGACGTGACGTCGCATGTGATTCACAGAACGGGTTTTGGGGCTTTTCCGTTCGTCAGGTAGCCGAAGCATGCGGATTGACCGAGCCGGCGGTCATATACCATTTCAAGAACAAAGTCGGCTTGCTGATTGCCGTGCTGGAGCATCGTGATCGGGAAGACATGGCTACGTTTGCCCATTCTCTTGGCGTTGAACCTGAGGATATGTGGAGCGGCAACGCGCAGTTCGGCATTCGTGATATCTGTGCTGCCCTTATGGAGCGCAATGCGGCTCAGCCAGAGATGGTGCGGTTGTATATACCGTGCTACAAGGCGAATCGTTGAACGAGCATCATCCTGCCTATGAGTATTACCAAAAACGAGAACATCGCGTGATGGACACCTTAACCCGAGCAGTCGAGCGTGACGGTTTGGCAGATCCTCGTCGCGAGGCGCGGACTGCTTTGTCGATGATGAACGGCATTCGGGTCCGTTTGGCTCAGGGATCGGGCATCGGTCGATTTAGTGGCCGATTGGAATGCCTATGCCGACTTCCGGTGGCCTCGACAGTCGTGAGGCAATAAGACTTTTCTCGTGAGATACGCTATCGGCGTGTCGTCATCTTTTTGTTGCAATACGCAGAAAATGCAAGAACAAAAACCCTTGGAATCGGACTGATTCCAAGGGTTTTGTTGTGTCTGTGGAGCTAGCCGGGTTCGAACCGGCGACCCTCTGTTAGCATTCTCAGAAAACCCATGGGAGAGCAAGATCATGCATGAATCTTCAAAAGGTTGAAATCTAGCCGTTTTTAGAAGATTTGCAGCCTATCCGAGAACGCATTGAAATGCATGGAATCCCATAGTCATGTCTACTGAATGTCTACCAATATAAAGCACCGCCCCGAGCTATCGGGGCGGTGTCCTGTCTGGCTGCGCTAGCTGTGTTGCAACGCGGGGGTACGTCCTTGCGGACGAAGTTGCGTATCCACCAAACTGAGGTAACGGCGGACGCGTGCTATCGAATAGTCGTGCTCGGCGGCTAGGTCTTTGATCGATCTGCCGGACTCGTATTCATCCCGCAGCAGTTTCCCTACGGCCAGCTCGCTTTCCCTAGTCAGCCGTTCGTGGTTCTCCAGCGGGGGCATGTTCTCGATCTCCCCTCCCGTGTAGCCCTTGTACACCTTGCCTTGCGGAGTAACGGATTCGTCTGCCTCATTGCCCCAAGCTGACCAATGTGGCTGGGGATAGCGGGCAAACATTTCCAAGTAGGGGCCGGGCGAACAGCTCGTTATGAGGTCGTACTGCTCATCCGGCTTTCGCGAGTGTTCGCGTTTGCGTGTCTCGATCATGTTCACCTGACGCCGACCTGCGTCAAGGGTGCGCATATGCCCCTTCACGCCGAAAAGCAGAAGCTCTGTGACGTTGCGGAAGTAGAAACCGACCCCTCGACCGTCTGGCCCGCCATCCTTGCGACGCTTGGCCCAGACGATGTTCGACACGTAGCGGAACCCCCATGCCTGCATGACCTCGATGCCTTCGGGCAGCAAGGCATTGGGCACCCAGAGATACAGGTGGGCGTCTTTCGCCGTTATGTCGTCAACTGGCAAGGCTTTGATCTCATCCAGAGACATAGTCCCATAGCGCCCCAGACGCTTATGCTCGGGAGCTACCTTTCCCGTTCGATTCTGGAAACGCCATGGCGGATCGGCCAGAATCGTCTTGAAGCCACCTGCCGTGGTGGGGAGTGGTGCGTACAGTTCTTCAGTCACCCCAACAGAATAACACAAATAGATCTTTAAATAGATCTTTTTGGTGCCGTGTCGTAGTTCTATACTGTGTTCATGGCGTTCACGACACACTCCTACGACGATCCCGACGTGCTGGCAAGCGGCATCCGTTCCCGCTACGAGTTCCATGAGGTACGAAGCGCCTGCGCTGTGATGAAGGCAGTGTCGCCCGAAGAGTGGGCAGATATCACCGATGTGCTGGGCAGTTTCAGCTTCTCCGCGAACTTGCTGCTCAGGGCAGGCGGCAACAACTCCGAGATGGCGGAGACACTGAACCGCGCGCTGCGGGAGCGGGGATGGAAAGAATGCGCCTACGAACTTGAGACGAAAGGCAGGATCACATTCAGGGAATCGGGCGTGCCGGACGAAGACCTAGGCACCATGAGCGAGGCTTCCTATTGGGTGGACAATCGGAAAGGCCGTGTGCTTGTCGATATCGAATGGAACGCCAAGGACGGCAACCTTGATCGTGATCTTGCAGCCTACCGCGCATGGCATGAGGCCGGCCTGATCGACGCTGCAATGATCATCACCAAACACCTGTCTCTTATACACATCTGACGCTGCCGACGACGGAGAGAGTGTAGA
>URKT01000123.1 GCA_900548495.1 uncultured Collinsella sp. | reverse complement strand
CTAAACCCGAAAAATCATCGTGACTAAACCCGCAACAACTAATTGAACACAAACACCGTCTTAAACTTCCCGGGCACCTTGGCCTTCTCCGGCGTCTTCATATACGCGGCCAAGCTCTTCGTTACAGAACTGGGAACTGGAATCTTCACCTTGCTGCCATCGGGCAACGTCTCCCGTGGCTCGGTCAGCCAGAGGTCTTCAATCCAAGCTTTCGACATTGCTTTTCCTCACACGTGCAACGAGTTCTTCAAAGGAGACATCCCAGTATTTAGGCTGAGAAACCGAGATGGCATCTACGTCAAACGACTGAACACAACGCCCTGCCTCAGCTACAGCATCGAGTATTCGGTCAGCCATTTCATCTGGAATGCAATACGCATATCTGCCTAACCAATTCAAATTCTTTGCAATATCATTAACCGTGTTCACAAGCACCTTGAATACTTTTAGAGATAGTTCAACCTGTTCCTGTTTTGTTGCTGAATATTCTCCACGTTTCGGTTGTGGTGTTTTAGAATACCCACCCATTCTAAAACGTCCTTTATCTGTATAAATCCAGAACTGGCTATTATTCCATTCCCTCAATGCCATCCGATATTTATGTTCAGCTACTGCTGAAATATCGACTAAACCATGAACCGGATAGGCCTTTAGCATCCACTGGAGCTTGTTAGTATCAGCCAATAGCCTTCCCGCTTTTTTAAAATCTGTATCTTCTGCCTGCAATTCGAAATCATCTAGACGTTGTTCATCATAGATCTGCAAATTAGTTTTCCCATCCGGGAACAAAGGATTGTTCTCAAAAGGCTTTTGAACATCCACAAACAAGTTCACGAGAGGCACCCCCAAGGCAATCGCTATATCTAACGCATCAGACAGTTTTAGTCGCGTACGGCCAGTCTCAATGTTTTCAAGCACATCGGCTGTGACAAGACTATTCGGCACAAGTTCCTTGACTCTCTTCGCCAAGTCCTCGCGAGACCCCCTAATTTTGCCATCTCTGTCAATAGGCGCCCATCGATGCCGCGCCCGTCGAACACAGGCACCTATATACTTCTCTCGATCGTTTGTCAAGCTCATATATGCATGATACCGCAAAACTACGGATTATGTTCATTCCCCTACCGATACCTACGTTGATTCCGGCAGGCTAAAACCATGAACACAAACGCGACACACTCCGAGATGCCAACGCTCCTCACCCCGGCAGATGCGGCGACCATACTGCATGTGCCGGTGAAGACGCTGGCTCGCTGGAGGTTCGAGAACTCCCACCTGCCGTATGTGACGCTCGGCAGGAAAGTCCTGTATCGAGAGAGCGACTTGGTGGACTTCGTCGCGCGCAATGTTCATGAAGTGATCCAGTAACGGCCAACCTTAAGGAGGTACTCACAATGGCCGACGAAATGAAGGAACTCCGCGGCGCGGTGTTTGACCTGATTCCCGATGGGGTTTCGGTCGTCGCGCTCGACGAGATTGAAGTGGACGACATGGCCCCAAAAACGAGGAACGTCAAGGACGAGGACAGCAACAAGCAGCACCGCGTTGACGACGAGCGCTTCGGTGGTCTCGTCTACAAACTCCCCGGCGTGGCTGTCCGAGATTGCCGCCGCAAGCGCATCCGCGACAAGGTGAGTGTCTTCGTCCGGCAGCGTCCCTCCGCCGCGATCCCGGAGATGACCCAGCTCCGACTCACTGGCCGCGTGCTGCTCTCCCCCTACGCCGTGGACGACCTGGGATTCACCATCGTCGCCGACGGCGTGGAGTCTGCGTCCGCTGGCACCAACACAGGAAGGCACTCCAATGAATGAGGCCGGCATCAGCATCCCTTGGTGGGGTTGGCTCGCTCTCATTGCTGCACTGGTGGCGTGTGCCATCGTCGCCAAGATCGCAAGGGACATCCGCGCGACGAAAAACATCATCGCCGCACGCACCAAGAACACCCAGCAGGTCGAGGATGAAGATCGGAAGCTTGTTCGCTACGGCAAGCGACTTGGCGGTCACTACATCGCATGGCCGCGCGAATGGTGCAACCAAGAGGAAGCAGCTGGACGCGGCGCGATGACTGTCAACGAACTGTGGCCAGACGAGACAGCTGAGCCAATCGCGCACCGACGTTTCACGTGGGTGCAACGCACTAGGAGGATGTAGCCGTGGGACTACAGTTTGCGGGGCGGTGGTTCGGACGCTGCCCCGCCTCCACCTTGGAGAGCATCTGCCTCGCTGTCGATACCAACGGCTGTCCCGTTTATATCGATTGGTGCGAGCGGCATTTGCTCACCATCGGCGAAAGCGATTCCGGGAAAGGGTCCGTCCTTGCAAATCTTCTTGTCCAAGTTGAACCGTTTGCGCAAGCTGGACTGGTTCGCCTGTACGGCATTGACCTGAAGGCGATGGAACTAAGCATGAGCCGCGCAATGTTCCAGACGGTCGCGATCGATGTGGAATCCGCAGCGGAACTTGTATCGTCATTCCGTAATGCCATGAACCAACGTGCACGGGACATGGCCGGAAGTGCCCGGATGCACACACCGACGCCGGATAACCCTAGAAACATCCTCGTGATCGATGAGCTCGCGGAGCTGTTCAGACAGGACGCAAAGGTTTCCAAGCAGTTCCAGCACGATCTCACAGCTGTCCTTGGCATGGGTCGCGCGACGGGGAATTTGGTCTGGGGCTTCAGCCAAAACCCCCGCAAGGAGGCGATTCCGATTCGCGATGACTTCAACGGTCAGACGATCGCTATGCGCATGGGCGAGTCGGAGGCAAAGATGATGCTCCCCTCAGCCGCACTCCGAGTTGGCGCCGCCCCTTGGGCCATCTCCGCCGCTTCGCCGGGAACAGGCTGGTTGTGGAACTCCGCCGCAAAGAAATCCCAACTGTTTCGCGTGGATTGGATTGACGACGAGACCCTGCAGGGGCTTTCCGCGACCGCCGAAGCGTAGCTTCAGCGAAGCGTTCGGCGGTCGTGCCGCCGCTTGCGGCGGCTTGGCGGGGGCAGTGTTACTCCCGCCAACTTTTGAGCAGAACAGGAAGGAGTGAAATGCCATCGACTGCGCGCGACTGGATGTTGACGATCTCTGCCGAAAAACACACGCGGCAGGACGTAGAGGAACTGCTGGATATTCTGGGGGCATACATCTTCCAGCAGGAGGAGGGAGGCAAGAGCGACTACCCTCATTTTCAGGCATTCCTGCAACTTCAGACTCCCGTCCATATGGGGACGCTGAAGAACAAGTTCAAGAAGGCCGGCTTCAACGACGCGCACATCGAAATGCGCAAGGGCACGGTACAGGATTGCGTCGATTACTGTTCCAAGGAGGAGACACGTGTAGACGGTCCCTGGCGGGGAGGAGAAATCAACCTGAAGGATCAGCAGGGCAGTCGTTCCGATCTCGCTGAGCTGCGTCGGCAGATCATGGACGGCGCCAGCGTCTCGGAGGTGTTGTTGAATGACGACGCGTGCCAAGCTGCTCGCTACACTCGGTACCTTTCCGAACTTGCGACAGCGCGCGACCGGGTGAAATATGGTCGTCAGCTTCGCGACATCACTGTGCATTATCTGTGGGGTGATCCGGGTGTCGGGAAAACGAAATACATATATGACAACAATCCCATCGAGAACATCTACCGCGTGACCGATTATCGGCATCCGTGGGATGAGTACGAGGGGCAATCGATCTTGGTACTAGATGAGTTCGATAGCCAGTTCAGCTGGGACCAGCTCTTGGTTTTCTTGGATCGTTACCCTGTCATGCTTCCAGCACGGTACAACAACCATGTGGCATGTTTCACGACGGTCTGGATCATCAGCAATGAACCGCTAAGCAAACAGTACCCCGAGCGTACGGGAGAAAAACGCAACGCGTTGCTGCGAAGGATCAGTACAAATCAGCGCATGTTGAAGGGTGGGGAACTTCAGGCGGGCGAGCTCGGCACCGAGCATCCGGAGATGGGGCTGCTCGTAAAGGAAGAGATCACCGTCAATACTGAAGATGACTTATTCAAAGCCTCCGAGCAACTCAGCAAGGAATGAGCACCTATACCTCCCTGTACGGGGTGCCATCCCACGTTGCCCCCGAGATACCGACCGCCACAACCGGGCATGTACCGGCTTCGCCTCGGTTGATTCGATCGATCGCCTTGGTAAGGGTTGTGAC
>URKT01000122.1 GCA_900548495.1 uncultured Collinsella sp. | reverse complement strand
CTCGTGGGCTCGGAGATGTGTATAAGAGACAGGCTCATGATCGAGGGCTTCGGCGCCGCGGCCACACGCCCGGTCACGCTGCGCGCCAACACGCTCAAGGCGACCGCCGAGGACATCGCTGCGGCGCTCGGTGCCGCCGGCATCGCCCACAACCCCGTCGCTTGGTACCCAGACGCCTTTATCCTGCCCGAGGCCCAGGTTTCCGATCTGTGGGATCTCGACATCTACCGCGACGGCAAGATCTACCTACAGAGCCTGTCGTCCATGATGCCGCCTTTGGTGTTGGGCGCCCAGGCAGGCGAGGACATCCTGGACATGTGCGCAGCCCCTGGCGGCAAGACGACGCAGATCACCGCCCTCACCCAGGGCCAGGCGCATCTCACAGCCTGCGAGATGAGCATTCCCCGCGCCGAAAAGCTCGAGTCAAACCTCCATCGCCAGGGTGCCAAAAACGTGCCCGTCATGCGCATCGACGCACGCGAGCTCGACGAGTTCTTCCGCTTTGACCGCATCCTGCTCGACGCTCCTTGCACCGGCACAGGCACCGTCATCAGCGGCAACGAGAAAAGCCTGCGCGGCCTGACCGAGCAGCTGCTTGGCAAGTGCGCCCGCTCGCAGCGCGCGCTTCTGGACCGCGCCATGGGAGCCCTCAAACCGGGCGGCACGCTCGTCTATTCGACTTGTTCGATCTTGCCGCAGGAAAACGAGGACGCCCTGCAAGAAGCCCTCGACAAGCACATGGACTGCGAGCTCATCCCCCTCGACGGCACGCCATGCGAAAGCGAAGCACGCCGCGCCCAGGAAGCTGGTGAGGAGCCGCGCATCGAGTCCAACGCCCTGACCGAGGCAATCGCCGCGGGTCAGGTATCGGCCATCGCCAACGGCCTGCCCGGCACGCTGACCATTCCGCCTAGCCGCGACTTTGAGGGCTTCTACATTGCCCTGATTCGAAAACGCAGCTAGCGCACGGATCCAAAACTCAACAAGCTATCTCTGTGCGCGTTTGCCCTGCTGGTCGCGATGCTGTTTAAGCATCGCGCGCTCCTTGCGTTCGGCCCTTTTGCCCTTAATGGCCGTGACCACAAAGTAGATGACCGCGGCGGCAACGATTGCGGCCACACACAGGCCAATCGAGCCAAACATTGCTGTCAATTCCATACCGCGTCACCTCTCTTTTAAACGGGACTTTCAAGATAGCACCTCGATACCCGCCACCACAGCTCCTTCACGTTCGCCGGCCCTTCGGTCTAACGGATGGCACGGCGGGGAAAAATCAACTCGTCAAACGATTTAGCATTCGCTATTCCGGCTGCATAGCACCGGCCGTCATCACATAGAATCGAGCCTCCATGGATACCCTCAACGATCTAAATGAGCGCGTCGACGCCTTCGTCGGCACCAGCTCCTTCGACACGCCTGCCGCGGCAAACGACCAAGCTCCCATCGATGTGCCCGCCGAGGTTCACGAGGACATCGTCGCCTCGGTCGATTTCTCCGAGGTCGAGCTCGCAGACGAGTTCACCGAGCCCCAGGTAGCCGTGACCACCAACGGACTGCTCCCCATGGAACCGCTGCCCATCGACGGGCGTTTGCGCAAGGCGGCCCTTCGCATGCCCGACGAGATCGAGGAGGCCAGCGGCTTTACGCTCTTCGGTCGACGCATCAAGTCGCTCATTTACACCACCGACGTGGCCGTCATCCGCAACTCCAATGCCGATGCTGTCTTTGCCGTTTACCCCTTCACGCCGCAGCCGGCCATTACGCAGGCGCTGTTGACCGTCGCCGAGTGCCCGGTCTTTGTGGGCGTAGGCGGCGGAACTACGACCGGTAAGCGCTCCGTGCAGATGGCAGCTGTCTCCGAGATGCAGGGCGCAGCGGGCTGCGTGGTCAACTCCCCCGCCACTGCCGAGATGGTCGAGCACATCACCAATATCGCCGACATCCCCGTCATCGCCACGGTCGTTCGCTGTGACGACGATGCTCACGCCAAGGTGCGCGCCGGAGCCAAGATTCTCAACATCGCCGCCGGCAAAAACACGCCCCAGGTCCTGCGCGAGCTGCGCGAGCACTATCCCAACCTGCCGCTCATCGCACCGGGCGGCAAGACGCCCGAGAGCATCCGCGAAACCATCGCCGCCGGCGCCAACGCCATCATCTGGACACCGCCTTCGGCCCAGCAGCTACAGACCGACATGATGCAGCGTTATCGCAAGATGAAGGAAGACGCCACACCTGTCATCTCGCGCGACGATGTGCCCATTATCGACCAGGTCGCCGCCGCCGAGGTCAGCCAGGTCGAGAACATGAATCCCGACGTGCCGATTCCCGACGAAGTCATCGAGCGCGTCGCTTCGATCCACGAGCGCGTCGAAGAGCATCGCGCCAACCGCGGCCTCAAGCCGTCACTGCACGGCTTCTTCTTCCGCGGAAAGAAACGCTAATCGTAACAGCAAGGCCCGCCCCACAAACGTGAGGCGGGCCGTTTTCGTTTGAGCAATCATGCAGCGACGTGATGGGGCAAATTAATCCACGCGCTTGTCGCCCATAAAGAAGAGCGCCACCGTACCGGGTCCGGTATGCGAGCCAATCAGAGTACCGATGTCATTGATCTCAATCTTGCCTTTAAGCTGCGGAACCTGTTCCTCAATCAGCGCCGCAACTGCCTCGGCATCCTCGCGGCACGCCGAGTGCGACATGATGCACTTACCCGAATAATCCGTACCGCCCTGCACGTGTGCCATCATGGTCTTAGCCATCTCGGAAATCGCGCGCTTCTTGGTGCGAATCTTCTCACGCGGCGACAGCTTACCTTCGCAGTCGACCGTCATAAGCGGGCAAATCTTAAGCGCCGTGCCAATGATCGCGCTCGCAGCCGAAATGCGACCGCCTCGTAGGTAGCTCGACAGATCGGTCGAGAAGAACCAGTGGTGCAGGTTGAGTTTGTGCTCCTCGATCCAGGCAGCCGTCTCGTCGAGTGAAGCCCCGCTATCGCGCACGTCGGCGGCATATTCCAGCAACAGGCCAAAGCCCGAAGACGCCGCCAGCGAATCGATGACGCGCACCTTGCCGCCCTCGGGATAGCGATCCGCAAGCATCTGCGCCGCGACGCAGGCCGATCCATACGTGCCCGAAATACCCGACGACAACGTCAGGTGCAGCACGTCTTTACCCTCGGCAACAAACGGCTCCCAAAACTCCTCGTACTCACCCACGCTCACCTGAGACGTCTTGGGCATGGCGCCCGCGGCAATCTGGGCAAAAAACTTGTCCGGCGTAATCGACTGATACAGATCGTCCGTATAGACAACATCGTCGATCTCGTAATGAAAATACGCGACAGGAATATTGCGCGAGTCAAAGAACTCCCGAGTTCGGTCGGCGGCAGATTCACAGGTCAGGACAAAATCACTCATATGAGGCTCCTTACGTATTGCTGCGCAAATTATCGCACAGTGAGCCTACATACGGTACATATGTCCACTATTTACCAAATCGAACCAAAAATAGCGAACATCTTTACCACCATCGTCTCCACCGACCCCACGCATAAATATCTGAGAAAACACCCTCTGTCGTCTCCACTCAACCGCCATATCTACCTCAACTAAATCGATTTACCAAACCGTTCAGCCGACAATTCAGCCGCTGGCGCAAAATCGAAACAAAAGCGGCGCATACTGATAAACGTTTGACGCTGTTTATCAGTTTTACCAGCCCCATCGGAAGGTGTTTCATGGTCGCATTCGATCGCAACCCGCAAGACTTCAAGTATCTGCGCCTGCTGTCGAGACAGTTCCCCACCGAACAATCCGCATTTACCGAGATTATCAACCTCTCAGCCATCCTCAACCTACCCAAGGGCACCGAGCATTTTATGAGCGACGTGCACGGCGAGTACGAAGCCTTTATGCACATCCTCAACAACTGCTCGGGCGTCGTGCGCGAGCATGTCGACGAGATTTTTGGCGACACGCTCTCCTTTGACGAAAAGGGCGAGCTGTGCACGCTCATTTACTACCCGCGCGAGAAGATTGAGCTGGTCCGCAGCCAGCGCGAGGACTCGCCAACTTGGTACAAGACGATGCTTGACCAGCTCATCATGGTCGCTCGCTCGCTTTCAAGCCGCTACACGCGCTCCAAGGTGCGTAAGGCCATCCCGCGCGACTACGCCTATATCATCGACGAGTTGTTGCACACGCACCCGGACGAGAACAACTCTGTCTCTTATACACATCTCCGA
>URKT01000121.1 GCA_900548495.1 uncultured Collinsella sp. | reverse complement strand
CTGTTCGCGCACGAGCGCGGCAAGGTAGGTGCCACTGCCGGTACTATCTGGTTTTTGTGCCGAGATATTGAGGATGCGCATGTCGCGGTACACCCCTAGGCCAAGGCGGCGGCGCGGACAGCCGCGCCGATCGCTCCGGCAAAGCGAGCCTGGGGCGAGGTGGTCACCGGCGATCCCAGTAGCTCGCCCAACCGCTCCACCACGAAGGCGTTCTCGCACAGGCCACCGGTCAGGTAGTACGGGGCGCCCGCGGCCTGCCCGGCCATGGTCGCCACGCGCGAGACCACGCTGTCGATCACGCCACGCGCAATGTTCTCGCGCGGCTCACCGCGTCCGATCAGGCTGATGACCTCGCTTTCGGCAAACACCGTGCACATGCTGCTGATCTTGGTGGGTTCGCCGGAACGCGCCAGGTCGGCCATCTGCTGCTGGGAAATGCCTAAGCGGTCGGCCATGATCTCCAAAAAGCGCCCCGTGCCGGCGGCGCACTTGTCGTTCATGGCAAACTTGGCCACGCGGCCACTTTTAAGCTGAATGACCTTGGTGTCCTGACCGCCCACGTCGATCACGGTGCCGTGGTCGCCAAACAGGCGCACGGCACCGGCACCATGGCAAGTAATCTCGGTCACGACCTTGTGCGCATAGGGCACGGCGACACGGCCGTAGCCAGTCGCGACCACGCGAACATCGTCGCCCGTCACGCCATAGTCGGCCGCAGCGAGCTCACCGCGCAGGCGCTCGGCCGCATCGACCGACGAATAGCCCGTCGGCATGACGCAGGTCCACGCAATGGCGCCGTCCGTCTCCACCACTGCAGCCTTCGCGGCCGTCGAGCCTATGTCGATACCAATGCCAACCACGGCATCCTCCTTCTTATGCAACGCAGGGACGCCCCTTGTCACATTCGTTAGGCCTTCAAAAAAGCGAGATAGCGCACGCAGGTATAGATCACCAGAATAGCCGCAATCACCGTCTCTACAAGCGCAACGGGAGCAAGCCACGGCAGCGGTGCCCCCATGTTCAAAAGACAGGAAGCCGTCATTTTGGATGCGATGGCGCTGATCACAAAGGGGAAGGTAAACGCCGCATAGCTGGGATAAAACGGAAGCGAGAGGCAGCGGACCAACTGTACCAAGGAGAACAGATAGATGACCGTCGCAACGGCAAACATCGCCAACAAAAAGGCGTGGTTCTTGGGCATAACGGATTGCACGTAACCAGCGAGACACAGGCTCATGGGCGCAGCGTAAATGCAGATAAGCGGTTTGGCGGGCTCTGGAACATTGGGCAGCTTGACATACCTCATCGTCACCAGAACAAATAGCACCACAAAGCTAACCAGGCCAAACCAGAATGCGGCGGCGCCAATTGCCGTAGCTTCGTATACAGGCGCGGTAACCGCTGCGACCGCAATGCCAACGTACACAATGTAATAACTGGCAAAGACGGTTTGGAGCTTAATCTTTGCCACAAACTTGGCCGTGAAGAACACGATCAGCGCGACATGAAGCGCAATCGCCACGACCCACACGACAAACGCCACATCCGCGGCACCAAGATACCCTTTGATATAGGTCGAAAGCAGCATGAGTGCCATCGAGAAAGTGCCCGAAACACTTGCCATAATCGGGTTCGTCATATCCTCGGCAAACAGCTTGGGGAATGCGACCACCTTGATAATGAATAGCAGCAGGAACAGTGCCGAAACCACGCCGCAGACCATGCGCAGCGCCTCGGAATAACTCTGCAAAAGATTACCCAGGGCCGCACAACCTAACGCGACGCCGCAAATCGGAACAGGGATTTTCTTGATCATATCCATATAGATAGGTTTCCTAACCTCGTCGGCCTTCTTATGCCAGGCTCCGGCATCTCGCCGGACACCTGCTGCTAGATTTCGATATCGGCAACTTTACGGCGCGGAGCCGGCTCGTCGACTTCGTCCAGATTCTTAATGCCGCACTCGCGACACACCATCTGGGCGACCTTCCATGCACACAGACCTGTGTAGTAAATGCACTGCTCTTTATGCTCGCCGCGGCCCATGTCAAATTCCTTTGTCAGGATACGGCAGCAGATGGCATGCTTACCGTTGTTCTCGCGGAACCAATCGTGCAGCTCGTGCGTAAGCTGCATCGACTTGACGGATTTTGGATTGGTCGGGCCGTCCTGCTCCGTACGTCCAAACAACATTCCAATCGCCAGAATGCCACCATTGAAAGCGCCGCACGCGCAGCCGGACTTGCCTGCGCCCACCGACATACCAGACGCCATGGCCACGACCGAATCGGGCACATCGAGCTCGAGCATTTGCTTCATGGTGTAGACAAGCGACTCGCAGCAGTAATAACCCTTTTTGAAGTTAGCCTCGGCCGCGCGTTGTACAGCACGAGGACTTAGCTCAGATACGCCAATTGCAACATTGGGTTCAACCATTTCATTTCCTTTCAAATCGATATGGCATAGGGGCTGCCCCCTTGCCGCGTTCGCCTTACAGGGTCTCGATAAAGGCGGCGATGCGCGTCTCGATCTGGCCCATGTCGCCGTTGCTGTAGTCAGTCTCGATCTTCATATACGGAATACCCGCACCCTCGACAGCCTCTTGCATGCGTGCGCTCTCAACGTTAAAGGTATGGCACGCCTGCAGCACGTTCTCCACTACGCCATCGACGTGGTACTTCTCGCACATGACCAGCGTGTTTTCCATACGATCGTCGTTGGGCGTCATGACCGAGCAGTTGATGTCCAGGTAACGGTCGGCGATGGCGCGCAGGATATCGGGAGCCTCCGAGTCGATCATCATGGCCGCCGTGCGCTCACCCGAGCAGTCGTCCATGCACACGACCACGCCGCCGTTGGACTCAATGGTGCGACCGATCTTGTTGATTACGCCGCCCACTGGGCAACCGGTGATCAGAATGCGCTTTGCATCCGCCGCGACCGGGCGCTCGCCCGCGTCGTAGGCCTCGCGCAGCTTGGCAACCTTTTGCTCCAGCTGCTGCGTATAGGCCTCGATATCAAAGCTGAACGTGCCGGCAAACATGGTGCTCATCAGGTCGACGCCGCTCATGGCAGCCGGCTGGTTGGCCTGCAGGGCGAACATCTCGAGCTGGGCGGCACGCAGGCGATTGCGACGACGGACAGCAGCGCGCAGGTCATCGTCGGTAATCGTGATGCCGTAGAAGCCCTCGAGCTCCTCCTTGAGCAGGCGGCACTCCTCGTACCAGCCTTCACGCTCGTAGGCGCGATCGCGACCCTGCGGAAGATGCAGGATGTGCGTACGCTTGAGCTCGCTGAGCAGTTCGTACATCTTCTTTTTGCCGTCGCAGGTGGTCTCGCCGATAATCATGTCGCTAAAGTACGTAAACGGACACTTTTGCGAGTAGGCAAAACCGTACGTCGACCTAATGAGCGGGCAGAGGTTTGCCGGCAGCACCTTCTCGGCCTCGGGAATCACCTCGTCGGATGTGCCGCACAAGGCCACACTTGCAGCGCCCGCGGCATCGATAATCTCGAGCGGCGTGTAGCTGCACAGAAAACCGATCAGGCGATTACCGGCCTGCTTGTAATCCTTGACGCGAATAAACGACGCCTTGCGCTGCTCGTTGAACTCCTCAAACGTGGACGGCAACGGCTGCTCAATATATTCCGGCATATAACTCCTTAACAAACCTTTTAACCAACCAAGGAAACGGCTTTCCCAGGTGCCCGAGGTTGCCGTGAAAGAGAAGCGCCGCGTACTTTGTTGAACGGCAAGATCGGGTGCCTGGAGAAGCCGCCGGGACGGATAGTCCTAAATGGTTTCCAAGAAAGCCTCAATCCTGGTTTGCAGTTGGCCTGCGTCCTCGCCGGCATAGTCGGTCGTGATGTGCATAAACGGAATGCCGGCTTCCTCGGCGGCCTTCTCCACGGCAAACGACTCCATCTCGTAGAGCGTGCAGAACTGCAGGGCCACGTCGACGATGCCATCGGCATGCAGGTCCTTGGCCATCTGGACAATGTCCTTCATACGCTGGTCGTTGGGCGTAAAGACGGCGCAGTTGATCTTAAAGTAGCGCTCGGCGATGGCGTCGAGCATCTCGTCGACCGTCTCGCCGGACTCGTCGACCAGGTCCTTGTAGTAGCGCGAGCCCGTGCAGGACTCCTCGCCTACCACAACGCCGCCGGCCTTCTCGATGAGGTTGAACAGCTTCCAGTTGGGCACGGCCATGGGCGTGCCGGTGTACAGGATGCTGTCTCTTATACACATCTCCGAGCCCACGAGACATGCGCAGATCTCGT
>URKT01000120.1 GCA_900548495.1 uncultured Collinsella sp. | reverse complement strand
GTATATGATCGTGTCGCTGCCCGCGAACCCGGTGGGCTCGGTGGGCACGCCCGAGATCTACGAGGAGATCATCGCTTTCGCCCGCGAGCACGACCTGCTCATCGTCCATGACAACGCGTACTCCGACATCGTGTTCGACGGCGAGCCGGGTGGCAGCTTTTTGCAGTATCCCGGTGCGCTCGAGGTGGGCGTGGAGTTCTTCTCGCTTTCCAAGTCGTTTAACGTCACCGGTGCCCGCATTGGCTTTTTGGTCGGCCGCGAGGACGTGGTCTCTGCCTTTGCCAAGCTGCGCGGCCAGATCGACTTTGGCATGTTCTTCCCGATCCAGAAGGCTGCTATCGCCTGCCTGAACGGTCCGCGCGATGAGGTCGAGGCGCAGCGTCTGAAGTACCAGGAGCGCCGCGATGCCCTGTGCGACGGTCTTGAGGACCTGGGTTGGGAGCGTCCCAACGCGCATGGCTCCATGTTTGTGTGGGCCAAGCTTCCCGGTGGTCGCACCGATTCCATGGCGTTTTGCGAGGAGCTCATGGAGAAGGCCGGCGTTGTGGTGACGCCGGGCGCGAGCTTTGGTCCTTCGGGCGAGGGGCACGTGCGCATGGCGCTGGTCCTGCCGCCCGATCAGATTGCTTTGGCTGTCGAGGCCATTCGCGAGGCGGGCCTGTATTAGAAAGCTATTTCGCCTCGTCAATATATCGAAACCGATTTCGTGCAGTTATTTTACGAATCCTGCAAACAATTTCGGTAAACGGTCGATTTTTGGCTGCGAATAGGAGCATAATCAAAGTCCCGATTGGATGTATTGGGATTACGACAAGCCGCTCGGGTCGTTCCCGGGCGGCTTGTTTGTGGAGAGAGATGGGAGTTTCTAATGGTTAACGAGAAGAAGGTCGCTATTGTCGGCTGCGGTTTCGTCGGTTCGTCTTCGGCGTTCGCGCTGATGCAGAGTGGTCTGTTCTCCGAGATGGTCCTCATCGACGTGGACAAGAACCGCGCCGAGGGTGAGGCCCTGGATATCGCGCACGGCATGACGTTTGCCGAGCCGATGAAGATCTACGCCGGCGATTATTCCGATGTCGCCGACGCCGCCATGATTGTCGTTACCGCTGGCGCTGCCCAGAAGCCCGGTGAGACCCGCCTGGACCTGGTCAACAAGAACGTCAGCATCTTCAAGTCCATTATTCCCGAGATTAAGAAGTCCGGCTTCGACGGCATTCTGCTCATCGTCTCCAACCCGGTCGATGTTCTGACCTACGCCGCCATCAAGATGTCCGGCCTGCCCGAGGGCCACGTCATCGGTTCCGGTACCGTGCTCGACACCGGCCGTCTGCAGCAGATGCTTGGTGCCCACGTCGAGGTTGACCCGCGCGACGTTCAGGCCTATGTCATGGGTGAGCACGGCGACTCCGAGTTCGTCGCTTGGTCCAGCGCCCAGGTTGCCGGCGTGCCGCTGAACACCTTCTGCGAGCTTCACGGCCATCTGGAGCATGAGGCCGCCGAGAAGCGCATCGCCGAGGACGTCAAGAACTCCGCCTACACCATCATCGAGAAGAAGCACGCCACCTACTATGGCGTCGCCATGGCCGTCAAGCGCATCTGCACCGCCGTCATGCGCGATGAACAGACCGTTCTGCCCGTCTCCTCGCTCATGGTGGGCGAGTATGGCCTGTCCGATCTTGCCATCTCTATGCCGACCGTCGTTGGCCGCGACGGCGTTGTCTGCCGCGTCCCCGTGCCGCTGGACGATGACGAGCAGCATGAGCTCACCGCCTCCGCCAAGGCCCTCAAGGACATCATCGATAGCGTCGACTTCTCCTGCTAAATCAAGCTCGCTAGAGCGAAAAGCTACAATGAAGGCGTTCGGGACCACGCGGCCCGGGCGCCTTTTTGGTGCAAAGTCACCTGACCCCAATGCACCATAGTTGATGGGAGGGCCATGTCGGATTCGCCTAATTTTTTGACCTATGCCCAGACGGCGTTTGATCCGTTTGAGGAGCGGCCGTTCTGCGCGGTGGATAGCCTGGTCTTTGCGTGGTTGTCCTATTTGCGTTTGCCGGGTGATATGGCGGAGCTGACGAACTGGCAGGGCCTAGACGTACGAGAGCTGCTGCGTGCCGAATGCTACCGGGACATGATTGGCGACCTATGGGACCCAGAGGGGAGCAGGGCCTTGCTGGAGGCCGTGGCGGCAAGCCCTCGCTACCGTGGCGTGCACGTTTGCGGCTATCGTGCCGTGAGCGATGTGGTGGCGACAGAGCAGTTTGCAGCCATGGCGTTCCGGTTTCCGGCGGGGTTTAGTTATCTTTCCTTCCGGGGGACCGACAGCACGATTGTGGGCTGGAAAGAGGACTTTAACATGGCGTTCCGGTGCCCTGTGCCGGCCCAGGAATCCGCGGCGCGTTATGTGGACGAAGCGGCGGATGCGATCGACGGGCCGCTTTTGTGCGGAGGTCATTCCAAGGGTGGAAACCTTGCGGTGTACGGTGCGGCGATGTGCTCCGATGTCGCCCGTGAGCGAATCGAATGGGCGTATTCCCATGATGGTCCGGGCTTCGTCGAGGAGTTTCTGAACGGCGACGCCTTTGCCGATCTTTCCGGTCGAATCGACAAGACGCTACCTCGGTCGTCGATCTTTGGCATGATGTTCGAGACACAGGAGGACTATGCCATCGTTGAGAGCACCGAGTTCAGCCTGCTGCAGCACAATCCCTTTAGCTGGGTGGTTGATGGTCGCGACTTCGTGTACTGTGAGCGCCTGTCCGCCGGTGCTCGATACGTTGATGGTTCCATTCGCGAGATGCTGCTTGCAGTGTCGCCTAGCGAGCGCGAGCGTTTTGTAGATGCGTTGTTCTCCGTGTTTGAGGCTACGGGTGCTGAGCGGTTTGCGGATATCGCTGGGAATCTGCGCGAGAGCCTACCCGTGATGCTCCAGGCTGCGCAAGGCTTTGACAAGGATACGCGCCGCTTTGTCTCGCAGACCATCGTGGCAATCCTTAAATGCGCGCTGCTGCCCAAACGACCCCAGATCGACATGCCCGCTGCCGGCAAGAGTTTGGCAGAACAGCTCGAGGCTTGGCAGTCCGAGCTCCTGCGCTAACCATTGGTGCAAAGCAACCTGTCCCCGATGCACCAATCTTCGATGCGCCTGGGGCGGGATCGACCGCTATACTGGTTCGTGCCGAAATCGATCTAGAACGGAATGCCGTATATGAAAATCAATCACGCTATTCTGCATATCCTGGACTTTGACTCTGCCGTCAACGTCATGAGCCAGCGCGAGCTCGATATCGAGAGCCGTACCGTGCGCAACTTCGTGACCACGCATCTGCGCCGCGCACGCACCTCGGCCGACAATAAACGCGCCACGTTTGCCGAGAACTCTGCGTTTGGCGGCGAGCTCAAGGGCTATTTCTTTGGCGAGCGCGAGTTCGTGGACCTGTCGCAGCAGATTGCGGAGTTTATCTCCTCCGAGCTCACCAAAGCCGAGAAAGCCGAGTCCACCGACGTGCTCGTGGCCGATTTTGACGACGATGAGGATGCCCGCTGGTTTGCCGTGATGCTGCTGGGCTCCAAGCAGGCTTTTATGCACGAAGTGGGCCGCGAGGAGGGGGAGGTGCGCAACGACATCGCGCGCCACTACGCCATTCTGCCGAACCCCTCGCAAAAGGTGTCGAGCTATGCCATCGTGCGTGCGAGCACCATGGAGATCGGTTACGTGGACAAGAAGCGCAAGATTGCCGGTGAGGACCGTATGCTTATCCCCGATGGCCTGCTGCAGTGCGACACGGGCGTATCGGGCAAGGAGGTCATCGACACCGTGACGCGTGTGGTCGAGGAAGTCGCCGAGGAGCACGGTGCCAACACGGCTGTAGCGCTCGCTAAGGTTAAGGCTGCCGTTGCCGAGAAGGTTGAGGATGACGAGGAGCTGCCGCCTTGGGATATCGTCGATGAGGTCTTTGAAGACGAACCGGTCATCAAGGAGAGCGTGCGCGCGGCACTGACCGAGGAGAAGGTGCCTGAGCGTGTGCCCGTGGAGCGCAAGCAGGTCGAACGCGCGGCGGTGCGCAATCATAAGATTCGTACCGACACGGGTATTGAGATCAGCTTCCCGGCAGAGATGGGTTCGAACTCCGAATACATCGAGTTTGTCAACGAGCCCAACGGCCTCATCTCCATCGAGCTCAAGAATATCGGTAGCATCGAGAATCGATAAACTGCGCTTGGACGCTGCAGAAGAACAAAGGTCGAAACCCTTCGGGACTTCGGCCTTTTTTGCTTGGGGCTGAATTGCCTTGCAGGTTGAGCATACGTCAGACACTATGACCCAATCCGAGGGCACGGAAACGACAGGAGCCCCCGCTCGTGACCGCGGGTCGGGGCTGCGACAA
>URKT01000119.1 GCA_900548495.1 uncultured Collinsella sp. | reverse complement strand
ATTCCAACCCCAGCGACTTTTTGTCGAGCCTGGTCTACATGACCTACAAGAGCGGCGACTTCTTCATCCGCGGCATCGAAATCACCATCGCGCTTGCCACCTTCGGCACCGTCATCGCCTTCTTCCTGGCACTGCTCTTTGTGTTTTTGCGCATTCAGACGTTCGACCGCGTGGACAACGACTTGGTGCGTTTCTTTAAGAGTATCGGCCGCGGCTTCGCGACCGTCTACTCCACCATTGTGCGCGGCACGCCCATGATGGTCCAGGGCCTGCTTATCTATTACGCGGGCTTTACCGTTCTGCGCGGCATGGGCTTCGAGACCGCCCAGGCCAACCAGATCTGGAGCACCTTTACCGCCGGCCTCGTCACCATCTCGCTTAACTCCACCGCCTACATGATGGAGGTCCTGCGCGGCGGCATCGAGTCCATCGATCCCGGCCAAGCCGAGGCGGCGCGATCGCTGGGCCTGTCGCAGTGGCAGGCCATGCGCAAAGTCGTGTTCCCCCAGGGCATTAAAAATGCGATTCCGGCGCTCACCAACGAGCTCATCATCAACATCAAGGATTCGTCGGTGCTCTCGGTCATCGGCGTGTTTGACCTCATGTACGCTACTACCACGGTCGCCGGCGTGTACTACCGCCAGATGGAGGTCTACTGCGTGGCGCTCGTGGTCTACCTGATCCTGACGCTCGTGGCGAGCCGCCTGCTCGAAGCCTTTGGCAAAAAGCTCGGTGCCGAGGCTCCGGCCACGCTGCCCAGCTCTAACTAGGCTTAAGACGAGGAGAATCATCATGGCAGATACCGCCACTACCGGCGTTGCGGCCGCCGCACAGACCAATGAGCCGCTCATCCGCGTTGAGGGCCTGCGCAAGAGCTTCGGCTCGCTCGAGGTACTCAAGGGCATCGACCTGTCCGTTAACCCCGGCGAGGTCGTCACCATTATCGGCGCCTCGGGCTCGGGCAAGTCGACCTTCCTGCGCTGCCTCAATCTGCTCGAGACCCCGGACGCGGGCCACATCTGGTTCCACGGCCAGGACCTCACGGCCGAGCGCTGCAACATCAACAAGCTGCGTGAGGACATCGGCATGGTATTCCAGGGCTTTAACCTGTTCAACAACATGGACGTGCTCGACAACTGCACGCTCGCGCCCGTCACGCTCAAAAAGATGAGCAAGGCCGAGGCCGAGAAGGTCGCGATGGAGCATCTGACGAGCGTGGGACTCGAGAAGTTCGCGCACGCCGCCGTGGGTCGCCTGTCCGGCGGCCAAAAGCAGCGCGTTGCCATCGCCCGCGCCCTGTGCATGAACCCGCAGATTATGCTGTTCGACGAGCCGACCTCCGCACTCGACCCCGAGATCGTGGGAGAGGTGCTCGAGGTCATGCGCAAGCTCGCTGCCGACGGCATGACCATGGTCGTCGTCACGCACGAGATGGCCTTTGCCCGAACCGTGTCCGACCGCGTGGTCTTTATGGATAAGGGCGTGGTGCTCGAGGACGCCGCGCCGGCCGAGCTCTTTGGCAACCCCAAACACCAGCGCACCCGCGAGTTCCTCTCGCGTTATCTCGAGGACAAGTAACCGACCGCAAATGTTTGCATGACAGGGCCGCTCCCGTGGGGCGGCCCTCGTCATCACAATCGAAAGGATGTCATGGCCGAGGTTTGGCGCTTCTTTGCGCATGAGGATGATTTTGCCGATTTGGACGAAGCTGGTGCGTGCGAGCGCCTGGGCCGCGTGCTGTCGTTTCCGACCATCTCGAGTATGGATGCCGAGGCGGTGAACTGGCAGCCGTTCGACGACCTGCGCGCGTATATGCAGCAGGCTTGGCCGCACGTATTTACGGCGGGTAAGGTCGAGCTTATCGACCATTCGCTATTGGTGACGCTTAGCGGTTCCGACCCTGCCCTCAAGCCCATTATGCTCATGGGCCACATGGACGTGGTTCCCGTGGTACCCGGCACCGAGGCTGACTGGACGCATGCCCCCTTTAGCGGACATGTGGACGACACCTACATTTGGGGTCGCGGCGCCATCGATATGAAAGACCAGGTCGCAGGCATTCTCGAGGCGGTTGAGTATGCGCTCGCGCACGGCTGGGAGCACAAGCGTACCCTGCTGCTCGCCTTTGGCCAGGACGAGGAAACCACGCAGTACGGCGCGGGGGCGATCGGTCGTGTGCTCGAGGAGCGTGGCGTTGAACTTGAATATCTGATCGACGAGGGTGACTACCGTATTGTTTCGGCTGCCGAGTATGGCGCGGGCGAGGGCTGGCTTATGCATGCCGACCTCGCGGAGAAGGGTTACGCCGATATCATACTCAAGACGAAGAGTGAGGGCGGGCATTCGTCCAACCCCTACGGCGGCACATCGCTCGAGGTGCTCAGCCGTGCCATCACCGCAATCTGCGATATCGAGTGGCCGACGCGCGTGACCGACTTGCTTGCCGCTCAACTCGTCGAGTTGGGGCTCTACACGGCCGATGAAATTGCCGCCAACGGGGATGCCATTGTCCGCGATTGCCTCGCCAGCAAAAAGCTCTATCCGCTGGTGACGACCACCTGCGCGCCCACGCAGATCGAGGGTGGCAGCACCGGCGCCAACGTAATGCCGCAGGATATGTGGGCCAACATTAACTTCCGCATGCTCGAGGGTACGAGCGTGGTCGACGTTGTGGCGCGCTGCCGTGAGGCGGTTGCCGGGGCGGACCTTGCCGGTTGTGTCGAAGTGGAGCTGGGCCCCGGCAGCTCCGAGCCTTCGCCGTCCCCGCGCGTTGGTGGACCGGGACTCGAGGCCGTTCGCGCCATCGCCGCCCGCTATTTCCGTGATCCAAAGGGGACGGAGGAAAACGGATCATTCGAGCCGTTGGCGATTGTCCCCTCGACCGTGATCGGCGCGACCGACGCTGCCAACTACCAGCGCATTTGCTCCGAGTGCATTCGCTTCTCGGCCTTTGTGGTCGACGATGACGAGTGCGACCGCGGCGTCCACGGCACCAACGAGCGCATCACCCGCCGCGCCTACCTCCAGGGCGTGCGCTTCCTCATCGCCCTGCTCCATACGCTCTAGCCAAAAAGGAAGCCCTTGGTGCAATGGGGTCAGGTTTGTTTGCACCAATCATTCCGTGCGGGTTATATGCAGGTTTGCCTGCGCACGCTATCATGTATGGGTTAGACCGCAACTATGTACCCCATACGCGAAGGGATGCGCATGTATCTGAGGATCGACATGTTCTAGCCGGGCTTACCCCCGCAGCGGCGCCCCGCGCCCCATCAATTCTGCCGATTTTCACCTTCACGCATATAAAGGAGTCCGTCATGCGCGACAAGCTCGAAAAGATCATCAAGGCCTACGAGGAGCTCGAGAAGAAGCTTTCCGACCCGGCCGTCGCCTCCGATATCAAGGAGTTCACGCGTCTCAACAAGGAGTACGCGCACCAGTCCGACCTCATTGCCGCCTCGCGCGAGTACATCGGCGCGCTCGATGACATCGAGGCTGCCAAGGAAATGCTGCACGATACCACCGATGCCGATGAGAAGGAGATGCTCCAGATGGACATCTCCGAAAACGAGGCCAAGCTTCCCCAGCTCGAGGAAGACATCAAGTACATGCTCATCCCGAGCGACCCCAACGACGACAAGAACACCATCGTCGAGATCCGCTCCGCCGCCGGTGGCGACGAGGCGGCCATCTTCGCCGGCGACCTGTACAAGATGTATCAGCGCTTTTGCGAGTCGCGCGGCTGGAAGACTACCGTGCTCGATTCCAGCCCCAGCGAGGCCGGCGGCTTTAAGTCCATTGAGTTCAAGGTCGAGGGCGACCGCGTCTACTCCGTTATGAAGTACGAGTCCGGCGTGCACCGTGTCCAGCGCGTCCCCAAGACCGAGTCCCAGGGCCGCATCCAGACTTCAACGGCTACCGTCGCCGTGCTTCCCGAGGCCGAGGAAATCGACGTCCAGATCAACCAGTCTGACCTGCGCATCGACACCTACTGCGCCTCCGGCCCTGGCGGTCAGTGCGTTAACACCACCTACTCCGCCGTGCGCATCACCCACCTGCCCACCAACACCGTGGTGCAGTCGCAGGAGCAGCGTTCCCAGATCCAGAACCGCGAGGTCTGCATGCAGATGCTGCGCGCCCGTCTGTACGAGATGGAACTCGAGAAGCAGCAGGCCGAGCTCGGTGCCGAGCGCCAGAGCCAGATCGGCCACGGTAACCGTTCCGAGAAGATCCGCACCTACAACCAGCCCCAGGACCGCGTGACCGATCACCGCATCGGTTTCAACTCCACCTACAACGGCGTCCTTCTGGGCGACCAACTCGGCACCGTGATCGAGGCGCTTGCTGCCGCCGAGCGTGCCGAGAAGCTGGCACAGGCTGTGTAGGTTCCGCCGTTCTACCGAACGGCGGACCAGCCGACGCTGCGCGGGCCGCATTTGGACAATCTGACGTTCAACTTCAAGGGCGCGAC
>URKT01000118.1 GCA_900548495.1 uncultured Collinsella sp. | reverse complement strand
CGACACTGAAGTGAGTGTCCATCCTCGCAGTATCCGGTTCTCAAGGTGCACGCCTGCGCGGCTGATCCGGTCCGACCGGGCCGCGCGGCAAGGAGATATATTGCCAGACCGGAGGGGCCCCGGGGGCGGGAATCTGGGCGTACACATTTCCTACACATCTTGTGATCCGACTAACGTTTGCCAGCCGTTAACTACCGCTCGCCGAGCATCTCTTTATATAAGGCAGTCTCATGGTTAAAGCGGATACGTCCCCCTAGCTAAAGCACAGCCAGCATCGAGCAACTCATCACGTTCTTCCACCGAGAACCCCTCGGCGTAGACGCGCACCACTGGTTCGGTCCCGCTAGGACGGACCAGCAGCCACGTGTCATCCTCAAATGACAGACGCAAGCCGTCCATATGACTAACGTTTTGCGGCACCTTGCCACAAATCGACTTGGGGTTTACGCCCGGCAGCAGGGTTCGTAACGTTTCGGCATCTTCGGCCTCAAGGCGCAAGTCGCGTCGACCGTAACTCGTCTTACCAAAACTGTCCTCGAGTTGGTCGACCAGAACGCCCAAAGGCGCGTCCGTCTTTGCCATAAGCTCACACAGAATCAGACAGGCGAGGATTCCATCGCGCTCGGGCATATGCGCGGCGATGCCGATACCACCGGCTTCTTCGCCGCCCATGAGGACGCCGCCCTTCTTCATCTCCGCCGCTATATATTTGAAACCGACTGGTTTGACGGTCACGCGGCAGCCAAGCGCCTCGGCAATGCGACGCACGAGCGTCGAGCATGAAAGATTGACGACGACGCGCCCCTCCAAATTACGAAATTGAACCAAGTCGCCCAAAACGAGCGCCATGATCTGATGCGGATGTATATATCTGCCGCGCTCGTCAACCGCGCCGATACGGTCGGCGTCGCCGTCGGTCACCAGGCCAGCGCAAGCTCCGTCCTCGATAACCGTGCGCTCGCAAGCGTCCACCCAAGGTTCAACGGGGTCGGGGCAGATATCTTCTTGGTCAGACGCCTGCCCGGCGTGAATCTCGTGCACCTCAACGCCAAGCTCGCGCAGCAAGTCGGCTAGATAGCCCTGGGCTGCGCCGCCCATGGGATCGACAACCACGCGCAAGTGCGCGGCGCGGATGGCTTCGGCATCGACAAACGATGCCACCGCCTGCATATAGTCAGGAATGATATCCGCGGTGCGATATTGCCCCTCGATCCCCATTGGCTCGGGAGCCATAGTCTCTTCGAGCTCTTCGATGACATCCTGGTTGGCGGTCGAGCCGTCACCCATGCGAATCTTGAGGCACAGATAGCCCTGCGGATGATGGGACCCCGTCACCATGAGCGCGCCGCACGCCTCACCGTCATAAGCCGCCGCCCACGTAAGGGCAGGGGTCGGGACAGGTCGCGAAGCGAGCACGGCGTCTAGCCCGTGCGCTGCTAGCACACCCGCCGCAAGCTCAGCGAACTCGCGCGCCAGGGGCCGGGTGTCGAACCCTATATATACCGTTTTGCCCGGATTGGTCTTTTGCCACAACTCGCCGACGGCATCGGCGATACGGGCAACGTTATCGGCAGTGAAGTCCTCATCGACGCGAGCGCGCCAACCGTCAGTTCCAAAATGAATTATCGCGCACACGCGCAGACACCTCACAGTGTTTGGATCATGGTACGCATGGGGTATACCCGCAACATGCACTCGGCAACCTGCCGGCACCAGCATTCACCATTTGGGCAAATGCTGCCGAGGACATGCAAGCAATAAAAAAACGCCTCGTATGGAGCGGTTTTGCCCTTTATATATCGAGCGCCTCGGCCATCGCGGCCGTAGTGATTGCCGTGGTTCCACAGCAACTGCCCACCATTGCGGCACCGGCATGTCTCCATTCGATGCATGCGCGCGCGAAAGCTTCGGGGTTCTCGTGCCATACGGGGCCATCCTGAGTCTGGACCGGATCGCCTACGTTGGGACGCACCGTGACGGGAGTAGTCGCCGATGCAACCATCCTGGGCACCGCCGCGTTCGCGGCCGCAAGCGAACAGCAATTAACACCAACCGAGTTTGCGCCGTGTTTTTCGGCGTACAAAACGGCTGCCTCGATGTTGAGGCCATCGCCCAACAGGTCGCCTTTATCGTCAACGACAAAACTCACCAGAACAGGCATGCCATCGGCGGCATCTCGGGCGCCGGCAAGCATGGGCTGCAAATTACGGATAGACGTCACCGTCTCGATCAGCAGACCGTCAACACCAGCATTGAGCAAGGCGTGCGCCTGTTCGCGCGCAATGCCTCGGATTTCACGATACTCGGCAGAGTCCTCGGCAAACCACTCAATACCGATCGGGCCCATCGAGCCTAGCAGCAGCTGAGGGTGCGCCTGGCGGGCATCGTCGACGGCCCCGCGATTGACCTCCGCCACGGACGGCGCAATCTGGTCGTGCTTGAGGGCATAGCTCGATGCCTGAAAGGTGTTGGTAATGAGCACCTGCGCGCCGGCGGCGACATACAAGCGATGGATACGAGAAACGGTCTGCGGCTCTGCCAGATTCCAAAACGCCGGTGGAATGTCGGCGGCATCGTACTCACTCAACAGAACACTGCCCATGGGGCCCTGCGCCAACAAGGTCTCGCTCGACAAGCGGCGCGTAAGTTCCTCGGCACCAAAGCGGTTGTAATAACTCGTATCCATATATATCCCGCTATTCCTCGACGCTGATTCCCTGCTTTTCGAGATAGGCGAGCCAGCGGCTCATCGTGTCCTCGGATAGCGCATGCTCCATCATGCAGGCCTCGGAATCGGCTCGCTCAAATTCGACACCGAGCTCCTGAACCAAAAACGTGCGGATGAGGCGATGACGGTACCAGATAGCCGTGCCAACCTCGCGGCCGCGATCGGTCAGGATCACCTTGCCGTAGTGCGATTGCTCGACAAGCTCGGATGCCTTGAGCGCCGAAACCGCTTTATTGACCGATGCCTTGGAGACGCCAAGGCGCTGCGCGATGTCGACCGATCGCACGCCGTTGGTTTCCCCCTCTTCGCTTTCAATGCGAACCATGCACTCCAAGTAGTCTTCGTTCGCCACCGTCAGATGTAGTTCGCGCGAGCTATTTGTCGTATCCATGATCTTCCGTCCCTTCTGCATTCAATGGCTGATTCTACCCCATCCAAGCGTCGTGGTATGCCGTGGCATACCGTGCTAGAGTTCTTGTTGCACACGACGACCAAGATTGGAGCGGTCTTTATGGAAAACACCACCACGAGCCCCGATGTCCTTGAACGCTTTTTGCGCTACGTCCAGATCAACACGCAGTCCGAGGATGCAAACTGCGACCAGGTACCCTCGAGCGCCGTTCAGTTTGACCTTGCCAACGTGCTGGCTGAAGAGCTGCGCGAGCTTGGTGCGGAAGATGCCTACGTGACCGAGCACGCCTATGTCTGCGCGCATATCCCCGCAAGTGCGGGCGCTGAGGACAAGCCCGCCCTGGGCCTGATCGCCCATCTCGACACCACCGAAGTTGCACCGGGCGCCGGCGTGAAGCCGCACATCGTACACTACGAAGGCGGCGACCTGGTCTGCGGCACGGTTGACGGTAAGCCCGTTGCCATGAGTACCGCCAAGCTTCCCGCCCTGAATGACCTCGCGGGTGAGGACCTGGTCTGCAGCGATGGCACCACGCTGCTGGGCGCGGACGACAAGGCAGGCGTCGCCGAGATCATGTCGCTTGTCGCGCGTATCGCTCAGGACCCTTCTCTGCCCCATCCCGCACTCGGCATTTGCTTCTGCCCTGACGAGGAAATCGGCCACGGAGCCGAGCTGTTGGATATCGCTACCTTTGGCTGCAAGTACGCCTACACGGTCGACGGCGGCCCCATCGGCGAGCTGGAGTGGGAGTGCTTTAACGCCGCCGAGGCGACCGTCCGCTTTGAGGGCCAGTCCATCCACCCGGGCGACGCTAAGGGCCGTATGGTCAACGCAGGCAATCTGTTCTGCGACTTCAACGCGTTGCTCCCCTACGTGCAGCGCCCGGAGTATACGGAAGGCTACGAGGGCTTTTATCACCTTGAGGGTGTATCTGCGACCGTCGATCACGCCACAGCGCGCTATATCGTCCGCGACCATGACGCCGCCAAGTTCCAGCAGAAACTCGACCTTATTGATGCCGCCGCCTCGATGCTCAACCAGCGTCTGGGTGAGGAGCGCGTGACAGTCGAGATTAAGCAGCAGTATCGAAATATGGCCGAGATCGTTCGTGACTATCCCGAGCTTATTGATGTTGCCAAGGAAGCCTACCTTGCCTGCGGCGTTGAGCCCCAAGTGCTGCCGATTCGTGGCGGCACCGACGGCGCTCAGCTGTCGTTCCGCGGTCTGCCCTGCCCCAACCTTTCCACCGGCGGCTATTGCTACCACGGCGTCAACGAGTTCGTCCCGGTCAGCTCGCTCGTCAAGATGACCGACGTCCTGCAGGAGCTCGTCGCCCATTTCGCATAAGACTGGCCGCATAAGCCCAAAAGACGAATCGCCCCGTCCTCAACCGAGAACGGGGCGATTTTTTTGCTGCAACGAGAACAGGTTGACGCACGCCAGCCTCTTAACGCAAGGAGTGTCCCAAACTGCCGGCACATAAGGAACGTCCCCAAGTGCCAAGTGGACTACCCAACTGCAAGTGACGACATCGCTGGTTGAATCAACGTCAGCGAGCGACGTCCAGAGCGAACAAGTTGGCATGAAAAAGGCAGGGCATTGACCTTCTGG
>URKT01000117.1 GCA_900548495.1 uncultured Collinsella sp. | reverse complement strand
GCGGGCTCCACGGTGGCGGGCGCGTCTGCAGCTGCAGTTTCAACCTCAACCTGCGTCGCGTTCTCGTCCTCGACGCTCGACTTTGCCTCGACCGGAGTGGACGCCATGGTGGTGATGCCGGCGTTGGCGTTCTCGGGGTCATAGACGACCGTGAGTGAGATGGCAGGCTGCGGTGCCTCGGGCTCCGATGCCACCTCGGTAGCGTCCTGTTCTGCGGGCTCGCAAGGCTGATCGTCCTCGGCCTCGTCGCCAAAGACATCGCTGTTTTGGAACGCAGACGTCTCGGGTTGGTTAGCGGCTTCTTCGGTTGTCGACTTGGGAGCTTCGTTGAGCTCAGCAGTGACTTCCTGCTCGGATATGACTTCGGGATCGGTCGTGGCGGCGATTTCGGTTTCGGCTTCTGCCGTTACCTCAATAGCGACTTCGATCTCGGGCTCGGGCTCGGGCTCCGGAGCGACTTCGGCCACGGGCTCGGGCTCGGGACGCTTAACGTGCTTGGGGCGCACGGCCTTGAGGTCCTTCTCGCCGCGCTTCTTCTTTTTGTAGGACTGCTTGGCGCCCTTGGCGCCCTTGGGCTTGTCCTCGCCCTTGGCAAGGGCGGCATCCCATGCCTCGTTGGCGATGACGGTGGCATACAGACGGCCGCCCTTAAAGACGGTCAGCTTAATGCAGTCGTCGAGTTCCTCGAGCAACTCGCGCGTGGACTCGAAGCCCAGGTCATAAGCAGTCATGTCGCCAGCGGCGAGCGCCTCCTCGACCTGCGTCATAAACGTTTGCTTGCCGCATCCAATCGCATCGCGCAGCAGGCGATACAGATAGATGTGGTTGCCCAGCGATAGCGTGGGCCTAACTATTGTCTTGCTCATGGCAAATCTCCTCTTTACACACGTAAAGCATCTTACCATCGCATAGCGTTCGCCATGACGGCACCCAAGGCAAACGGGCGCGACCGTTGCCGGTTCGCGCCCGTTATACAGGTTGGTTCTCTATGAGAGGCAAACGTGCTTAGTTGCCCGACGTCGTGCCTTGACTCGAGCTGTCAGATGCCGTACCAGACGCGGTTCCGCTCGAGCTGTTAGTGCTGCTGTTGTCGGTAGATCCCGTGCTCGACGTATTGCCGCTCGTCTGGTCGCCCGTGCTCGGTTGAGAGCCGTCAGTCGTTTGGCTTGAGTCGGTCGTGCCGGATTGCGTGCCGCTGTTGTTCGCAGAGGAATCGACGCCCTGCGATTGATCGGGGGCGTTCGAGGACGAGTCGGCGGATGCGGGGGTGCCCTGCGAGTCGTCCTGCTGGCTTTGCGATTGACCGGAGCTATCCGCGTCGCTCTCGGTCGTGCGCGACGAAAGGATCGGCTCGGGACGCTCACCCAGACCCTCGCCGGCGGTGGTGATAAGGATGGCGCCGGTGCAGGCGATGACCGCGACGATGGCGATGGCAATCGAGAAGATGATGACCTTCTTTTGCGTCTGGCTGCGCTCTGCCGCGGCCTTGGCGCGCAGGCTGTTAGGGGCGACGCGGGCCGTGGTCGCGCGCCCCGCAATCTGGCGCATCTCCTGCGTAGTCGCGGCGCCGCCCAGGTGCTCCTCGGCATTAAACTCAACGGGCTCGTAGGCGCCGGCGGGGTAGTCGACGTCGGCGTGCGTGCCCTTGAGGGCTTCGGCGCTGGCAGAGATAAAGTGGCGGTAGACCTGCGAGGACACAACGGTGATGACCGAGCTCACAGCGGCACCGATCACCGATCCGGCGATACCGATCTTGGAGGCAAGCGCGACGCTCGTAGCGGCGGCTGCGGCGCCGGCGATGATCTGGGGAATGGAAATGTCGTCAAACAGGCCTTTTTTGGGCGCGATGGCCATGGTCTGTCCGATGGAATGGTTCTCGTGCACGCCGTTGTTGAGCGATGCCGGTGTCATGACGCGCGTGCGCGGCGCGTCGGTGTACTTGGTTGTCATACGGGGTCCTCCCGGTGTAAATCTGCTTCGTTTCGTGTAGCCATCAGGGTACCCACCAGATGTGAATCGTACGTGACATTTAACAGATACCATCAACTCATCAATAGCTCACCAAGTTGGTGGGATGCGGTTGCACCCGGCGGTTGAACTACAATAGAGCTTGCTAATTGTTGTGAATTGCGTCTACGCACGGGAGCATTCTTATGAATCTTCACCTTTCTCAGTCTGATGGCTTTTTGCGTGTGGCGGCGGCGTCGCCGCAGATTCGCGTGGCCGATGTCGAGGGCAATGCCGAGGTTGCGCTGGCGGCTGTTCGCGAGGCTGCCGAGCGCGGCGTTCGCGCGCTGGTGCTGCCCGAGCTTAACTTGTGCGGCTATACCGCGGCCGACCTGTTCCATAATCGCACGCTGCTGCATGCCTGCGAGGCTGCTCTGGTGCATATCCTCGATGAGACTCGTGAGCTGCCGATTGTCTTTACCATCGGTCTTCCCGTTGCAGTTGCCGAGAATATCTACAACTGCGCCGCCGTGTGCTGCGCGGGCGAGCTTTTGGGCCTCACAGCCAAGAAGTATCTGCCCAACTATGGCGAGTTCTACGAGCGCCGTTGGTTTGCTCCGGCGCCCGCGGATCCCGTGTGGGTCGAGTTTGCCGGTCAGGGTCCGGTTCCGCTGGGTTCGGGGCTTGTCTACCGCTGCTGTGATGAGGGTGCCGAGGATATGGTGCTGGGCGTTGAGGTCTGCGAGGACCTGTGGGTGCCAGCGCCCCCTTCGACCGAGATGGCGCTTGCCGGTGCGACGGTGATTCTCAACCCGTCGGCTTCGGACGAGATTATCGGTAAGGCAGACTATCGCCGCAGTCTCATCTCCAATCAGAGTGCGCGCCTGTACTGCGCCTATGCCTATGCGGACGCGAGTGAGGGCGAGTCCACGACCGATATGGTCTTTGCGGGCGAGAACCTCGTCTACGAAAACGGATCTAAGCTCGCCGCCACGAAGCTCCTCACCTGCGAGATGGCGGTGGCCGATGTCGATCTTGACCGTCTGGTTGCCGAGCGCCGTCGCTCGACGACGTGGACGCGCGCGGACGATGCGCCGGAGGCCACGACCGTTGAGTTTTCGTTTGAGGGCGTTCTGGCAGACGAGTCTGTCCTGCGCGATGCACTTGACATTGACCGAGTCTTCCCCCGCGCGCCCTTTGTGCCGGCCGACCATGGCGACCTGGCCGAGCGTTGCGAGACCATCCTCGACCTGCAGACCGCCGGCCTCAAGACCCGCCTTGCCCATACGGGCACCAAGGCGGCCGTCATCGGCCTTTCGGGCGGCCTGGACTCCACGCTGGCACTGCTTGTGACCGTGCGTGCCTTCGATGCACTGGGGCTGCCGCGCACCGGTATCACGGCCGTGTCCATGCCCGGCTTTGGCACGACGCATCGCACCAAGTCGAACGCCGAGTCGCTCGCTCGCGACCTGGGTGTGAGCTTCCGCGAGGTTTCGATCCATGCGGCTGTGGAGCAGCACTTCAAGGACATTGAGCACGATCCGGCCGTCCAAGACGTGACCTACGAGAACAGCCAGGCCCGCGAGCGTACGCAGATCCTGATGGATCTGGCCAACCAGGCTGGCGGTTTTGTCATTGGCACGGGCGACCTGTCGGAGCTGGCGCTCGGCTGGGCTACCTATAACGGCGACCACATGAGCATGTACGCCGTCAACGCGAGCGTGCCCAAGACGCTTGTGCGCCATCTGGTGCGTTATGCGGCTGATGTCTTTGGCGGGCGTATTGCCGAGGTTTTGCTCGATATCCTCGACACGCCGGTGTCCCCCGAGCTTCTGCCGCCCACGGGCGACGGCGAGATTGCGCAGAAGACTGAGGATTTGGTGGGCCCGTACGAGCTGCACGACTACTTCCTCTACTACCTGCTGCGTTTTGGCTTTGAGCCGGGCAAGATCTACCGCATGGCGCTCAAGAGCTTCGAGGGCGTTTACGACGCCAAGACCGTCCACACGTGGCTACGTACGTTCTACCGTCGCTTCTTTGCCCAGCAGTTCAAGCGCAGCTGCCTGCCCGATGGTCCCAAGGTGGGTTCGGTGACGCTCAGCCCGCGCGGCGATTGGCGTATGCCGAGTGACGCCAGCTCGCGACTGTGGCTTGCGCAGATCGACGCGCTTAATGCAATTGACTAAGGTTGGCCAAATTGAACCAATACGGGGGTTGCAAGCGTTACACTTTTGCAATCTGATGGCCCGTATCGCGCGGCGCTCTTGTCGGAGCGCCGCGTTTTTTTATATCGAAAGGTGGCACCATGCAGGCATCGCAGCGTCTCGACCGCTTTGGCGCGGAGGTCTTCGCCTCGCTCAACAACAAACTGCTTGCGCTGAAGGCTCAGGGCAAGACCATTTATAACATGAGCGTGGGCACGCCCGACTTTAAGCCGTACGACCACGTGGTCGAGGCGCTCACTCAAGCGGCGCAAGATCCCGAGATGTGGAAGTATGCCCTGCGCGACCTGCCCGAACTCAAGCAGTCCGTGTGCGATTACTATGAGCGCCGCTTTGGCGTTTCGGGCATTACACCGTCCATGGTGCAGTCGTGCAACGGCACGCAGGAGGGCGTGGGTCATTTGGGCCTGGCCCTGCTCGATCCGGGTGACACTATTTTGGTTCCCGATCCGTGCTACCCGGTCTTTGAGGCGGGTGCCAAGATCGCCGATGCCAAGCTCGAGTACTATCCGCTGGTTGCCGAGCACAATTACCTGCCCTATGTGGCGGGTATCGATCCCGAGGTTGCCGACCGTGCCAAGTATATGAT
>URKT01000116.1 GCA_900548495.1 uncultured Collinsella sp. | reverse complement strand
GCAGCGTCAGATGTGTATAAGAGACAGGCCGAAGATGGTCACCGCGGGCCCGAGCTCGGCAAGCGCGCCAAAGCCATCGACGAATTCTGCCTGAATACGAAGGACGCGCCACGGATCGGCATGCAACCAGTCGGTTGAATCTTCGGGCGCCAGCAGGTTGGCGTAGGTGTTGTCCTTAGGAATCATGGGGCCGCGCATGACCACGGGGCCGCGGCGGTACGTCTCGTCGTAGGCGGGCTCGCCCTCGACGTTCTCATTCTTAATCATGGGTGCTCCTATCGAAAATAGAAACGGGCGGGATCGACGCCATGCGCCAAACACCCGCCCGAACATCAACTATTCGGTATGGTACCCACGATGCATAAAGTGCTTGCAAGCTATCGGTCAGCGGTCGCGCAGACGGTGTTAGTGAACGCGACGACCGATCGCCGCTTGGCCTTTACCGTTGCTCACGCCTCGCAAGCGCGTCCGCAGCTCTTAGTAATCCACCGCCGCAGGGCTGTTCATCCAGTCGCTCACGAACGCACCGTAGCGGCCCTCGATAATGGCCTGGCGGGCACGCTGCATAAGGTTGAGCAGGTAGTAGATGTTGTGCATCGACAGCAGAATGCCGCCGAGCATCTCCTTCTGCGTGACCATGTGACGGATGAGCGCACGGCTGTAGCCGCCCGTGCACACCGGGCAGGTGCAGGTGGGATCGATGGGACCGTCGTCGTGCGCAAAGCGCGCGTTACGGAAGTTGAGGCGACCCTCGCTCGAAAACGCTGTGCCCATGCGGCCGGTACGCGTCGGCAGCACGCAGTCGAACATGTCGATGCCCACGCCAACGCCGCGCACGAGCGTGGTAGGGTTGCCGACGCCCATCAGGTAGCGCGGCTTGTGCTTGGGCATGTACTCGCTTACGAGCGGTGCCAGGGTCTCGAACATGGTCTCGTGGTCCTCGCCCACCGAGTAGCCGCCAATGCCGTAACCGGGGAAGTCGCCGCACTCCTCCAGATGGCGCAGCGAGCGCAGGCGCAGATCTAGGTGCATGCCGCCCTGAACAATGCCAAAGAGCGCCTGGTCGTCGCGGTTATGCGCCTTATAGCAGCGCTCGGCCCACATACTCGACAGCTCAACGGCGCGCTCAACGTAGGCGCGCGTGGCGGGATAGCCCGGGCACTGATCAAGCTGCATGCAGATGTCGGAGCCGAGCTTCATGGCGATTTCCATGTTGTCCTCGGGCGTCCAGAACACGTGGCGACCGTCGTAATCGTTGACGATAAAGCGCACGCCCTCGTCGGTGAGCTTGACGGCGTCGTTGTGGCTGAACACCTGGAAACCGCCCGAGTCGGTGAGGATAGGACCGTGCCAGTTCATAAACTTGTGCAGGCCGCCCAGCTCGGCGATAGTGTCCTCGCCGGGACGCATGGACAGATGATAGGTATTGGCAAGCACGATCTGGGCGCCGAGCTGTTTGACGGTCTCGGTAGGAATGCCCTTGACGTTTGCCTTGGTGCCCACGGGCATGAAGATTGGCGTCTCGATGTCGCCGTGCGGGGTGTGCAGCACGCCGGCACGCGCATGCGTCGTCGGGTCCTCGGCGATCAGGTCGAATTTAAAAAGGTTCTGGTCCATAAACTGGAACTCCTTGGTTGCGGTTCATACGCAGACCATTATACGGGCAACCAGCAAACCGCACCGACTCGACAGAAACTGATGCATTAAACGACTAGTCGTCGAGGACAATCTTCAGCGCCATCTTGCAAAGAAGTGTCCCAATCTGCCGGCACTTAGGGACTGTCCCCAAGTGCCGGCAAGAGTGTCCCTTATAGCTAGTCATTTAAGAACGTCCCCAACGACTACGAGATCATCTCCAACAGCCAAGGCAACGCCGATGCTCTGGCAATGCCAGCGAGCGGTCGCCAGGGCGAACAAATTGGCATGAAAAGAGGGCAGCATAGACCTTCTGGTCATGCCGCCCTCTTTGAATGACAAGTTGTCGCCCTGGCGGCCGCGCAGCGTCGGCCCGTTACGGCGTTTGGTAAAACGCCGTAACCCCTACGGCCGCTGGCCCATGCCACCCTCGAGGGTGACGGTCTCGCCGTTCATGTACTTAAAGTCGGGACCGCAGAGCTGAACGACCACGCGGCCGATTTCCTTCTCGACGTCGCCGTAGTGGCCCGCCGGCGGCATGTGAACGTTGGCCTTGAACGCCTCGGGGTAAGCATCCTGGAAGTTCTCGAGCGCGGCAGTCCAGGCAAGCGGGCACACGATGTTGACGTTGATGCCGTCCTTGCCCCACTCGTTGGCGGCAACGCGAGTCAGACCGCGGATGCCCTCCTTGGCAGCGGCATAGCTGCACTGGCCGTAGTTGCCAAACAGGCCGGCGCCCGAGGCAAAGTTGACAACGGAGCCCTTGGTCTCCTTCAGGTGCGGATAGGCCTTCTGCATGTACAGATAGGTGGCATACAGACCGGAATAAATGGCCAGGTTAAACTGATCCATGGTGTGGTCGGCGATGGTCACACCCGAGGCGCTGGCCTGAGCATTGTTGACGACGGCGTCGATGCGGCCGAACTCCTCAATGGCCTTGTCGATAACGTTCTGGACGACAGCCTCGTTGTCCTGACCAGCCGAAACATCGGCCTGAACAGGCAGAACCTTGACACCGTACTCGGCCTCGAGGGACTCCTTGGCGGCCTCGAGCTTGGCGACGTTGCGGCCGGTGATAACGAGGTTCGCGCCCTCCTTGGCAAAAGCGATATCGATGCCGTAACCGATGGAGCCAGCGGAGCCGTCCTTAAGCGTGGCCTTGCCGCCGCCGGTGACGATCACGGTCTTACCAGTGAAAAGTCCCATACATAGTCCTTTCAAATCGCGACGAGCACGCCCGCCGACTGCGCGTATCCAACTTCACGCGCCAAAAGCTGAGATGCAACTTTAGCGTGTTCAAGCGAAAATAAAAGACCGCGGTAGGCGAACGGCACCACGTCGTTCGGCGAAGGGAATGTCAAGTAAAAATTGGATAGAGTGGCCGAGTTTTTGCTATCGACGCGAGCCATCGAACACGTTTTGAAACTTTGCTGCGGCGCGCGGGAAGTCGGCGCGAGACTTTATCATAGGGTGACAAACAACGATGAGGAGCACATGCCTATGACAGACGAGCTGGACCCCCAGACTCAACAGCATATTGATGATCCCGCAGACGTCACCGCAGATACTGACGCTGTGACCTGCGATGGTATCGACATCGACGACCCCATCTTGGACGAAAGCGCTACGGCGGAAACCCCCGAAACAGAAAACGCCGATGAGCAAAACGACGATGCGCCCGCTCAGGACGACGCCCCCGTACAGGACGACGCCCCGCAAGCAGCGGGCCCCATCGAGGTCTCTTCGGAAGAAGAGCTCGATGCCGTCATGGACTCCATGATGGATGCTGTCAAAGCGATGAAAGACGCCGTGGCCGATGCCGATATTGATGCCGAAGAAGAGGAGGCCGCCGAGGCGGCCTCGACCTTTGTGCCCGGCGAGACTCCGGTTGCCGACCAAGGCAGTACCATGCCCTCGTTTCTGCAGCTCGAGCATCCCACAATTGGCGCCGATGCGGTCGATCCGCACGCAGCAGGCTTTTCTGTGATTGAGGGCGGTACCGGCAATATCGCCGTGCCGCAGGCTGCCGATGCGGACGCTGCCGACACCGCTCGACCGACCGCCCTGCACTCCCCCGCCGCGAGCCGCGATCTGGGGACCGCCGTCTCGAACACTGCGAACGCCGTGGGCACCTTTATCGCCCAGGGTGCCTCGGCCATGCGCGAGATGAACGCCGCGAAAAAGGCACTTGCCGATGCCCGCGCCCACCTGGCCGAACTTGAGCAGCGCATTGCCGATCAGGCCGAGGAACTCGAGACGCGCCAGGATATCGCAGGCCGCTACGACCAGATCGTCGCCGACCAGCGTCAGGCGATCGCCACAGCGCAAAAGACAGCTGCGGCAGCCGAGATTGACCGTGATGCCCACGCCGCCAAAGCGACAGAGCTCAAGGGTCAGTTCGAACAAATGAAGACAGAGGATGACGCGACTGAGCTCCGCCTGAAGGCCGCGCTCGACGCCGTGGAGGCCCGCGAGGCGAGCTCTCGCGAGACCGGCAACCGCCTCGTTCGACGTCTTGAGGATTCCAAGCGCATCCGCGACAAGGTGAAGGCCGAGCGAGACGCCGGCATTGCGGCCGCACAACAAACCGTCGACGCCACGCGCGCCCAGCTCGAGACGCTGCGTCATGAGTATGCCGAGCTGCAACGCAATCCCTCGGCAAATCCCGCCAACTATACGGTGCGCACCAGCGAGCTCTCGATGCAGATCTCCGACACGGCAGATGCCCTGCGTAAAGCCGAAGAAGATGTCCCGCGCATTACCGCCGACCTTGAGCACTCGCTTGCCGCAGCCGAGCAGGCCGTCGAACAGGCGCAAGCCCCCATCGCCGACGCTAAGCGAGCCCATCAGGCCGTGACGGCAGAGGCCGATGCCGCACGCGACGAGCTGCAGACGGCGAAGACTGCCGCCACGACGCGCCAGCGCGAACTGCGCGAGAAGATCGCTGCCGAGGACAAGGCACGCCGCGACCAAGAGCAGAGCATAGCCAACGCCCAAGCAGATGCCGCGCATGCGCAGTCGATTATCGAACAGGCGACCGAGGTGCACGACCACCCAGAGATCACTGAGTCGCTTGCAGGATCCTTGGCCCGAGACAAAGCCGAACACGCCGAGACCTGTCTC
>URKT01000115.1 GCA_900548495.1 uncultured Collinsella sp. | reverse complement strand
TTCCTGAATAGTCGTTGGGGACGTTCCTGAATAGTCGTTGGGGACGTTCCTGAATAGTCGTTGGGGACGTTCCTGAATGACTAGTCATTTAAGAACGTCCCCAACGACTAGGACTGTCCCCAACTGTCGACAGAAAAGGAACGTCCCCAAGTGCCGCCATGAATTCAGTTGCGGTGAAATAGTTCCTGAATAGAGGCTTCAGACCCCCAAACAGGAACTATTCCACCGCAACTTATGAGGACATCGAGCTGTTAGGCCGCTCTATCCCCTAGTAGTCCAGCTTCCACATGTAGCGGCGCGTCATATAGTCCTTGTGGGTGACGGCAGAGAGCGCACGCATGTACACGTTGTTGAGGATCGGGGCAAAGATCAGGTGGTTGAAGTACTCGCTCACGCTGTCCTTGATGTCGTTGAGGCCGAGCTCCTTGGCGTCGAGCTGATAGACGCGCTCGCCACCGTACTGGTTGACGAAGCGGATGCCGCGCTCGTCGTTGCAGCGGCTGCGGCCGACACTGATGAGCTGGAACAGCGAGGTGCGCTTGTCCAGGATCTCGAAGGGGCCGTGGAAGAAGTCGCAGGTGTTGATGGTGCAAGAGTCGATCTGCAGCATCTCCTGCACGTTGCAGATGCTAAAGACGTAGGCTGCACCAAAGAGCGGACCCTGAGCCATGACGTTGATGCAGGGCTTGTCGGCGTTCTGCTCGGCCCACTTGGCGGCAAGCGGACGGGTGTACTCGACGGCCTTGCGATAGATGGGGTCAACCAGGTCGAAGGCGGCCATAGCGGTCTCGTACTCGGCATAGCCCTCGGTCTGCTGCGTGAGCTCCATGGCGATCATGGTCACGACGGCGGAGTTGGTACGGCCCATGCAGGACTCGTCGACGGCCAGGCTGTCATACTGGATCTTGTAGTCGCAGACCTCGGTGAGGCCGGACTCGTCGACATAGATTGCGATGGTGCTGGCGCCGTGGTCCTTGGCGACCTGGGCGGCGACGATGGTCTCCTTGGTACCGCGCATGGACACGACGACGGCCAGGGTGTTCTCGTTAACGTAGGCAGGGGTTGCGTGCACGAACTCGTTGCTGGTGTAGCTGGAGCTCACGACCTGCGTGGCCTCGTGCTCCATAAAGTACTGGGCAGGATAGTTGCCGCCGTTGGATCCGCCAGCGCCAATCCACACGACGCGCTTGATGCCGCCCTTGTCTGCCTTGTCAGCCAAAACCTGGGAGACGACATCCTTAACCTGTTCCTGAGTAGTCATCGTGCATCAGCCTTTCTTCTCGTTTGATGCTCTCGATGGCATACAAGTTACATACATGTTTTGGCTATGTCGACTAGTTGTATGCTATATTTGTCTTAGATAATTTGCTGATGCGGTTTTCGATAACTAGCTACCAGCGGTTTTGTTGTTGTATTGGATACATGCTTAATTAGATTCACATACAAGTTAGATACAGGTTGATCGCATGAATGCTTCGTCTAAGAAGAAACTGGCCCAATACGAGCGCTTGGCGGGTACGCTGCGTGACCGCATCGCCGCCGGCATCTACGCACGCGGAGACAAGCTGCCGTCCGAGATGGAACTCATGGACGAATCGGGGCTGTCGCGCAGCACCGTGCGCCATGCTCTTAAGGTGCTCGTCGATGAGGGTCTGGTTCGAACCGAGCGCGGGCGCGGCGCCTTTGTGGCCGACACGCCGGCGCTCCACGAGAACAACCTGGTGTTTTCGAGCTATACGGCGCAGGTCCAGGGTCAGGGCATGAAGCCCACCACGCGCACGGTGGACTCGGGCTTTACCAAGGCGGGCGGCAGCATAGCTAAGTTCTTTGATGCCGCCGTGGGCAGCAAGCTCGTCAAACTTGTCCGCCTGCGTTATCTGGACGATGCGCCGTTGTGCCTGGAGACCACCTATCTGCCGCCAAGCTTTGAGGCGCTCATCGATCGCGATATCAACGGTTCACTCTACGCCACGCTGCGCCAAGAATTCCATCGCGCGCCGGCACAGGGACATAAGACCTTTGAGGTGTGCTATGCCTCGCAAAACGAGGCGTTTTTGCTCAACGTTGAGCGCGGGCAGGCGCTGATCCTGATCACCGACTACGTCTACGACACCGACGGCCGCCCGCTCCATGTCTCCAAGCGCATCCAGCGCACCGACCGCGCCAAATACACCGAGCCCATCGGCTAACCTGTCCCTAAATGGTAGGTTTGGGGAGGTCGGGGAACCAGGTTGGTTTGGGTTGGTTGGGCGTGCGCTCGGCCAGGACCAGCTCCATCCAACACATGTCGTACCAGCGACCGAACTTTTGGGCGCAGCGGTCGAAGGCACCCACCAGGCGATACCCCATATGGGCATGGAAGTCCTGGCTGTTGTGCGTCAGGTACTCGTCGTCCTTGTCGTGCGGCACGGCGATGAGCGCGCACATGTTGGTGATGCCCATCGCGACCAGGCATTGCTTGAGCGCGTCGTGCAGCTTGCGACCCAGCCCGCCATGGCGCACATCGCGTGCCAGGTAGATCGACGTCTCGACCGACCAATCGTATGCCTCGCGGCTGTTAAGCGGACTCACGTAGGCATAGCCTACCGGACGCCCGTCCAACTCCATCACCAGATACGGATAGCGCTTGAGCGTGCGCTCAATACGCCCGGCGAACTCCTCAACGCTCGGCACCTCGTATTCGCAGGTAATCGCCGTCTGGCGCACATACGGCTCATAGATGGCAAGCAACGCCGACGCGTCATCGGGCGTCGCCAGGCGAATCGTCGGCTCGGACATCTCGGTCATACAACCCTTCCCCCTCAAAAACAAAGGCCGCCTTGCGCCAAACCCAGCGCAAGGCGGCCCCTCGTCATTACATCAGGCTACAGAACCGCCGCCAACGCGTCGATATCCTCCTGCGTCGTGGCCCAGCTGGTGCAAAAGCGCACCACCGTGTGGGTCTCGTCGTACTTTTCCCAGTACTCGATCGCCGCATGCTCGCGAATGCGCGCCATGTCCTCGTTGGGCAGAATCACGAACTGCTGGTTAGTCGGCGTCTCCAAGAAGAACCGGTAGCCGTGCTCGTGCAGCACGCGACGAAGCGCCTGCGCGGTTTCGATCGCCTGACGGCCAATCTCAAAATACAGGCCATCGGTAAAGAGCGCCTCAAACTGGACGCCCGTCAGGCGGCCCTTGGCCAACAGCGCACCGTGCTGCTTAATGCGCGGAATGGGATGCGCCGGAGCGTGTATGCCGCAAAACACCACAGCCTCGCCGCACAGAGCGCCGCACTTGGTGCCGCCGATGTAGAACACGTCGCACAGCTGCGCCAGCTCGGGCAGGGTAATGTCGCACTCATCGGCCGCCAGCGCATAGGCCAGGCGGGCACCGTCCACAAACAGCGGAATCTGGCGCTTCTGGCACACCGCATGGATCGCCGCGAGCTCGGCCTTGGAGTACAGCGTGCCGTACTCGGTCGATAGGCTCACGTACACGGCGCCTGGGAACACCGTATGCTCGTAGCTCTCGTTTTCGTAGAACACCTGGATATAGTTCTCGAGGTCCTCGGCGTGCATCTTGCCCTCGTAGCCGGGGATGGTGAGCACCTTGTGGCCGCCAAACTCGATGGCGCCCGCCTCGTGGCAGGCGACGTGGCCGGTCTCGGCAGCAACGACGCCCTCGTACGGCGCGAGCAACATGTCGATCACCGTCGCGTTGGCCTGCGTGCCGCCCACCAGAAAAAACACGTCGGCGTCGGGCGCCTGACAGGCCTCGCGGATAAGCTGCTTGGCACGCTCGGTGTGCGCATCGGTACCATAGCCGGGCTGCGGCTCCATATTGGTGTCGACAAGCGCCTGCAGCACTGCCGGATGTGCGCCGTGGGAATAGTCGTTGTTAAACGCGAGCATGGCAATCCTCTCTTACCGGGTATCGGCCAGATGATTCAAACGGAGCTATTGTACGCCGTTGGGATAGGCAATGCGCGCGGCAAGGCACTCAAGCGCCAGCACCAGAGCAAAGCCGCAGCTCACGTCACTCAAAAAGTGCGCTCCGATCACGATGCGGCCAAGCGCGACGAGCGCCGCGACCACAGCCGCCGTCCAAAAGACCACACGACGGCGTGACGGCTTTTCCTTAAAGGCCGCCGCGGGAAGCCCGGCGAGCATAAGGCCGATCGCCGCGTGCGCCGTGTGTCCGCTCGCAAACGACTTGAAGCCGTCCTTGATCACGCCGGCGGCGATATAAGTCCACTTGTCGGGGTTACCGATCACCCACCACGGCTGAAAATCGAGTCCCGGCGTGACCTCGATCACGCGCATGCGCGGACGCGACCACAGCGGCTTGACGATCACGTTGAGGATGATGGCCTGAGCGATCCACACGGCAAGCACCATCAACGCCCAGCGCGTGAGCTCGTCGGGCTCGGTCGTGCGCGTGAGGCGATAGACGATAAGGTTGGCAGCGATGACCAGCACAAACGTCAGCACCAACTGAGCCGCAATGAGTTTACCGCCAACCCTCAGGGACGAAACGATCTCGTAGCCGGTCAGGCCAACGTTGACGAGGATGCCGAGCGCGGCAAGCCATTTGCTGCCCCTGGAGTCGGGACGCACCGCGCGCACGAGCATAACGCCCGCGATGCTCGCCGTCAGCTCAAACGGCAACTCGCCAGCGGCCTCGATAAAGCGGCCGTACATGCTGCCGATGTTGAACAGCGCGCTCGAGATCTGATAATCGAAGAAACTGCCCACGCCCAGACAAAGACACAGGACAACCGCGATAGCGGCGGCGTCTTTCTTGTAGAT
>URKT01000114.1 GCA_900548495.1 uncultured Collinsella sp. | reverse complement strand
ATGTCTCGTGGGCTCGGAGATGTGTATAAGAGACAGGTGTTGTGGGAGTTCTTGGGACCCTCGATGGACAGGCAGAGCGCATCGACGTGCTCGCACAGGATGGGGTGGATGTTCCACGCCGGGCTATTGCGCACGGTGAAGCCGGCCAAGCTCACGTTCTCACACTCGGATAGGAAGATCATGCGCGGGCGGGCGACCTCACGGCCCTCCTCCGGGCGAAAGATGTTCTTAAAGTCCTTGTTCCACCAGTTGTCCTCGGCAAAATCAGTCTGACCGTCGATCGCGCCGCGACCATAGATGCACACGTCGTGCACGCTCAGACCCGTAAAGGTAGAGCAGTAGGTCGAGAAGCTCTCGCCCTCCCAGCGGCCCAGGGGCAGCATATCGGTGCCGGCATACCCGGCACCCTCGTTGCCCGTGACCGTGCCCGGAATGTAGGCAAGCGAGGCACGATCGTGGCGGGCCAGCAGCACCGCTCCCTCGGCGAGCTCGATGTTGATATTGCTCTTAAGAAAGAGAGACTTGATGCGATAACTACCGGCGGGGATCAGCACGCGGCCACCCTTGGGGCAGGCCATGATGGCAGCCTGGATGTTGGTGGTGTCATCATGCTCGGCATCGCCCTTGGCGCCACAGTCGCGAACGTTGATGGTAAAGGGCTCAGCCGGCGTGGTGACACCTACGCTCAGCTCACGCTCGCCACAAACAAAACGAACCAGGTTGCGCTTGCCGGGGGTCAGGCCGTCGACATAGGTCTCGACCGTATTCGTGGTACCGGCGGGCTCGTCGTTGACAAAGATCTCCCACGTATCGGCGCAGGTAAAGTAACCGCCGTCGTCAAGCTCGATAACCGCCGCGCGCGCGTTGCGCCAGATAACGTTCGTCTCCATGGGTTTCTCCCTCAAAAAGATGCTCTAAAGGCAAATTGTACGCTGTTGAAAAAGGGCCGTGCCTGCCGGCGGAATTCCGGTGGCACGGCCCTGTGATTTGGACGATATGTCGGCCTTACTCGGCGGGAGTTACGCTACCGTCCTGGAAGCCAACGTTGTTGTGGGCAAAGCAGTCCTCGTACTTAAAGCCGGAGAGCTCCTCGCAAAGCGCCTTGACCTCGGGCTTGACGTCGGCCATCTTGCCACCCTCCTTGACTCGGTGAATCTCGTCGCAAAGGACGTCGCACTGCTCCTTGTCGATCTTGATGCCGCGGGCAAGGACGGCCGCAAGCAGGAAGAAGCCGGCGCAGCCGATGATCATGTAGCCGCAGATATACAGAGGCACGGTAGCGGGCTGGGTCACGGCGTCGCTATTGCCGGCGGTCTGAATGAAGCCGGAGGCAGCAAGGACGATAGCCCACACGTTGACGGCGATAGCCTGGGCGATCTGCTGGCAGAGCTGCTGAGCGGAGCTGTAGATGCCCTCGCGACGACGCAGGGTGATGAGCTCATCGACATCGGGGATGTAGTTGAGCAGAACATCGGGCAGGTACTGGAAGCCGACGTAGAAGAACTTCCAGATGGCGAAGATGATGGGGTAGGCGATCATGGCGATGGCGACCGTGGAGGTGCCATTGATCTGACCAAAGGCGAAGTAGTTGTAGGCGATGATGCACGCAGCGCAACCGACATTTGCGAGGTACCAAGACTTGTGGAAGCCCTTCTTGGCCATGAGAGCGACCCAGATGGCGGTGCAGACGATAGCGACGACCTTGCCAGGCATCTCCATCACGGACTCGTAGGACTTAGGAATCTGCAGGCAGTAGACGATGAAGAAGGACAGGCAGGCAGACCAGCAGGCAGCAGCGAGCTTCGTGGAGACCTGTGCGTACAGGACCTTGCGGAAGGACTTGTTGCGGAAGGTGGAGATTACGTCGATGAAGAACTTCTTGATACCCTCGCCGACGCTCTCGATCTTCTCCTGAGCGACCTCCTCGGGGGTGTGCTCCCACGTGGACAGGTACACACAAAGCAGCGAGATTGCCATGACCGAAGCGTTGATCGTAGCGATGATGAAGTAGCTGAACGGGTTGGTCTCGCCGAAGGTGCCAAAGCCGAAGCCCACAAGTGCAGCCATCAGGAAGCCGGCGGCGTTACCAAAGAGATGCTTGTAGCCGGTGAGGTACGTACGCTCCTTGAAGTCGTCGGTCATCTCGATGGTAAGCGGCGACAGGTTGGCGGTGCAGAACGTATACGCGACGTTGTAGATCAGGTACAGCACAAAGTAGTACGGGAAGCCAAACGGCGTAGCCACGAAGATGAGCGGCTCGGCGATCATCATCGGGATGGCCAGCAAGATCCAGAAACGACGACGACCAAAGATGCGGCCAATCTTGGTGGCATAGAAGTTATCGGCCACAAAGCCCATCAGCGGGCAAAGAATAGCGTTGACATAGATGGCAAACGAGCTGATCAGTGCAGCCTCGCCTGCGGACAGGCCACACTCCGTGGACAGGAACAGCACCATGTAGCTGTGCGTAAAGGTCAGGGCACCGGAATTGAGCATACCGCCCATACCAAAGCCCAAGCGCGTCCAGAATGTGATCTTACGCTTTTTTCCGATCTTATTAGTCATCGAGCTCCCTCTCTTTTCTCGATTGTCTTGCAGCAAGACATTGGAGTCCACACTGACATCTGTCTGCCCAGCGTTCAGGGTGAACGTTTAGTTAGATTATGCGCGATTGCTTATGACAGGTGAACGTTCACTTGCATATTATCCCCGAACGGTCGATTTTTACCGCCGAACGGACACAATTGAGATCCTCACACCTATTTTCTGCTGGTAAGGGTGCCATGCTGGACAGCCATGAGATAGGTGAACGTTTATCAGATTTTCCAACATATTCACTTAACCACGAAGTGAAAAAGCCCCGCCGGGATCACTCCCAACGGGGCAGACGACATAGCGCTATGTTTGGGCGCACTTGCTGCTACAAGCAGACGCCGTCCTTCCAGATACTGATCTCGTGACAGCCACGGCGCTCGGCACTCGTGAGCTTACCGCTCGCCGTCTGTAGCACCAGCTGGTACAAATCGCGGGCGGCCTCGTCGAGCGTGCGCTCACCCGTGGCAATCACGCCGGCGTTAAAGTCCATCCAGTTGGCCTTGTGGTCGCACAGACGCTGATTGGTGAACACCTTGAGCGTAGTCGCCGGCGCGCCAAACGGCGTGCCGCGTCCAGTCGAGAACAGAATCACGTGGCAGCCAGCAGCCGTCAACGCCGTGGTGGATACCATGTCGTTGCCCGGGCCGCACAGCATGTTCAGGCCATGCTTGGTGACCTGACCGGCATACGGCAGCACGTCGACGATGGGGGCAGAGCCACCCTTCTGCACGCAGCCGCAACTCTTGTCCTCGAGCGTGGTAATACCGCCGTCCTTGTTACCGGGACTCGGGTTCTCGTAGACCACCTCGCCATGGCTAATAAAGTAGTCCTTAAAGCCATTGAGCATGTCGGAGGCAGCGTTAAAGACCTGCTCGTTCTCGCAACGGTCAAGCAGGATGCTCTCCGCGCCAAACATCTCGGGCACCTCGGTAAGCACCGACGTGCCGCCGCGGGCGACGACCATATCGCTCACGCGACCGATCGTGGGGTTGGCGGTAATGCCCGAAAGGCCGTCAGAGCCGCCACACTTAAGACCAATGACCAGCTCGGAGGCCGGAATGGGCTCACGCTTTGCTTGCTTGGCCAGGTCAGCCAGCTCGGACAGAATCTTGTGCCCCTCGATCTGCTCGTCGGCTACATCCTGGCAGGTGAGGAAGCGGACGCGCTCGTGGTCGAAGTCACCGAGCTCGTCGAGCACCTGCTGATGCGTGCAGTTCTCGCAACCGAGCGACAGGAATAGCACGCCGGCCGCATTAGGATGACGCGAGAGCGCCACCAGCAGACGACGCGTCTGGGCATGGTCGGCGCCGGTCTGCGAGCAGCCAAAGGGATGCGGGAAGTAGTAAACACCCTCCAGCGAGCCATCGACCAGATCCTGGGCCTGCTCACACATGGCACGGGCGACTTCGTTGACACAGCCGACCGTGGGGATGATCCATAGCTCATTACGCGTCGCGGCACGACCGTCGGCGCGGCGGAACCCCATAAAGGTCTCGGGCTCAACGGGATCCACGACCGGATGTGTGGGGTTGTAGGTATACTCGACCTCGCCCGAAAGGTTGGTCTTCACATTGTGCGTGTGGAGCCACTGACCGGGCTGGACATCGCCCGTCACGTGTCCGATGGGCAAGCCGTACTTGATGACGTCCTCCCCCGCGGCAATCGAGCGCACGGCCATCTTATGACCCTGCGGAATATCCTCCGCGGCCACGACCTCGCCCACCCCGGGAACCGCGACGGCGGTGCCCTTGGCAAGCGGCGACAGCGCGACGATCACGTTGTCGGCCGGATTGATCTGGATAGTGTTCATTGCAAATGGTCCTAACCCTACAGGTTGAGCAGAAGTCGAGGTGTGGGTACGCCGTCCCGCGCCCGCGTCTGCGCCGGAAATTTACGCCTGAGCGTTGGCGAAGGCCTGCTTGGCGCCATCGGCGCGCACGACGGCAAGCGCGCTGACGACAAAGTCCTCAAGCCCGGCAATCTGCGTAAGGTCCTCGCCCCACATCTGCTCATTGGTGAGCACGTCGTGCACCAGCTGGGCATCGTCGGCGCCGGCATGGGCGGCGTAGAAGTCGAGCACGAAGGCGTCGTCCTGAGCGGTGTACTCGGTGCCGTCGGAGCGACGCAGGTGCAGGCCGTCGCCCTCGCGGGACACGAGCTCCTGCGTCTGTCTCTTATACACATCTCCGAGCCCACGAGACATGCGCAGATCTC
>URKT01000113.1 GCA_900548495.1 uncultured Collinsella sp. | reverse complement strand
GAGATCTGCGCATGTCTCGTGGGCTCGGAGATGTGTATAAGAGACAGATGGATACTCGTGCCATGGATATGAATGTGCGTCTCGCTTGAGCGCGCCAGCAGCGGACCGGGACAGCTCGCCAACGTACCGGCGGGCAAATCGGGCCATACGTGGAAGCCAAAGATGCGATCTGCCCCATAGCGCTCGAACACGCCGCTCTCGCACACCGTCTTGGCGCCACCGGTCGTCTCCTCGGCAGGCTGGAACACAAAGAGCACGTTGCGCTTGATGGTGCCCGGCTGCTCACGAATCGTACGGTCGACATACGTCGCAGCGGCAAGCGCCATGGCCATGTGACCGTCGTGACCGCACGCATGCATCTTACCGGGATGCGTCGAGGCAAAGGCAACGCCTGTTGCCTCCGCGATGGGCAGGGCGTCCATGTCGGCGCGAATCGCCGTGGCATGCGTAGCGCCCACACCGGCATCGAAGAAGGCACAGACGCAGCTCGGACACGGATGGGTCACCTCGCAGGCGAGCGGAGCGAGCACGCCCTCAATATAGGCGATAGTCTGCGGAAGATCGAAGTCGAGCTCCGGAATGCGATGTAGATCGCGCCGATAGCGACGAAGTTCCTGGAGCTCGGTCATAAAGGTTCCTTTCATAGGTGCGCACCAGTTGTCATCTTATTGTGCCGCAAGATTGCCGCACCCTTATTTCCAGCATATCCCTGCATTTTTTAAACGTTATATACGAATACTCTTGTTTGGTAAAGTGCAACGTGGTAGGGTCGTTACCACTTGATAGAGGCGCGGGCACGAAGATCCGCGGGCGAGCCGGCAGGCTTTGACCCCGCGGGGAGGCGAAACCCGCCGAACTGGGTTTTTCGGGCACGAACAACCTGGTGGGCCTGCGGGAAATACCCGCAGGACTGTCTGCAGCAATGCGGGAGCGCTATCCGGACATTGGGTCCACGCTATGCGGATTCGATGCGCAGATGGCGCCGTCTGGATAGCGAGGTTTACGGGACATGGCATTGACCCCCAACGAGGCATATGCGGCCAAGCAGCCGTTTGTCGACAAGGAGACGCTCGAGCATATCGTCGAGCAGTTTCCCACGCCGTTTCATCTATACGACGAGGCGGGCATCCGCCGCAACATGCAAGAAGTGCGCGACGCCTTTGCATGGAACCCGGGCTTTAAGGAATACTTTGCCGTCAAGGCCAATCCCAACCCGGCGCTCATCTCCATTCTCAACGAATACGGCTGCGGTTGCGATTGCTCGAGCTATACCGAGCTCATGATCGCCCGCTCAATGGGTATCACCGGCCACGACATCATGTTCTCGTCCAACGACACGCCGGCGGCAGATTTTGCCCTTGCAGATAAACTGGGCGCCATCGTCAACTTTGACGACATCAGCCATATCGAGTTCTTTGAGCGCGTCGCGGGCCCCATTCCCAAGACGGTAAGCTGCCGTTTTAACCCGGGCGGCCTGTTCCAGCTCTCTAACGGCATTATGGACAACCCCGGCGACTCCAAGTACGGCATGACCACCGAGCAGCTCTTTGAGGCTTTCCGCATGCTCAAGGCCAAGGGCGCCGAGAATTTTGGCATCCATGCCTTCCTTGCCAGTAACACCGTCACTAACGACTACTATCCCAAGCTCGCACGCATCCTCTTTAAACTTGCCGTGCGCCTGGAGTGCGAGACCGGCGCACATGTCGCCTTTATCAATCTGTCCGGCGGTGTGGGTATCCCCTACCTGCCCGAGCAGCAGGCTAACGACATTCACGCCATCGGCGAGGGCGTACACGCAGCCTACGACGAGATTCTGGTCCCCGCCGGCATGAGCGATGTGGCGATCTGCACCGAGATGGGTCGCTTTATGATGGGCCCCTACGGATGCCTGGTCACCAAGGCCATCCACGAAAAGCAGATCTACAAGGACTATATCGGTGTCGACGCAAGCGCCGTCGATCTGATCCGCCCTGCCATGTATGGCGCCTACCACCACATTACGGTAATGGGTCAGCCGGGCGGCCCTGACAAGACCGCAGCACCGGTCACGAACACGTATGACATCACGGGCAACTTGTGCGAGAACAACGACAAGTTCGCCATCGATCGCAAGCTGCCGCAGATCGACATGGGCGACCTGCTTGTGATCCACGATACCGGCGCGCATGGCTACTCCATGGGCTACAACTACAACGGACGCCTGCGCTCCGCCGAGGTCCTGCTGCGCCCCGATGGCTCAGCCGACCTCATCCGCCGTGCCGAGCGCCCGGGCGATTACTTTGCCACGCTCGACGTGCTGCCGAGCGGCCGAGAGCTGCTGGCCAAGTCGCGCGCCGAAAGTGCCCGCCGTCGCGCCCAAGACGAGCGCCTGGCCGTCGCCGCCCAATGGAACAAACGCATCCAGATCGCGGAAGCGAAGGAGAAGAACATGGACATCCGCAATCTCGAGGGTTCAATCGTCGCCCTTGTTACGCCATTTAAAAAGGACGGCAGTGTCGACTTTGACGCACTCGAGCGCCTTGTCGATTTCCACCTGCAAAACGGCACTGACGCCATCCTCACCCTGGGCACCACAGGCGAGAGCGCCACGATGACCGATGACGAGGACAACTCCGTTGTCGCCGCCGTGGTCAAGCAGGTTGCAGGACGCATCCCCGTCATCGCCGGCTCGGGCTCCAACTCCACGCAAACCATGCTCACCAAGTCGCTCACCTACCAGGGCTTGGGCGCCGATGGCCTACTGCTCATTACCCCCTACTACAACAAGTCCAATGAAGAGGGTATCTATCAGCACTTTAAGACCGTCGCCGACGCCGTGGACATCCCCTGCATCCTGTACAACATCCCCGGCCGCTGCGGCTGCGACATCAGCGAGCGCAACGTAGAACGCTTAGCCGCGCACCCCAACATCATGGGCATCAAGGAGGCCTCGGGTAACGTCGCTTATGCCGCAAAGATCGCCCACCTGCTGTCCGACGACTTCCGCATGTACTCGGGCGAGGACGCGCTCACCGTGCCGCTCATGAGCCTGGGCGCCTCGGGCACCATCAGCGTATGGGCCGATGTTCAGCCGCAGCTCGTGCATGACATGTGCCGCGCCTATCTGGATGGTGACGTGGCACGTGCCCGCGATATCCAAATTGCCGGCCAGCCGCTCATCAACGCCCTCTTTAGTGAGGTCAACCCCATCCCCGTTAAGGAAGCGCTCGCCCAGATGGGTATGATCGAAGCCAACTACCGCATGCCGCTGTGCCCCATGGCAGACGACACGCGCGCCGCACTTACCGATGCTCTGAAGGGAGCTGGTCTGCTTGATTAAGACCGTCATTATGGGAACGGGCCGTATGGGCTCGCTCATCCGCACCACCGCCGAGGTCGTTGTCGACGCCGCCGGTCAGCACGTTTTTGATATCGTCGCCCAGATCGGTTTTGATCTGTCCGAGCTCGAGGGCGCCCCGGTAGCCGATGTAATCATCGACTTCTCGAACGTCGTGACCTTCGATGCCGTCGTCGCCTATGTCGAGCGCACGGGCGCCGCGTTGGTCTCGGGCACCACGGGCTACACACCCGATCAGATGGACCGCCTGCGCGAGCTGGGTCAGAATGCCCGCGTCATGCACTCGGGCAACTACTCCATCGGCATCGCCGCCCTGCGCCATCTGGTTGCCCAGGCCACGCGCGAACTGCCCGGCTTTGATTGCGAGATTGTCGAGACGCACCACAACCAAAAGGTCGACGCTCCCAGCGGCACCGCCAAGCTGCTACTCGACGCCGTGGTCGAGGCCGAACCTGAGGCTGGCTATCATCCTGTTTACGGTCGTGAGGGCATGTGCGGCGCTCGCGATCCCAAGGAAATCGGCATGCACTCACTACGCGGCGGCACCGTCGCCGGCGTGCACGAGGTGAGTTTCTTTGGCCAGGACGAGGAAGTCACGCTTAGCCATCGCGCCACGAGCCGTCAGATCTTTGTCAACGGCGCCTTGGCGGCCGCGCAGAAGCTCGTCACCCGCGACCCTGGCTTCTATACGTTCGACCAGGTCATGTTTGCCTAACCAGGTATCAACCGAATCCACCCAAAGGAGAGATAGCAAATGAGCAACGCAGCCGAGATGGATGCACAGGAGATTATCAACTACATCGCCACCGCGCCCAAAAAGACGCCCGTCAAGCTGTATGTGCGCGAGAAGCCCGGCATGAAGGTTGCCTGGGGCGATGCGCATGTCTACGGCGGCCGTCGTGGCAAGACCGTCTTTGGCGACTGGGATGAGCTCAAGGCCATCCTCGATGCCAATGCCGACTCCATCGACTACTACGACGTAGAGAATGACTGCCGCAACTCCGCCGTCCCCATGCTCGACCTTAAGGGCATCAACGCCCGCATTGAGCCGGGCGCGGTCATCCGCGACCGCGTCGAGATCGGCGACCGCGCCGTCATCATGATGGGCGCCATCATCAACATCGGCTCCGTTATCGGCGAGGGCTCTATGATTGATATGGGTGCCGTCCTGGGCGGCCGCGCAACCGTGGGCAAGAACTGCCACATCGGCGCCGGCACCGTACTGGCAGGCGTCGTTGAGCCCGCGAGTGCCACGCCCGTCATCATCGAGGATGATGTCATGATTGGCGCCAACGCCGTGGTCCTGGAGGGCGTGCGCGTGGGCAAGGGCGCCGTCGTGGCTGCCGGTGCCGTGTGCGTCGAGGACGTCCCCGCCGGTGCGGTCGTGGCCGGTGTCCCCGCCCGCGTCATCAAGATGCGCGATGCCCAGACCGACAGCAAGACCGGCCTCGAAGAGGGCCTGCGCCAGCTTTAATAGTTACGGCGTTTTACCAAACCTGTCTCTTATAC
>URKT01000112.1 GCA_900548495.1 uncultured Collinsella sp. | reverse complement strand
ACGAGATCTGCGCATGTCTCGTGGGCTCGGAGATGTGTATAAGAGACAGTGTATGCTGCCGCCGACATGTTCCTGATGCCTTCGAAGTTTGAGCCCTGCGGTCTGTCGCAGATCATCGCCATGCGCTACGGCACCCTGCCCATCGTGCGCGAGACCGGCGGCCTAAAGGACACCGTGATCCCGTACAATGAGTTTACCGGCGAGGGCACGGGCTTCTCGTTTAGTAACTTTAACGGCGACGAGATGGGCGACGCCGTGTTCCGCGCGGCACGCCTGTTCTGGGACAACCGCGAGGCCTGGGATCAGCTGGTCACGCAGGCCATGAGTCAGGACTTTAGCTGGACGCGCTCGGCCGACAAGTATCTGGACCTGTACTTCTTTATGCATCCGGAGATTGAGCGCCCGGCAGCAGTTGTCGACGAGTCTGAGGCTGTTGAGGAGCCCAAGGCCGAGGAGAAACCGGTTGAGGCTGAGCCCGTTAAGGCCGATCCTAAGGTGAAGGCCGAGGCTACTCCCGAGTCCGAGCCCGAGGTGAAGCCTGCTGCGAAGCCTGCGGCAAAGAAGACCACGACTCGTAAGACGACGGCCAAGAAGGCCACTGCGGCCAAGGCGACGGCAACCAAGACTACCGCTGCCAAGACAACGACCACGCGCAAGCGCACCTCCGCAGCCGCCAAGAAGGCCGCCGAGGCCGAGGTCGCTCCCGAAGTAAAGGCCGAGACCGCCGTCAAGGCACCGACCAAGAAGGCTCCGGCCAAGAAGACGACCGCCAAGAAGGCTACAACTACGAAGGCGACGGCCACCAAGGCCACTGCAACGAAGGCTGCCCCCAAGGCGGCCGCAAAGCCGGCCGCCAAGGTCGAGGAGACGCCAGCCGAGTCCAAGGCGGAGGCAACAGTCGAGGCCAAGCCCGCCGCAAAGACCACCACGCGAAAGCGCACGACGACGGCCAAGAAGACCACGGCAAAGACCACGACTCCCAAGGCAGAGACTAAGCCAGCTGCTGCCAAAGAGGAGCCCAAGGCCGAGGTAAAGGCTAAGCCCGAGCCCGCCAAGGAGACCCCGGTCTCCCCCGCCGCTCCGGCAGAGAAAAAGGCTCCGTCCAAGAAGACGTCCGTCCGCAAGGCCACGGCCACCCGCAAGCGCCGCTAGTCCACAAACGATCCAAAACCTCATTAAACCCTATGTAAGGGGCGCACCAACCGGGCGCCCCTTCTCTGTAGGTAGTTGGTAAAACGATTTTCTAGGACAACCGTTCGCCGATGGTAAACGGATGTTGTTTATACAGCCTGTGTACAACAGATATACTTACATCCTGTGCGTAAAGCCCATGGCCAGCAGGCCATGATTCTATTGAACTGGACCGTACTATGAGATTGATACACAACAGCCGTCTGCCGCAGTTTCGCACTCCGTTTGGCGCTGTGACCACAGGAACTACCCTTTCGCTCTCCGTGATTCTGGAGGATGCCGATCCCGCGCAGGCAACACTTACACTGCGCACCTGGGTCGATAAGATCGGCGAGTCTCTGTATCCCATGACGCACGAGGGCGACGGCATATTTAGCGTAGAGCTTGAGTGCACCGAGCCCTGTCTTATCTGGTACAGCTTTATCTGTAATATCGAAGGCCAGCCCGAGGTCCGCCTGGGCGCACCGCAAGGACGTACCGGCGGCGAAGGCGTAACCTACGACTACGCCGAGGTGCCGTCATTCCAGGTCACCGTCTACAAACACCGTGAGAACCGTCCCACCTGGTACGAGCGCGGTATGGTCTACCAGATCTTCCCCGATCGCTATGCCCGCGACGAGCACTGGCGCGAGCGCACGCTGGCCGAGGTCGAAAAGCCACGCAACGGAATCCAACGCCGCATGGTCGAGGACTGGAACGAGCCGCCTGTGTACGAGCGCGCCGAGGACGGCTCCATCAAGACCTGGGACTTTTACGGCGGATCGCTCAAGGGCATTCAGGAAGACCTGCCTCGCATCGCCGAGCTGGGCTTTACAGCCATCTACCTCAACCCCATTTTTGAAGCCGCGAGCAACCACCGCTACGACACCGCCGATTACACCAAGATCGATCCGATTCTGGGCACCGAGCAGGACTTTACTGAGCTGTGCGAGGCGGCCGAGAAGCTGGGCATTTCCATCATTCTGGACGGCGTGTTCAACCACACGGGCGACGATTCGATCTACTTCAACCGCTACGGCAACTACCCCGGCGTGGGCGCATGGCAGAGCGAGGATTCGCCGTGGCGCGATGCGTTTTATTTCCACGAGGACGGCTCGTACGACTGCTGGTGGGGCGTGGGCAATATGCCCGCCATCAATGAGAGCTCCGAACTGGTACGCGAGCGGCTCCTGGGCAAGGACGGCGTCATTCGTAAATGGCTGCGCGCCGGCGCTCACGGCTGGCGTCTGGATGTGGCCGACGAACTTTCCGATGACTTCCTGACCGAGATCAAAAAGGCCGTGCTCGCCGAAAAGCCCGACGCGCTGCTGCTCGGCGAGGTCTGGGAAGATGCCTCCAACAAGATCAGCTACGGCCATCTGCGTCGCTATCTACAAGGCTCCGAGCTCGACTCGGCCATGGATTACCCCTTCCGCGACATGGTCATCGGCTTTTTGATGGGCTACAAAAACGCCTACCAAGCTGCCGAGGATATCGAGACCCTACGCGAGAACTATCCGCGTGAGGCCCTGTCTTGCGCGCTCAACCTGCTGTCGAGCCACGACCGTCCGCGCATTATCTCGGTGCTCGGCGGCGGCCCCGACGAGTCGCAGCTGCCCGAGTGCGAGCGCAGCAAATGGCGCCTGGACGAGAACGCGATGGGCCTGGCCAAGAGCCGTTTTTGGCTCGCGACGCTCATGCAGATGACGTTCCCGGGCGTTCCCTCAATCTATTACGGTGACGAGTACGGCTTGGAGGGACTCACCGATCCGGGTAATCGCCGCACCATGCCGACCAAGGAAGACCTGCACGACTTCGATACGTTCGCGATCGTCAAGAACGCATCTGCTGTGCGCCGCGCGCTGCCGTTTATGATCGACGGTGAAATCAAGGCCTTTGCGCTCAATGACGAGGTGCTGGCCTACAACCGTACCGGTAAAGACGGCGAGTCCGCGACCGTCATCATCAACCGCAGCCTGCGCAATTCGCATCGCGTGACGATCACGGCGCTCGGCGAATGCGCGAGTGACGTGATCAGCGGTCACGAGTGCGAGATCCACAACGGTACGGTCACGCTCGATCTGTATCCGCTAGGCTCATCGATCATCTATCACCATGCCGAGCAGCGCCTGCAGGAGCCGCTCGATCACGGCGCGGGTGTTGTGTGCCATATCACATCGGTGCCGACCGACGACGGCAAGCCCGGTACGATCGGCGCACCCACGCGTCGTTTTATCGACCATCTGGCTGCCATGGGCATGCGCTACTGGCAGGTTCTTCCCGTCAACCCCACGGACTTCTTCCGCTCCCCTTACGCTGGTCCTTCGGCCTTTGCAGGCAATATCGACCTGCTACCCGAGAGCCACGAGGAGCTGGCAGCCGACTTTGAGACCTGGAAGGCCCGCGGCGGCGAGGATGCCGATCCGCTGTACACCGCGTTTAAACATCGCAATGCCGATTGGCTCGAGAAATACTGCGTCTACATGGCCGTTAAGAAGTACTTTGAGGGCGAGTCGCGCCATGATTGGCCGGCAGATATCGCGCGCTACAACGAGCATCTGATCGACGACAAGCGCTTCCACAACGAGGCCGAGCTTCAGGCGTACATGCAGTACCGCTTTGACCTCGCTTGGTGCGAGCTCATGAACTATGCGCACAAGAAGGGCATCGAGGTTATCGGCGATATTCCTATGTACGTGTCCGACGATTCGGCAGACGCGTGGAGCGAACCCGAGAACTTCTGGCTGTCCGATACCGGAAAGGCGATTGAGATTTCCGGTGCGCCGCCCGACAACTTTGCACCCGAGGGCCAGGTGTGGGGCAACCCGACGTTCCGCTGGGACTACATGAAGCAGAACGGCTATAGATGGTGGATGGATCGCCTGCGTCGTGCGTTCTCGCTCTACGACCGCGTGCGTCTGGATCACTTCCTGGGCTTCCACAGCTACTTTAGTATCCCCGCGGGCAAGGCTTGTGCCGACGGCCGCTGGCTGGCAGGACCGGGCAAAGACCTGTTCCAGACCGCCTACGACGAGCTGGGTCCGCTCAACTTTATCGCCGAGGACTTGGGCTATTTGACGCCCGGTGTTCGCGCCATGGCATCGACCTGCGGCTTCCCCGGCATGGACGTGCTGGAGTTTAGCGACTACGACGTTCGTTGCGGTGTGCATCCCACGCCCGGCAAGATCCTGTACACCTCAACGCACGATACGTCGACGCTGGCCGGCTGGTGTACGCGTTCCTTTGCGGGCGGCGATGAACCGAGCGGTGTTGAGGTGGCGGCCAAGCTGATGAGCGACGCGCTGGCAAGCGACGCTCCCCTGGTGATGATGCCGCTGCAGGATGTCCTGGGGCTTGGCGACGACGCGCGCATGAACGTTCCGGGCGTGGCCACGGGCAACTGGACCTGGCAGGCTGACGAGGCAGACATTGCAGCCGCCGAGAACAAAACCGCACAGCTCCTGCGCAACACTCATAGATTCTGGGGCGAAGCGTGATAAAACCCCCGATATAGGGTACAGTACAGACGTTTGAGTTTTTGCGGGCAGAGTAATCTGCCCGCTTTGTGCTGAAAAGGAAGTATTATGGCACGCTACGATTACAAGTGCTCGAGCTGCGGCAACGTGTTTGAGGTTGAGCATCCCATGTCCGAGACTCCCGAGGTCGTGTGCCCCAGCTGCGGTGCCCCGGCGGCCAAGACATTCTCGGCCAGCGGCATTAAATTTGAGGGCAGCGGTTTCTATAACACCGACCAGCGAAGCGGCGGCTCCAGCACCAGCGCCACCAGCGGCTGCTGTGCCAACTGCCCGCATAACCACTAGAAACAACGCGGCCCCGCGATCAACACCGATCGCGGGGCTAATTCTTTGCGCTGTTAGCGCCGGGCGATTTTAGCCGCTAATAGTCAAACTATTTTGACCAATCCCG
>URKT01000111.1 GCA_900548495.1 uncultured Collinsella sp. | reverse complement strand
GTGGCAAGACGAGCCATGCCGCCGTTATCGCTCGCGGTATGGGCACACCCTGCGTCTGCGGCGTCGAGCGCTTCCACATTGACGCGGCTGAGAAGGTCGTACGCATCGAAGGCAGCGATCGTGTGCTGCACGAGGGCGATGTCATCTCCATCGACGGCACCCAGGGCATCGTCGTCGATGGCGCTGTCGATTTGGTCTCCGCCGAGCTCACCGGCGACCTGGACACCATCCTGTCCTGGGCCGACGAGATTCGTCTGGACGAGACCTGTGGCCACGCCAACCATGTGCGCGTCAACGCCGACAACCCCGAGGATGCCGCGCTCGCCCTCGAGTTTGGCGCCGAGGCCATCGGCCTGTGCCGTACTGAGCATATGTTCCTTGGCGACCGTAAGAACATCATCCAGAGCTTTATCCTGTCCGATGATGAGGCCGTGAAGCAGCAGGCCCTGGCCGACCTGCTCAAGGTTCAGACCGAGGACTTCCTGGCGATGTTCAAGACCATGTCCGGTCGCGATGTGGTCGTTCGCCTGCTCGATCCGCCGCTTCATGAGTTCCTGGATAATCCGCGTGAGCTCGAGGTCGCCATCACCAAGAAGGAGGCCGCTGGCGCGAGCGAGGAAGAGCTCGCCGCTCTGCGCGCCCGCCTGCGCCGTATCGACGGCATGGTCGAGTCGAACCCCATGCTCGGCCTGCGCGGCGTTCGCCTGTCCGTCGTCTTTAGCGATCTGCCACTCATGCAGGTTCGCGCCGTCGCCACGGCTGCTGCCCGCCTTATCAAGGAGGGCGTCGACCCGCGCCCCGAGATCATGGTTCCACTCGTTTCCATCACGGCCGAGCACGTCCAGACCCGCGAGGTCATCGAGCGCGTGATCGCAGAGGTTTCCGCCGAGGAGGGCGTCGAGCTCAATATTCCCGTGGGCACGATGCTCGAGCTGCCACGCGCCTGCATGGTCGCTGACGAGATCGCGCGTCATGCCGACTTCTTCTGCTTTGGCACCAACGACCTCACCCAGACCACCTTCGGCTTCTCTCGTGACGATGCCGAGGCTAAGTTCATCCCGCTGTACATGCATAAGAAGATTCTGAAGGACAACCCCTTCGAGACCATCGATACGGCAGTACTCGAGCTGGTGCGCATGGCTGTCGAGAAGGGCCGCGCCACCAATCCCGGCATGCACTTTGGCGTGTGTGGCGAGCACGGCGGCGACCCCAAGTCCATCAAGGGCCTGTTTAACGTGGCCGATGTGGACTACGTGTCCTGCTCGCCCTATCGCGTGCCCCTCGCGCGCCTGGCTGCCGCCCAGGCCAAGCTCGAGGCCAAGCGTTCCGCCTGACGTTTTGGGCTTAGGCGCCTAGCGTAGCCCCCTTCATGCCGCCCGTCTCATTCGTGAGGCGGGCGGTTGTCGTGTGCGGGTTTTGTCTTTTTGTCTGCGTAAAAAATTGTTCTTGCAGCAGAAACCCGCGCGTGTATACTCGAATACGTTTGTTCAACTACGTGCCGGCCAGAGTGGTACGGCACCTCTAGAAGAGTAAGGAATTGCACATGGATTACATCCGCGCAATCGAGCGTCAGCAGATCCGCGAGGACATCCCGCAGGTCCGCGTTGCCGACAACGTCAAGGTTCACTACCGCATTAAGGAAGGCGACCGCGAGCGCATCCAGGTTTTCCAGGGTGACGTCATCCGCATGGCCGGCGCCGGTGCCCGCGAGACCTTCACCGTCCGCAAGATGTCCTTCGGTGTCGGTGTTGAGCGTACCTTCCCGCTTCACAGCCCCAAGATCGCCAAGCTCGAGGTCGTTCGTCACGGTCGCGTCCGTCGCGCCAAGCTGTACTACCTCCGCGACAAGGTGGGCAAGGCTGCTCGCATCCCCGAGAAGCGCTAAGAAGATCGCAGCGTCTGTCCACTCATTTGGACACAAGGGTCACCTTCGGGTGGCCCTTCTTTTTATCTGATTTGCATACAAGGAGGGCCTGGTATGGCCAATATGACGAGCTCGGTTTCGGCATCGCAGGTTGCCGGAGAGCTGGCGAGCGCAACGTTTGAGGAGATCCCCGCCCTCGTGGAGCATTATCGCGAGGACCCGCGCCAGCAGGTGATCAAGGCTTGTGAACGCGCCCTCAAACGCCATTCCAAAGAGGTTGCCGAGCGCGAGCGCGTCAATGGCATGTACGAGCTTATGCATGAGCTTGGCGGCGATGGGGTGGTCGTTGGTGTCGACGAGGTGGGCCGTGGCTCGGTAGCGGGTCCCTTAACCGTGTGTGCCGTGTGCCTTCCCATGGAGCCGCGCGTCTGGGGCATCAACGATTCCAAAAAGCTCACGCCGGCGCGCCGCGAGCTGCTCTCTGTGAAGATTGCCGAGGTGGCGACGGCGATTGGTTTTTGCCATATCGCGCCTAAGGATATCGATGAGATGGGTATGGCCCGCGCCATCCGCGTTGCCGTCGCGGGCGCCGTGGCCGATACGGGACTTGAACCCGACTGCGTCCTCATGGATGGCAACCCCTTGGGCGCCGTTCCCAATGAGCGCGACGTGGTGAAGGGCGATGCCAAGATCGCCTGTATCGCCGCGGCGTCCATCATGGCCAAGGTCACGCGTGACGAGATGATGGTCGAGTACGACGCCGAGTACCCCGAGTACCATCTGGCCGAGTCGAAGGGCTATGCGAGCCCCGAGCACATCGAGGCCATTCGCAAACATGGACTTTGTCCGCTGCACCGCGTGAGCTTTTGCGGAAACTTTCTGCAGACTGAGCGCCTTTTCTAGGTCAATTGTGGAGACAGGGACCTCTGGGGTTTTATAAACCTGCTGGTAGCGGGCCGTATGCAACACCATTGCTGCGTACGGCCCGTTTTTTGACGGCATTTGGTCAGCTTTTGGTTTGCTTCCGGTACTTACCCGCATGAAAGGTGCTCTCATCATCGGGGCAATGCAGTGTGCGGGAAAGGAGACCCCATGAGTGCCGCAAGCAAAAAGAGTAAGACGCAGCAGCTCAAGGAGTGTTGGGAAAACGGCAAGCTCGACTGCGGGGCGATGACGCCCGAGTTTATCAAGGGACTCAGTCCTCGCGAGCTGGGCATGCTGGGCGAGCTGATCACCATCGACTACTTTAACGAGCGCGGCTACACCTTGCTGGAGCAGGGTTATCGTTGCACCGAGGGCGAGGCCGACCTGGTGCTGCTCGATGAGCTCGACGATGTCGTGGTGATGGCCGAGGTCAAGACCAGACGCGTTGCGCTGGATTGCAGCACGCGGGTCTTTCCCGAGGAGGCCGTGGACGCCCAAAAGCAACGTCGCTACCGCCGCATCGCAAGTTGCTATCTCATGGAGCATTATCCGCTCAAGGCGATTCGCTTCGATGCCGTGGGCGTTACCATTCGCGGCGGGCATATCGCCGAGATCGAGCACCAGTACAATGCGTTCGATTGGCAGGTGTCGTGATGGCGTTCGAGACGTTTGCCGTTCACGCGGCCTGCATCCGCGGCGTCGAGGCGATTCCCGTCACGGTCGAGGTCTCGCTTGCCGGCGGCGTTCCGGGCATCCAGATGCTCGGCATACCGAGTATGGAGGTGATGGAGTCGCGCGGTCGTATTCGCTGCGCGATGCGCTCCGCCGGGTTCGAGATCCCGCGCTCGGGCATTACGGTCAATCTGGCGCCGGGCGATATCCGAAAGACCGGTAGCGGCTTTGACCTGCCGATAGCCATTGCGGTGCTTGCGGCCGACGGGCAGATTCCCCGCGACAGTCTCGACCGCTGCCTCATTGCCGGCGAGCTCGGCCTGGATGGCACGGTGCTTCCCGTCAAGGGCGAGGTGGCGTTCCAGCTGCTGGCTCGCGACATGGGGCTGTCTTTTATCGCCGGCAGGTCCGACCAGCATGTTCCGCTTGCGGGCGTTGACTGCGGTTTTATCGGCCATCTGTCGCAGCTTGCCCGCGGTATGGGCGAGGCGGCTCGGCACTATCTGGATTCTGAAGTGCTCGAGGCCACCTTTGAGCCCGAGCTCGATTATGCCGACGTGTTGGGGCAGGAGGTCGCCAAGCGCGGCATGGCGCTTGCGGCGGCAGGGGAGTTGGGCCTGCTCATGATCGGGTCTCCGGGATCGGGCAAGACCATGCTTGCGCGCCGCATGACGGGTATCTTGCCCGAGCTTTCCGTCGAGGATCAGCAGGAGGCGCTGTGCATCCATTCGGTCTTGGGTGAGAACATCGATGGCCTACTTGCTGGGCATCGGCCGTTTCGAAGCCCTCATCACAGCATTTCGACAGCGGGCCTTATTGGCGGAGGGCGCCCGGTGCATCCGGGCGAGATCAGCCTTGCCCATGGCGGCGTGCTCTTTTTGGACGAGCTTGCCGAGTTTCCCACCGGTGTGTTGCAGACGCTCAGGCAGCCTATCGAGCGCGGCTATGTCAGGATCGTGCGCGTCGACGGCGCCTTTACGTTTCCCTCGCGCTTTCAGCTGCTTGCGGCGAGCAATCCCTGCCCCTGCGGCTTTTTGGGCGATCGCGAGGTTCCGTGTCGTTGCTCGGCATCGATGGTCGAGCGCTACCGGTCCAAGCTGCGCGGTCCCTTGGCCGACCGCATCGACCTGATGATCGACGTGACCCGCCCCGATCCGCAGGTGATTATCGAGGGCGCCGAGGGCATGTCGTCGGCCGAGCTGCGCGACTATGTTGTGCGTGGACGCGCCTTTCGCGTCTGGCGCGAGTCCCGTATGGACGATGCGGATGCCGAGGCCGAGGACGATGAGTCACGGTCCATTGACGGTGTCGTGTCGACCTTTGCACTCGACGAGGCCGCCGAGAAATGCGTGCTCGGCCTGTCGAAGCGCACGCATCTCACGGGACGCGGCATCGTGCGTCTGGTTCGCATCGCACGCACGATTGCCGATGTCGCAGAAAGCGAGCGGGTGACGCAAGACCACGTGCTCGAGGCCGCGATGTATCAGGGAAGGAGGGATCAGTGATGGGTGAGGTCCGCTACGAACTGCATCCCGGTGATGGGCTGTTTCCCGCTACTGTTCTGGAACTTTCCGATGTGCCGCAGACGCTGTTCGTGCGTGGCGACCCGGAGGTGCTCTCGACGCCGGCGCTCTCGATTATCGGTGCGCGCAAGGCCTCGCCGTACGGCCTTGCCGCTGTCTCTTATACACATCTGACGCTGCCGACGACGGAG
>URKT01000110.1 GCA_900548495.1 uncultured Collinsella sp. | reverse complement strand
TGACGGTCTCGGGGAGAACGTCGACAAAGTGCTTGATGGAGAACGGACGGAACAGGCGAACCTTGACCAGGCCGACCTTCTCGCCGTGAGCGTTGAGGTAGTCGATGACTTCCTCGAGCACGTCGCAGAAGGAGCCCATGCACACGACGACGCGATCAGCATCGGGAGCGCCGTAGTAGTTGAACAGGCCGTAATCGGTGCCGAGCTTCTCGTTGATCTTCTTCATGTAGCCCTCGACGACGGCGGGAAGCTCGTCGTAGACCTTGTTGCAGGCCTCGCGGTTCTGGAAGAAGATGTCGCCGTTCTCGTGGCTACCGCGGGTGTGCGGGTGCTCAGGGTTGAGCGCGTGATCGCGGAAAGCCTGGACGGCGTCCATGTCGCACATCTCGGCCAGATCCTTGTAGTCCCACATGGCGACCTTCTGGATCTCGTGGCTGGTGCGGAAGCCGTCGAAGAAGTTAAGGAACGGAGTCTTGCCCTCGATGGCGGCAAGGTGAGCCACCGGCGAGAGGTCCATGACCTCCTGGACGTTGCCCTCGGCGAGCATGGCGAAGCCGGTCTGACGGCAGGCCATGACGTCGGAGTGATCGCCAAAGATGTTCAGGGCGTGGGAAGCGACGCAACGCGCGGAGACGTGGAAGACGCCCGGGAGCTGCTCGCCCGCGATCTTGTACATGTTCGGGATCATCAGGAGCAGGCCCTGAGAAGCCGTGTAGGTGGTCGTCAGAGCGCCGGCGCCCAGCGAACCGTGAACGGTACCGGCTGCACCCGCCTCGGACTCCATCTCGACGACCTTGACCGGGGTGCCGAAGATGTTCTTGCGACCCTGGGCCGCCCACTGGTCGACATGGTCGGCCATCGGGCTGGACGGCGTAATGGGATAGATTCCCGCTACCTCGGTGTACGCATACGAAACATATGCGGCCGCCTCGTTGCCGTCCATAGACTTAAACTTACGCGCCATATACCCCTCTCCTCTCATATAGGTATACAGGCCCCGGCGATCGCCGGGATGTTGGCGTGATGGGATTTACGCTGTTGCTTCCAATCATCTGGCAGGCAGGCTCAGCAGCAGGTACGTGGCGTGGAGAGAAGACATGCCGAGGCGAGGGGCAGCTGATGCGCCCCACAGACCCGACCGCCCGTCTTGCACATGACCGAGCGCCGCAAAGGCCGCATGCCGGATGCTCCCGGGCACGCCCCGGCGATGGGAAGCGCCCGCAACGGAAATCCGCATGCGGGTTTATTGTACCCCGCCGTTAAGTGTAATTTCGACAAATATAGGCGGGCGGTAAAGGTTTACCTCGGGTGACCGCCAAAGGCCAGAATGGTCCCTCCATCCCCGGACGACTGGCTCTGACGCGCCAAGGAGTGTCCCCAAGTACCGGCAGGAAAGGAACGTCCCTAACTGCCGGCTAGAGGGCGCCGAGCAGGATGGCGTAGGTGGTGGATTCGCCGAGTTTGAGCTCGTCGCCGGGGTTGAGCTGGGCGGAGCGGCCGGGCTCTACTTGAATACACACACTCGTGGCCCCGTTTACCACCACGGTGCCGTTAGTGGACGACAGGTCCTCGACAAACCATGCGCCAGACTCGTCGCACCAGATATGGGCATGGCGGGCCGAGACGTCGTCGGTGATGCCGCCCTCCCCCGTTGCCAGCGCGCCGATCTCAACGCCTTCCTCACTCGGCTGAATCCAGCGCGGGACGCTCACCACGTAGCCGTTTTGCACGCACAGCAGTCCCGGCGGATGCGCCGGCGCGACCTCGTGCTCGCCCGCGACCGAAGATGTGCTCAGCGAGCGCGGCGTCGACGTGTCGCCGCCACGGGTCGCATGAGCGCGGCGGCTCGCCCGACTTGGAACTAAGGCGGGCGTGAGAGCAAACGGCATAGGGAACGAATCTTGCGGATGTACTCCTCGACGTCAGGCAGGTAAGCCCCACGAAGTCACCGGGGAGGCCCAAGCGGCCCGGCACCACTTCCAGATTCTGACCAGGGCGAGTCGTTCGCCGGTGGCTGAAGGCTCGCTCCCACCCAAAAGGGGAGATTCGCGTTGTTCCCCAATCGCTCTCGCATCTTTCATTTTGCTCGAGGTGGGCTATAAAAACTTTCCTGGTGAAAGGCGGCGATTGGTTTCCTTTCTTTCTAGAGGAGCGCGCCTGTAATCTGTTTTCATCCTAAATCAAGTTAAGATCGGACCTTCCAGAGGCAAGTCGACTCAAACTGCGAGGCTCCATGTTGGAATAAAGAGCGCTGTCGAAGTGCCAACAACACAAAGCTTGCCAGTCTCAAATAGAACCTTTTGGGAGTCCGATTGGGCCGCACACCGAATCCCCGCTGGTGGTTTTTTATAGCTGCGCAACAATAAACAAGGTTAGTGCCAGTCCAGCATGAAATTGAGGAACGTATGCATTTTTTCTCAGTAAGTGATCGTCGTTACTGCTTCGATGAGGTCACTCGCAATTGCTTTCAGGTTGACCAAGCATCAGAAGATGCGCTTCGCATATTTGAAGCATCGGGAAGAACGGTCAACTCGAAGTTGCTAACAAAGTCACTTGCTGCGAAAGGCTACGACCAAACGACCATAGCAGAACTTGAAGACGACATTGATGAGTATCAACGATTGTCTGAGCGGACTTTCTTAACAAAAGACACGCCTCGAAAACTTAGATCCATCGAACTCCACGTTTCACATGCATGCAACCTTGGTTGTAGTTACTGTTTTGCCGGTAAAGGAGATTATGGAACGTCTCCTCTGCTGATGACAGACGAGATAGCCTTCAAGGCGGTCGACTACCTCGTCGCAAGTTCATCGGAAAACGAAACGCTTGCGATCGTCTTTTTTGGTGGGGAACCCATGATTAACGAGCCGCTGATATGGAAAACGGTCGACTATTCAAAAAGAATATACCCCAATAGAAACTTTACCTATTCTATTACGACCAACGGAACGCTTTTGAATGACACTGCTGTGAATTCTTTCAAGGAGCACGGGTTTTCTGTTCTGATTAGTCTCGATGGTACAGGATGCAAGCACGATGCATCGCGCCCGTACAAGACGGGAGGCGGCTCTTTCTCCGATATCGACAAAAACGTTCGTCGTTTTTCCGAGTCGTTCCCCTTCGGCGCAAGAACGACCTTAACAAATTATAACTGTAACCTTGTTGAAGACTATTTTCAGTTTAAAGAGATGGGCTTCAGAAGGATTTACTTCTCGCCCGTGAGCTCATTCGATGAGAATATCAAACTCGACGAACACTCATTAAACAAAATCAGGGCGGGCCTAATAGATTTGGCGGATCAATATCTCAAACAGATTGATCAAGGGGAAAAGCCCTTGTTTAGAACATTGAAAACTGCAGTTGATTTGATTATGAGCAACAGGATCGCCTTTGTCGGATGCGGGGCTGGCAGGCGTTTTATTTCCGTGACTCCCGAAGGGGACGTATACCCCTGTCACAGGTTTGTCGGGATGATGCGATTCAAAATGGGCAACATCGTCACCGGAATTGACGAAACTAGGTATATTGAAAACTGGAGTCAGGGTGTCGAAAAAAGAATTGACTGTACGGACTGTTGGGCTCGGTCTTTCTGTGGTGGGGGCTGTAGCTGGGAGGCTGCAGACGAGCACGGCTACTTGCCCAAGAGTCTACACCCTGCATCATGTGAATATAGAAAAATGTGCTACGAGATGGCTTTTGACCTTATTTCCCGCCACTCATCTTCGCAGGAGAAAAATCAACGAGAAGCTACTGTATCGGAATAAGCGGTTCAGCGCATTGCTGTCACCATTGTGGAGGTGTTCGTTCTTCTGATTACCGTCTGCGAAGCTTATTGCTACGTTCGCCGAAACCATTCTAGAAATATGGTGAACTAGACATCTTGGTTTGTTATACACAATATTGAGGTTTTTCTGCACTCAAAGGGAGGTAGTCGTGAAGCATATTCATCCGATTAATCCAGGAAGTGGCGACGAGGCAGGCGTGAAGCCGATGTCTTTTGACTGCCTCTTGGGCATTACTGACATCTGTACTGTTTATGATAAAGCAGATGGCTGTGGTGCATACGATTACTGCGACTATGACATGGATGGCGGCAGCATCTGCGTTGTAGATCACTGTGGCATTGATCAAACGTAGTCTCTAATTGGATTAAGGTGAAGAGCTGTTATGAAGCATATCCATCCTGTTGGTTCAAATGAACATCCTCCCGTTGAGCCTTGTTGTCTTGGAGTTGATATATGCAATTTTTACGACATCGCCGAGTGCCCTGTTGCGGATTGGTGCTATGTCGATAAAGAATCAAGCTGTGTTTTGCCAGCAGATTGGTGCGATCCAGTTGACGAGTAGTTTTGTGGCTAGGAACTATTTGGTCCAATTCAGAATAAGATGGGAACAAATACCAAAATCTCGTGTCTGGGAGGAGTTATGCCATTATTGCAAGGTCTCGTTGGATTAGCCTTTATACTTGCGTTATATCTGGCACCTTTTTTAATTCTATTCTTCATTATCCGACTCTTTCTTCGGAGAAAATAGGAGTGTCACGCAAACATTAGCGTAGCTTTCTTCCAATATGAGCCGAGCATTGGCAAGTGGAATAAGAAGCCCGACCGTTCGCCACATGAAAGTGATCGGACGGGCTTCTCTATTTAACCCGGGCCGCCACCCATAGCGGCTTTCCAAGCGTATTCTCAGTGCAAAGCAATCGTCAGTTTAATCCTATGCGCTGATACCGCATTTCATTTGTTCGGCTCGAATTCTACGGCCTGGCAACCCTCGCACTCTCCGGCAAATGGATTGAACGCGAAGGCAGAGATGATGTGTGCGTGGACATCGAGGCTGCTGTAGGCAACATACTGGGACATGGACCCCCGCTGCGCGTGGTATGCGGCCCGGCATATTCATTGCCGTCCAACCCCGTGTAGTTGCAGCAAAGGGTGGAACCTCAATGCTCAGCTCATGTTGTCCGTGGGACACGAGAATCGTAAGTACACTTTGGTGCGATTCTCACGCTGATACTGAGCCATCTGGAATAAGATACGTCGCGACAACACTTCGCTTCACCTCTGTCTCGACAAGATGACGTAGACTAAAGTTTCCTTTAGTAAGAGAACGAGAACTATATCTGAAAGCGTTGCGATGGCGTGAAGGCACCGAGTCCGAACCGCCTGAATGCTACGTGCATCTGCATCGCCTTTTTGTTATCTCTGCCAGTTGGGTAGCACTACACTTGTCATCATTTACCCTGGTGTTAGCGCCGGAATAATTTAGCCAAATATAGTCGGCCGAGATTGACCAAT
>URKT01000109.1 GCA_900548495.1 uncultured Collinsella sp. | reverse complement strand
CTGAATTCGCTTTCATCGATGTCTCCTCCCCAAGAGACCGCGATCTTGCTCTTTCCCTATCAAACGTATCTGCGCAATCTGTAATTGCGCACGTTTAGTGTACATATTGCAACGATTGTTTAGACATCTGAGCAACAAAACCGACATTTTTGTAGCGGATCCTCAATTCTCTTGACATTTGCTCAGATTTACCTTCGTTTATTCGCTATCTATTTTTGTTTCTACTGGTAATTTAGTTGCACATCATTTTTTAATGGCATTAGATTTATTTGCACAAATTTTTGCTCAATAGCAAACATCCCGCTCACGGTCGAAAATCGACCGTGAGCAGTAGGTCATCAACCGGAAGGAATATCCTACCAAACTGATGAGAATATCTTTAACCCATCGGCGGTTAGAAGCGTAATGCTCAGACAACCATATTTGAATTTGCGCGCAGATTTTCGGTATCAATTCGCCCAAATCGCCTGAGGCCACCACAAAGGCGCCTGTCCCCTTTGTGGTGGTTTTGGTGGTTAGGCGTCCAGGTAGACGCGCTGGGGCTGGTTGCGGCGACGAGCAAAGATGATGAGCGCCAGGCCGGCGATCACGAGCGGCAGGCTCAGCAACTGGCCCATGGTGATAACGCCGCCCAGCAGATAGCCCAGCTGCGCATCGGGCACACGCACAAACTCAATCAAAAAGCGAACGATGCCGTAACCCATCACAAACACGCCCATAAACGTGCCTTGGGGCAGTAGCGGCTTTTTGCGGCTGAGCACCTGCAGAATGCAAAAGAGCACGATGCCCTCAAGAAATGCCTCATAAAGCTGGGAGGGGTGACGCGGCATATCGCCCGCGGTGCCACCGAAGACCACGCCCCAGGGCAGATCGGTCGGCTTGCCCCACAGCTCGCCGTTGACAAAGTTGGCGCAGCGTCCCAGACATAAGGCCAGCGGAGCACCGATAACGGCAAGGTCGGCGATGGTCCAGGCGTCGAGCTTGTACATGCGGCACACGAGCACGCCGCCGATGATGCCGCCCACCAGGCCGCCATGGAAGCTCATGCCGCCCTCGTTGGTGGCAAAGATCTCGAGCGGATGCGCCCAGTAGTAGCCGTCGCCGTAAAAGATGACGTAGAACAGGCGCGCACCGATAATGAGGCCAAAGACCACGCCGACCACGACACTCGTCAGGTCATCAATCGTGATGTTAAAACCCCAGCGACGCTGCGTGCGGTACATGACGACCGCCGTGAGCAGGGCGCCGACCACGTAGGCCAGGCCGTACCAGTAGATGGTGATGGGCCCCGCCGAGATGGCGACGGGATCAAGCATATGGTAGAAGTCGTTGAGCATGTCGACCCTCCTACTCCCTACATACAAATGCGGCCGCGGGCCTTGCGCTCGCAGCCGCATATTTGGGCGTAACGTTTATGCGGAGTATGCCGTCCGCAGCTTTCGCATCTTAGAACGGCGCGTACTCGTCGTACAGGTCGTCGGTCTCGCCGGAGGCATTGACCTGCTCGACACGGGTAACGCCGGGCACATGCTCCTTGAGGATACGCTCGATACCCATGGACAGGGTCAGTGCGCTCATAGGGCAGCCGGCGCAGGCGCCCTGCAGCTCCAGCTTGACGACACCCTCGTCGTCGACGCCCACATACTCCATATCGCCGCCGTCAGCCTGCAGGTTGGGGCGGATCTCCTCAAGAACCTTCTTAAGCAGCTCTTCGTTAACAGCCACAGGGGCTCCTTTCTCACAATAACGCGGGCGTGCCCGCGGACAGAAGCTATGTTACTACAGCCGTGTACCCGCTCACGAGCCGTCCATGCGCGCAGACGCGACTTTCACGAGCAGTCAATTTGGGACGGGGCTCTTTTAGCTGCGTTTTGTTGCCAACTGGCGTTGCCACGCGCTACTGCTGAGCCTGTCCCCCGGTACCAATCTGGACATCGACGATAACCTGGCGGTAGCTGATGCCACAGGAGTCGAGAATGCGGCGGCTGATACGGCCGTCATCGGTGTCGGCGTACTTGTTGTCCAGGTAGACGACCTCGCCCACGCCCACCTGAGCCAAAATCTTGGCGCAGTCATGGCACGGGAACAGCGTGACGTAGACCGTGGAACCCTCGAGGTCCTTGAGCGAGCCACGGTAGTTGAGCACGGCGTTGGCCTCGGCATGGACCACGTAGTTGTGCTTGTCCTGCAGCGGGTCGTCGCTCGTACCCCACGGAAAAAAGTCGTCGTTGAGCGCCGAGGGTGTACCGTTGTAGCCCACCGAAAGGATGCGGTGGTTGGTGTTGGCGATGCACGCACCCACCTGCGTGTTGGGGTCCTTGCTGCGGCGCTGCGCGGCGATGGCCACGCTCATAAAGAACTCGTCCCAGCTAATGACGTCCAGGCGCTTGCCTGACGAAGTTTGATGAAGATCGTCCGACATGACAGACACCTCCGTAATCGCAATAGTTTGACCCATTGTAGCAGGTGAAAGGTGGAGGCGTTTGTCCCACCGGCGCCCTCACTTTTACACGCGGCGGGGCTTTTGGTTGATGCGGTAGAGCTCGGCGAGTCCTCGCAACGTCAGCGCGTCGTCGACCGTCAGGCTGTGACCGACCAGCGACGCGAGTGCCTCAGCGTCGTCGCCGGTAATGACGATGGGCACGTCGCCCTCCCCCGCGGCCTTGGTCGCGCGCATCTCGGCTAGCACCATGTCGAGCATGCCGTCGATGCGGGCCACCTCGCCCAAGACCACGCCCGAGCGCATGGCCTCGCGCGTGTTGCGGCCGATCACATGCGTGGGTGCCGAAGGCTCAACCTGCGGCAGGCGCGCCGCAGCAGCCGAAAGCGATCGGGCGCCAAGCGCCAGACCCGGCGCGATGACGCCGCCCACAAAGGTACCGTGCGCGTCGATGACCTCGATATTGGTCGTCGTACCCAAGTCGATCACGATACAGGGAGAGCCGTAGACGGCAAGAGCCGCCACGGCATCGGCGATGCGGTCGGGACCGATCTCGGCCGGGTCGTCGTAGTGCACGGGCATGCCGGTCTTGAGGCCCGGCCCCACGGTGAGCACACGTCCCGTACAGGTACGGGAAAGCGCCGCCTTCCAGGGGCGCTCGAGCGCCGGCACCACGCAGCTCAGCACGGCCGCCGTGGGCACGAGCGTGCCGGGCATGCCCGCATCGGCCGCCAGTGCGGCCATGACCTGCACGAGACGCATGCGCGCCTCGTCTGCTGTGATGCTCGACGGCGTGGTGATCTCGCACGTCGCAAGCGGACATTCCTGCGCCGCGGCCGAATCCTCTGCAAACAGGCCAAAGCGAATGAACGTGTTGCCCACGTCGACCGTCAATATATATGCGCACCCATTAAGCATCGTCGGCGCTCCTTTCGTCTGCCCAGCAGTATATCGCCTACCTAAACCAGTCATCCCAAAATGACTAGCTTGCGGCTATACTGGTGCGCGGTCGTGCGCGAGCTCACGCGGCGGCCCTTGGTAACCCGACTTCCCGCGCCGTATCCGTAGCGGCGCTCCCGGGGGAAGCGGATATACGCAAAGGAGTTCTATATGAGCAATCCCTCGAACCGCGCTTCGATGCGCGGGCAACTCACGCTGCGCGGCGTCGTCATCGGCGTCCTTGGCTGCGTGATCATCACGGCAAGCTCGGCCTACACCGCCCTCAAGATGGGCGCACTCCCCTGGCCGATCGTCTTCGCTGCCGTCATCTCGCTGTTCTTCCTTAAGCTCATGGGCAACGCCAGCCTCAACGAGGCAAACGTCACCCACACCATCATGTCCGCGGGCGCCATGGTCGCCGGCGGTCTGGCGTTTACCATCCCGGGCGCCTGGATGCTGGGCTATGCCGACCAGATTAGCTGGCTCGACATGTTTATCGTGGCACTCGCCGGCACTATCCTGGGCCTGCTGGCCACCGCACTCATCCACCGTCACTTTATCGTGGACGCCGCGCTTGAGTTCCCCACCGGCAACGCCGCAGCTCAGACCTTGCGCGCGACCGAGGCTGGCGGCAAAACCGGCAAGCAGCTCTTTGGTTCCATGGCCATCGCAGGCATCTATAGCGTGCTGCGCGACGCCCTGGGCGTGGTGCCCAGCATGCTGTGCACGCTCAATATCCCCGGCGTGACCTTTGCCATCTACAACTCGCCCATGTTGCTGTCCATCGGCTTTTTGGTGGGCTTCGCCCCCGTCGCCTTCTGGTTTGCCGGCGCGCTGCTGGGCAACTTTGGCATCATCGTGGGCGGCACCGCTGCCGGTCTGTTTGACGTTGTGACTGCGCAGGGCATCGTCAAGTCCCTGGGCATGGGCCTCATGATGGGCTTTGGCGTCGCCGTCGTCCTCAAGGACATCCTGCCGCAGGTCGCCGGCATCGTCCGCGGTCTTGCCGCCGACAGCTCCACCGACACCGACGAGCAGTCGCTCATCTCGGGCTCCCTTAAGCTCGACGCCGGCATCATCGGCCTGGGCGCTGCCGCCATCGCCGTGATCATCGCCATCGTGCTTGACCTTGGTCCCGTTCCGGCCGTCATCGTGACGCTGTTCACCTTTGTCACCACCATCATGAGCGCACAGAGCTGCGGCCAGACGGGCATCGACCCCATGGAGATCTTTGGCCTCATCGTCATGCTCATCGTGGCTGCCTTCGCACAGATCGCTCAGGTCAAGCTGTTCTTTATCGCCGGCATCGTAGCCGTGGCGTGCGGCCTTGCGGGCGACGTCATGAACGACTTTAAGGCCGGCGCCGTGCTGGGCACCAACCCGCGTGCGCAGTGGGTCGGGCAGGCCATCGGCGGCATCGTGGGCGCCCTGGTCGCCGCAGCCGTCATGGTCGCGCTCGTCACCGCCTATGGCCCGGACGCCTTTGGCCCCGACAAGAGCTTTGTTGCCACGCAGGCAAGCGTCGTCGCTACCATGGTCTCGGGCATCCCGAGCGTGCCGTGGTTCGTTGGCGGCTTTATCGCCGGCATCGTCATGTACTGGCTCGGCATTCCGGCCATGATGATCGGCCTGGGCGTGTACCTCCCGTTCTACATGTCACTCACGGCATTCCTGGGCTCCTGCGTCAAGCTCGCCTACGACAAGTGGTCCGCCCACCGCGACGCCACCGCTGGTCTTTCTGACGAGGAGAGGGCTGCCAAGGACGCCGCCTTCCAGGAACAGGGCCTGGTTGTCGCCAGCGGCCTGCTCGGCGGCGAGTCCATCGTCGGCGTTATCCTGGCGTTTGTCTCCGTGGGCTTAAGCCTGCTGGGCTAAGCTGAGCAGCTGCTCGACAGCAACCATATTGCCTACGGCTTGCCCGGTCGGTAGCTTCTGCGGCTGCTGACCGGGCTTTTTGAAATCGAAACAAAGA
>URKT01000108.1 GCA_900548495.1 uncultured Collinsella sp. | reverse complement strand
CGTAGTCCAGGTCGCCGTCGCGCAGGGCCTGCTGCAGGCGCTTTTTGCCGGTGGGATTGATGCGCTCGCCGATGACGGCAATCTTGTGACCGTCACAGGGAAGGTCCACGACCGTCTGAGCGCTCGTGACCGACATGCTGGGCTTGCGGTGGCGCGGGCTGGGCGTGTGATTGTCGATAAGCGTGCGCAGGGCGGCCATGTGCGCCGGCGTGGTTCCGCAGCAGCCGCCCACAACGCTTACGCCGTCCTCGATCATGCCGTCGACGGCTTTGGCGTATTCGGGGGCCTGGATGTCAAAGACGGTGTTACCGTCGTCGACCACGTGGGGGAGTCCTGCGTTGGCCTGCACCATAACGGGCTTGTCCGTAACGGTGAGCATACGTGCGGCGAGTCCTCGGAGCTCAGCCGGGCCCTGGCTGCAGTTGATGCCCAAAACGTCGGCGCCGATGGCGTCGAGCGTGATGGCGGCGACCTCGGGGCTCGTGCCCAGGAAGGTGCGTCCGTCTTCCTCAAAGGTCATGGTGGCAAAGACGGGCAGGTCGGAGTTCTCGCGGCAGGCGAGGACCGCCGCCTTGATCTCGGCCAGGTCGGTCATAGTCTCGATAATAAAGAGGTCCACACCCGCGGCGACGCCGGCGCGCACTTCCTCGGCAAAGAGGTCATAGGCCTCGTCGAAGCTGAGGGTACCCAGGGGACGAAGCAGCGCGCCGATGGGGCCGATATCGCCGGCGACGTAGTGGGCACCGGCCGCGCGGGCGCAGGCGACAGCGGCGGCAAAGACATCTGCCACGGTGGCGGCGCCGTCGAGCTTGTGGGCGTTGGCACCAAAGGTGTTGGCGGTGATCACGTCGCAGCCAGCCTCGACGTATTGGCGCTGAATGTCGGTAATGACCTGAGGCTCCTCAAAGTTGAGCAGCTCGGGCAGGGCGCCGGCTTTCATGCCGGCCGCCTGCAGCATGGTGCCCATGCCGCCGTCGAACAGCAGGTGCCCCGTGCCCTCGATGGCGGCGCGCAGGCGATCGTCCTTAATGCGAAGGTCGTCGATTGTGCGCGTCTTGTATACAGCGCCATTGCGGCGTGCGGCATCAACGGGCGCCGCCAGCGCGGCGCCGTCCAGATCATGAGTGATAAGCGGAGTAAACATCGAGGGCTCCTAATGGCTGGAATAGCAGGTGGTGTGGGCGGCGCGGAAGCGGCAGTGCTCGCGCATGCGGCAGATATTGCAGGTGGGGCGGCTCTGGGCGTCGTGGACCTCGCCGTCAAACAGACCGATCACCGCGGTCACGCTCTTGGTGGGCATGAGCAGGCTGGTAGGCGTGACGGTAAGCCCGATGAGCCGCGTAGCGTTGAGCGCAGCCACGATTGAGCGCTGGGCCGTAAGCGGGCAGTCGCCGTAGCCGGGACTAAAGCGCCAGTTACCGGCGAGTCCGTGTGCGGCGGCCGCAGCCTTGACCTGCTGGTCCATCTGCTCGACGGCGGCTTCTACATAGGCAGAGCATGCGGCGTCGAGCACGGCTCCCTCCAGGGGCTGCTGGGCTCCCGTGGTGCGCAGACGACGCTCGGCGTCCATGCCGAGGGTGCATGCCATGAGTGCGGCAAAGCGGGCGTCTTTGAGGTGGCGATAGATATCGCGACCGCGCAGCTCAACGTTGGTGCCGACCAAGCGAATGCAAGGATCGCCCTGTTCATCGACTCCCGTGGCATCGATGGCAAATATGCGGCGCACGCCGCGGGGCTCAATGTCCAGCTCCAGACGCTCAACGACAAGCTCAATACGCTGCGACAGCTCTGGCTCAATCTGCTGGCCGCCGTAGCCCAGGTAGCGCAGCATCTCGGCACGGTCGACACGGGGATGGTGCGCAGCGTCGATACGGTAAAGCGCCGGCGACGCAAGGTCGGCCGGCACTTCAACAACGGTTGTATCGACGTGCGGTTTATCCATTACCCCAGGCGCTCCATAATGGTTGCGGCGATCGCAGGACGGTTCATAGTGTACAGGTGCAGACCGTCGACACCGTGCTCCTTGAGGTCGCAAAGCTGATGGGCGGCATAATCTACACCGGCTGCCTGCAGGCTCTCGGGGTCGTTCTCGTACTTGGCGAGAATCTTGATGACGGGGGAGGGCAGCGACGCGCCGCACATAAAGACCATGCGGCTGATCTGCGACTTGCCCATAAACGGCATGATGCCCGCGGTAATGGGCACGGTGATGCCGGCCTTGTCGGCAAGCTCGCGAAAACGGTAGAAGCACTCGTTATCAAAAAAGAGCTGCGTCACAAAGAAGCTCGCGCCGGCGTCCTGTTTTTGCTTGAGATGCTCGACCGAGAGGTTGAGATCCTCGCAGGCAATGTGGCCCTCGGGGTAGGCTGCGGCGCCCACGCAAAAGCCGGCGCCGACGAGCTCGGGGATAAGGTCGCGGGCGTAAGCGTAGTCCGAGGCGGGCTTGTCATCCTCAGTCGCGCCAGCGGGCAGGTCGCCGCGCAGGGCTAGCACGTTTTCCACACCGGCCGAGCGATACTCGTCAATCTTGGCGGCGATGTCGGCGTGGGTGCGGCCCACGCAGGTGAGGTGCGCTACCGAGGGCGTATCGAATTCGCTCGTAATCATATGCGCGATGGGGGCGGTGGTGGCACCGTTGCCCGAGCCGCCGGCCGAGCAGGTGACCGAGACAAAGCTCGGCGAAAGCTTGCACAGATTGCCTGCCACTTCGCGAGCCGTATCGAGGGTCAGCTCGCCCTTGGGCGGGAACATCTCAAACGAAACGGGCGCGGTGCCCTGGGATGCTGCCTGCTTAAAAACCTCGTCGACGCGCATATCGTGCTCCTTTAGATGCCTGGGTGCGATGTTTTGTTGCAAGGATTCTACAGCACCACTGCGCTAAGGTGGAGTTTCTCTCGCTATTTGGGGATACCAATCGAAAATGCTTCGCTATCGGCATTTCCTATAACAGGGTAGTCAATCTAAGATGGGGCTATATTGAATGGTATTTGATGCGAAATACCAGTTAAGAAAGCCCCGTCCCAAATTGACTACCCTTAAATCATGGGGAGAGGTCTGCAATTTATGCAGTTGATTGGCTGTTGAGGGTGGCAACGCCGCCTCGATAGGGTAACCTCATTGATTGGTTTCGCGACGGCAACATAACGGTAATGTCGCGGAAACACGGCGAGTCTAAGCTATGACTCGTTCGTTAGTAATCAACACCGCTTCTCACGCGGTGCCGATACGAAGGGAGTTCCGTATGGCCGAACTTACTGACCGCTTCGGGACCATGGTGTTCTCTGAGGAAGTCATGAAGGATTACCTCCCCAAGGACATTTGGAAGCGCCTTGCTGCAACCCTCGAGGGCGGTGAGCCGCTCGACCTGGACGTGGCCAACGCCGTTGCCCATGCCATGAAGGTCTGGGCCATCTCCAAGGGCGCGACGCACTACGCGCACTGGTTCCAGCCGCTTTCGGGCATTACTTCCGAGAAGCACGATAGCTTCCTGGAGCCCAACCACGACGGCACCGCCATTACCAAGTTTACGGGCAAGAACCTCATCCAGGGCGAGCCGGACGCCTCCAGCTTCCCCAACGGCGGCCTGCGCGCTACCTTCGAGGCCCGTGGCTACACCGCTTGGGATCCCACCAGCCCCGCCTTTATCAAGGACGATGTCCTGTGCATCCCCACGGCTTTCTGCTCCTACACGGGCGAGGCCCTGGACAAGAAGACCCCGCTGCTGCGCTCCATGACCGCGCTCTCGCGTGAGTCCAAGCGCGTTTTGGCGCTGTTTGGCAAGACCCCCAAGAAGGTCGTTCCTTCCGTGGGCGACGAGCAGGAGTACTTCCTGATCAAGAAGGACGCCTATCGCAAGCGCAAGGACCTGGTCATCACCGGCCGCACCCTCTTTGGTGCTGCTCCCTGCAAGGGCCAGGAGCTCGAGGAGCACTACTTTGGCGCTATCCGTCCCACCGTCTCGGCCTATATGAAGGATCTGGACGATGAGCTGTGGGCGCTTGGCATTCCCGCCAAGACCAAGCACAACGAGGTTGCTCCCTGCCAGCATGAGCTTGCACCGGTCTATGGCGAGGTCAACGAGGCCATCGACCAGAATCTGGTCATGATGGAGAAGATGAAGCTCATCGCCTCCCGCCACGACTTGGTCTGCCTGCTGCACGAGAAGCCCTTCGAGGGCATTAACGGTTCGGGCAAGCACAACAACTGGTCGCTTGGCACCGAGTCCGAGAATCTGCTCGATCCGGGCGACACCCCGCTCGACAACCTGCAGTTCATCGTCTTCCTCACCGCGGTGATCGAGGCCGTCGATAACTATCAGGAGCTCCTGCGTGCCTCCGTTGCCTCGGCCGGCAACGACCACCGTCTGGGCGCCAACGAGGCTCCTCCGGCGATTATGTCCATCTTCCTGGGCGACCAGCTTACCGAGGTCGTCGAGAAGATCATCGATGGCAAGGCTTCCGTCCATGCCACGCGCGGCGTGCTCGACCTGGGCGCCGATACCCTGCCCAAGCTGATGCAGGACAACACCGACCGCAACCGCACCTCCCCGTTTGCCTTCACCGGCAACAAGTTCGAGTTTCGTGCCTGCGGCTCCGAGCAGAACGTCTCCGACTCCAACTTGGTGCTCGATGCCGCCGTGGCCAAGTCGCTCAAGTCCTTCGCCGACGCGCTTGAGGGTACGCCCGAGGATGAGTTCCAGGACGCTGCGCTCGAGTACTGCAAGAAGGTCCTGACCGACCACCAGCGCATCCTGTTCTCCGGTGACGGCTACTCCGACGAGTGGCCCGTCGAGGCCGAGAAGCGCGGCCTTGCCAACAACAAGACCACGGCCGACGCCCTGCCCGCCTTTGTTTCCGATAAGGCCATTGCGCTCTTTGAGGAGACGGGTGTCCTGACCAAGGCCGAGGCTCAGTGCCGCTACGACTGCAAGCTCGAGAAGTACAACAAGCTCATGAACATCGAGGCCACCACGATGGTTCGCGAGGCGCGTCGTACCTATCGCCCGGTCATTACCGCCTATGCCACCAAGGTCGCTAAGGGCCTTGAGACTATTCGTGCCGCCGGTGCCGAGGCCGCCATGCAGTGCGAGCAGAACACGCTCAACAAGCTCTGCAACGGCATCACCACCATCAACGACTCCATCAAGGCGCTCGACGCCGTGCATCAGAAGGCCGAGGCCCTCGATGGCCAGGAGCAGGCCAACGTGTATGCACACGAGGTCGTTCCCGCTATGGATACGCTGCGCGCCGCCGTGGATGCCATGGAGGAGATCGTGGCCGCCGACTACTGGCCGGTCCCGACCTACGACGACATCCTGTTCTACGTGTAGAACTTAACTGACATATCGTCACGGTATTGAGCCGGGGTCCGCATCTGTCTCTTATACACATCTGACGCTGCCGACGACGGAGAGAGTGTAGAT
>URKT01000107.1 GCA_900548495.1 uncultured Collinsella sp. | reverse complement strand
GCGCCATTCCGCGCAACCGAGCGCGATTCTCAGGCACTTCAGGCAAGGAACACGATGAACGACCGACCTCTCGTCATAGGCAAAGGAACGAAGCAACGCCGCGACAAATACACGTGGCGCTACCGTCACAGCCTCGGCAAGGATCCGGTCACGGGCAAATACCGCTATTCGCCGTGGCAGACCATACATACCACCAAAAGCCGAGAGGTCGACGCCGCACTCGAAGCCTACAAGGCAGAACTCAACAGCGGCACCTACGTCCAAAAATCGAGGGACACCGTCGGCTCGTACGCAAAAAAGTTCCACGACAACCGCGAAGGAACCATCACGCCGCTCGCCTACTCGACATCCTACTCAATCGAGAACCGGACGCGCACATCACATGCGTGATGCTCATGCTCGACACCGACATGAGAAGGGCAGAAGCCCTCGGGATGACGTGGTCCGATGTCTCCGTCGAGAACAGAAGCATCCTCATTGAGCAGCAGTTCGCGGCCGATCGAAGCGTTCGCTCGCCCAAAAGCAAGAAAAGCGTGCGGAGGATCTCGATAAGCGAGACGCTGACGTCGTATCTCGAATTCTGGAAAAAGGAGCAGGCTCGCGAAATGGAAGCCTTCGGCCTGGAACAAGTCAAAGGCACTCCGCTCGTCCACTCATTTGAACGAACGAAAGACAGGCATCCCCAAGTCAACTTCATGGACCTGAATGGGTTTTCGCGCTGGTTCAGAAACTTCAGCGTCGAGAACGGGTTCGGCAAGTTCGAAGGCGTTCGAACATACCATTATGTGAAGGAAACTGTCGACGGGGAAACGATTTCGAAGCGTTATGAGCATAAAGAGTGGCTCGAATTGAGGGATTACCTCAGGAAGCATCCCAAGGTTCGCGAGGCGAGGCATATCAGCACATATGAGAGCGAGCACCTTCCTTACGGATATTCGGGCCTATCGAGCCACACCGCTACTGCCGCTACTGCCCGCCAGCTTCCGAACCAGCGGGCGGTAGCAGCACCCCGAACATCTCGCCGACAGCGCAGAGAGTCGTCGACCTGGCGGCCAAGGCCGACATCGAGGACGTGATGCTGTGCGACCTGCCCGGCGTCCTGTCCTTCCTAGGGCTGCCACCTGAGACGGAGATGCCGCCGGGCAACAAGGGGAAGACGAAGCTCAAGAAGCTCTACAGGAAGGTGGCGACGAACAAGGCATACCACTCCGGCGAGCGCGCCAAGGATTTGATCTCGCACCTCGACATGGCAGAGATCAGGGCATCGGCGCCCGTCCCGCTCGGAGAGATAGACAGAGCGGTCGTAAGCGGCTGATGTAACTTCTGACACCCTAGAACTTACATCGAGCCCCGATTTTTGAGCTCGGGGCTCTTTTCGTCTAGATTGGGGACGCATGGCCGGACGAAAACAATTTGCGTCTGGTAATAAGCGTACGAAAGCGCAATTTACGTCTTAATTCCGTACGCAAATCAAGACGAAAATCGTTTACGTCTGCTTTAAATCCGTACGAAAACGGTTTTCGTCTTGCAGGGCAGTTGCCGTTTCTACAGTTCAACTTCCAGTTCGGCTTTGTGCTCGTAGAGGTAGTCGCGCATGTAGGGGATGGCAAATGAGACCTTGCCGTACGAGGGAGCCTCGATAATCGATTCTCTTAACAGGCGGCTGCGGACGGAACTCACCTGTTGAGGCGTTTTGTTTAGGGCATCGGCAACCATGCTGGTCGAGCTCGTCTGCCCCAAAGACGCCATGCTCAGCAGATAAGCGATGCACGTGGGCGGAATGCGCTGCAGCGCGGGCTCAATCACCATGGCGCAGAAGCGTTCGCGTGCCGTTGCAATGCCACGCTCGGCTTCTTCTTCTCCAATAATCGTTGTATGTGCGCGTCTTGCCAACTGCCATGCGTAGTATCCAACGAGTTGGATCATGAAAGGATAGCCTTGCGTTGCCTCGGCAAGTTGGCCGGCAATACCTGGCTGCAACTCCATGCCAGACGCTTCAATGGTTTCCTCGAGGGAGTACGACACTTCGGTTACTGCCACAGCCTTCAGGTCAAAGGGGAGGGCGCGGCGCAAAAACGCAAGTGTCTTTCCGTTGATGATGCTTTCAATCATCGAAGGCAGCCCAGCAAAAACAAAGGCTATATCAAGGTCTTCGCCGATAACCTGCTGAATCGCAATGGAGAGCGTTCGGACCTCATCGAGCTCTGCGTCTTGAACCTCGTCGAGAGTGATGAGCAGGCCATTTTCATTCTTGGATATTGTCTGTCTCATGGCGTCGCGTAGCGATGGACCGATTCGCTCAATGTCTATGCTGCCGATGGATATGCCAGCTACGGTGGGCTCAAATCTGGCGTGTTTGGCCTGGAATTTGGGCTGCAGCTGTTCGAGAATGCGTTGGCAAAGTCCCTCGGTTGCGACCTCTTTTATGACCGTCCAGCCACGGCTTTGCGCCAAACGTGAGCACTCGTCAAGGAGGACCGTCTTGCCCGTTCCACGGACGCCGGCTATGCGCATTAGGCGCCCCGGGGCACCAGGCCCGTTGACGAGGCCCTCATTGAATTCTTCGAGCACATCTTCGCGGCCGATAATCGTGGGAGGTGTTTTACCTGCTGTGGGCTTAAAAGGGTTTGTTTGCATGTGAGCCACCTTTGCTCAAGATATAGCAAGATATAGCAAAGTATAGCAAGATATAGCAAAGTATAGTGAGATATAGCAACGTATAGCGCTGTTCGCGGGTTCTTGCGGTGGTGCTATTTTCCGAATGCCGCGCGGATAAAGCGCTGGGCGAACAGCTTGTTGGCGACGTTGATGACATGGCCCAGGAACAGTGCCGAGATGGCGGTCGTGACGCCAAAGCCGCCCAGGTTGTACATAAAGATCAGCGACAACGCGAGCGAGGCGGCGACATGTGAGCAGTCAAACACGACTTTTACGTCACCAAAGCGGCGTTTAAGCTTTTCGGCAATGACTTGCACCAAGCCGTCGGGCGCGTTGGGGACAACGCCCATGTTGACGACGAGACTTACGCCAAATGCGGTGACAGCGAGGGAGAGCAGCATGGTCGCAATCTGTGTGGGGAGTGCCGTGGGATGCAGTGGGTTGACCGCCATGAAGAGGTCGGTCAAGCCGCCAATCAGCGTTGAGAAGAACAACTCGAGCAGGATGCGCGGCTGGAACTCGCTTCGCAAGATGGCTAATTGCGCCACGATGTAGGCGACGTAGGTTGCGGTGATCCAAAAGCCGAGCGTCTTGCCAGTGAGCATGGATAGGGTTGTGGCAAAGCACGTGAGCGCGGCGACGCCCAGGCCGGATGCCGTCTGGGGACTCATACCGAGTGCCAGTACTGCAACGCCCACAAGATACATCAGCATTCTGATGACGGTATGGCACCAGTCGATGTTCTCGCCATGCATGATGATGAGCGGTCGCATGTTGCTACCCGTCCTTTCGGTTGTGTGAAAAAGCTGACCCGGGCCGGCAAAAGAGGGTTATCGGAGGCACTGCTGCAAAAGCAGAAAAGCCGGCCCCACGGTCAGTCGTCTAGGAAGTGTCTCGCTGTGCCGGAATGGGACTAAAGGTCCAACGAGACGGGAAGAAAGCAAATGGCATTGCGTGGGCGATAAGATGCCAAGATGGTAGGGTGTGTCTTAGCATCCTATTGCCCACGCTCAACGAAATCGGTTTCGTTTGAGCCTAAGTATACGCACGGGATTTTATTTGCGAAGAGAAAAACAATAAAAAGGTGAACGTTCACCTAATCGCAACAACTCGTTGGCTGTAGTTGCGGTGGAATAGTTCCTGTTTTTGCTGCTGAAGGCCTTGAACAGGAACTATTCCACCGCAACTTATGAGGGGGCGGGGGATGCGATAGTATTGCATGGTGGTATTCGACTAACCGAGGACTTATCCGAGGGCTTTATGGAACAGCACCAGCATTATCAGAGCCTGCAAGACCAGGCGTACAACGCATTGCGCTCCAAGATCATCTATGCCGAGCTCAGGCCCGGCACGCGTCTTTCGGCGATTGGTCTGGAAAAGGAGACGGGAATCGGGCGCACGCCCATTCGCGAGTCATTTGTGCGCCTGCGTGAGCAGGAGCTGGTGGAAACGCGTCCCAAAAGCGGCACCTATGTCTCAAAAATCAGCATGGAGCGTGCCGAGAACGCCTGTTTCTTGCGTGAGAAGCTCGAGAGAAGCGTGCTTATTAAATGCTGTTCGGCTTCCTCGCCCGAGCAAAAGCAGCGGCTTGAGCAGATTCTTACCGAGTCCGAGTCGCTCGACCATAGCGAAACGCGTCGTTTCTTTGACCTGGACAACCTGTTCCATGAGACGTGTTTTGAGATTGCTGGCCGTCACATGTTGTGGGATTGGATGAAGAGCATCAACACGCATTTTGAGCGATACAACTGGTTGCGTATGGTGTCGCAGGATTTGGATTGGGAGCCGATTCGTCGTCAGCACCGTCGGATTTTGGAGGCCATTAAGGAAGGCGACACCGATACGGCGAGCTATCTGGCAGAGACGCACTTGCACCTGATGCCCGAGGAGCAGGGCCCGGTTATCGCCTTGCATCCCGACTATTTTGAGCTGTCCAAAGACTCGTTCATCTAATCAATCCCCATATAAGTTGCGGTGAAATAGGGACTGTTTTGTGACCTAGGTGGCGCAAACAGTCCCTATTTCACCGCAACTGCGTTGGGGTGTGACCGGGGCACAAAGATGCGGTGCCGCTTGGAGGAAAAGACCGGAAGCAAAGGTCCATTCCTCCAGACGGCGCCGCAGCTGTTTTGATGGCTCGGCTTTTACCGAAGTGGCTCAGTTGAGCGCGACTGCCAGCCGATTATACAAAGCGGCTCGGGGGCGTGTCGCTTCCGTCACGTTCTATCAGCATACAAGACGGTTTTGGTTCTTGTTCGTGACGGAAACGGCGCGCTTCCGAGCCGCTTTAAAAGAAAGGGGGCGAGGTCTAGGGCACGCCCCCTTTCACGATAGAGAGCTAAACCTAGCCGCGGACCTTCTTGACGACGTCCATGGCCTCGCGGGCGATCTGCTCGACTTTGGAGAAGTCGCCGTCGGCAAACAGGGCCGGCTTGACCATCCAGGTGCCACCGCAGGCGATGATGGCGGAGGAGCTCAAGTACTCCTCGACGTTGGCGGTGCTCACGCCGCCGGTAGGCATAAAGCGGTGACCGACAAACGGAGCGGCGAGGGCCTTGATGGTGTTCAGGCCGCCATACTGGGACGCGGGGAAGAACTTGGTGACCTTGAGGCCCAGGTTCTCGGCTGCGGTGACCTCGGAGGGGGTCACGGTGCCGGGAAGGACGGGCAGCTCGATGTCGATGCAATGCTTCACGACGTCCTCGTTGTAACCCGGGGAGACGATGAACTTGGCACCGGCGGCGCGGGCCTGCTCAACCTGCTCGACGGTCAGGACAGTGCCGGCGCCCAGCAGCATATCGGGCAGTTCCTCGTGGATCT
>URKT01000106.1 GCA_900548495.1 uncultured Collinsella sp. | reverse complement strand
GAGCATATTTGGCAATGGTGAGCTTGGCCGAGATGGTGTCGATGGCGTCGACGACGTAGTCGAGCTTGCCGTCCGTCTGCTCCAAAACGCTCGCAAAGAACTCGTCGATGTTATCGCTCAACAGGTATTCAGTTCGCTTGATGACGGTGGCGGCAGGATTGATATCGTGGATCATGGCCTCCATCACGTCAACCTTGCGCTTGCCGACGGTGCTGTGAAAGGCGATGGCCTGGCGATTGATATTGCTGGGCGCGATGATGTCCTTATCCAGAATGACGAAATGTCCGATGCCGCCGCGGGCGAGTGCCTCGCAGCAGTTGGAGCCCACGCCTCCGCAGCCGAGCACCAGTACCGTAGCATCGGCGAGCTTGTCGAGTGCCTCGCGGCCCATGATGATTTCGAGCTTGGTATCGCGCGTCTCGACGAGAGCAGTAGCGTTTTCGGTCATAGACATCCTCCGATGGGGAAGCGAATCGTGTTTTAGCTATCGTCATTATAGGTATTATCGCGATTTCATTTGAGCCCTTGGGGTTTGTTGAAATGGGATCGGGATTCGCATAAGATTGAAGCAGATGGCACCCGTTGCAGCGGGTTGGCCAACTCTAAAACACGTTTGTAGCGTGAGAAGTGGCCGTCTTCGCATTACGCGGAGGCGGCTATTTTTTTGAGTACAAGATTAGATAGTTAGACAAACATCTAAATACTGAGTATAGTGTGCACGTCATGAGAGATGATGAGAGGAGGTCTTATGCCGGGAGAGGGTTTTAAGGCGCTTGCCGATCCAACGCGACGGCGCATTTTGGAGTTGCTGCGCGAGGGCAATTGCACGGCGGGGGAGCTTGCCGAGCATTTCGATATCAGTAAGCCGTCGTTGAGCCATCACTTGGCGACGCTCAAAAACGCCGGGTTGGTGACCGACGAGCGCCATGGCCAAAACATCGTATACAGCTTAAACACCACCGTCATGCAGGATTTAATTGGCTGGTTTATGGGCTTTACAAACACGGAAGGTGATAAGGATGAATAACGAAAACAAGGGCATTCACCCCACGGGGGTATCGTCGCGCGTGTGGATTGCGCTGGTCGCTCTGTGCGTCGCCAATGTCGTAGCGCACCTCATGGTGATGCCGAGCTTGCCTGCGCAGATTCCCACGCACTGGGGAGCGAACGGCGCCGTCGACGGTTGGGGCCCTAGCTGGATGGCCTCCGCGCTCGGCGTGCTGCCTCTGGCACTTCTTGCAATGTTCCGCGTGGTGCCGCACATCGATCCCAAAGGTGAGGCATATCGAACCTCGGGCAAGTTCTATCAGGGCTTCGTAATCGCCTTTACCTTGTTCATGTGTGCCGTAAGCTGGCTGGGAGAGCTTACGGTCTGGGGCGTGGTGCCGGCGGTCGGTTCGGTCAACGTGCTGATTTCCGGTGCTATCGGTTTGCTGTTCATCGGCGTAGGCAACTACTTGCCGCGTGTGAAGCAGAACTATACGCTCGGTATCAAGACGCCTTGGGCGCTTGCCGATCCCGAGAACTGGCGCCGTACGCAGCGCTTTGGCGGTGCCTGCTTTATGGTGCTGGGTGTTGGCCTGATTGCGATGGGCGTGGCGGGTAGCGTGCTTTCGAATGAAGTCGTCGCCGCGGTGATTGCGGTTCTGGCGTTTGGTTCGGTCGGAGCCGTCTACGTCTACTCGTATCTGCTGTGGCGCAAATCGCAGCGAGCCGCTCGTTAAGGTTGCGGAAAACTAGCGTACGCAGTTCATAGTATGTTCCGGGGGACTTTTCCCAGGTAGTATTAGGGGGTGTGGGCAACCATGCCCCTTTTTCGTTACGTTTCAGAGCTGATTTCCTTATTTCGTTTCCACTAAAGCGAATCAAGAATAGGGAAACAGCAGGTAGAAAGGATAAAACAGGCAAATGGCGGAGTTTATCTACCAGATGTATCAGGCTCGCAAGGCCCATGGCGACAAGGTAATCCTTGACGACGTGACCCTGAGCTTCTACCCCGGTGCCAAGATCGGCGTCGTGGGCCCCAACGGTATGGGCAAGTCGACCCTGCTCAAGATCATGGCCGGCATTGAGGAGGTCTCCAACGGCGATGCCAGGCTCACCCCCGGCTACACCGTGGGTATCCTGCAGCAGGAGCCGCCACTCGACGACGACAAGACCGTCATCGAGAACGTGCGCATGGCATTTGGCGACATGATCGCCAAGGTCGATCGCTTCAACAAGATCGGCGAGGAGATGTGCGACCCGGACTGCGACATGGATGCCCTCATGGCCGAGATGGGCAAGCTCCAGGACGAGATCGACGCCGCCGACGGCTGGGATATCGATTCCAAGCTCGGTCAGGCCATGGACGCTCTGCAGCTGCCCGATTCCGACATGCCGGTTAACGTGCTTTCCGGCGGCGAGCGCCGTCGCGTGGCCCTGTGCAAGCTGTTGCTCGAGGCTCCCGACCTGCTGCTGCTCGACGAGCCCACAAACCACCTGGACGCCGAGTCGATCCTGTGGCTCGAGCATTTCCTGCACAACTACCAGGGTGCCGTGCTTGCCGTCACGCACGATCGCTACTTCCTGGATAATGTTGCCGAGTGGATCTGCGAGGTCGACCGCGGTCACCTTTATCCCTACAAGGGCAACTACTCCACGTATCTGGAGACCAAGGCCGCCCGTATCGAGGCGCAGGGCAACCGTGACGCCAAGCTCGCCAAGCGCATGGAGGCCGAGCTCGAGTGGGTGCGCAGCTCGCCCAAGGCTCGTCAGGCCAAGAACAAGGCCCGTTTGGCTCGCTACGAGGAGATGGAGGCCGAGGCCCGCGCAAGCCAGAAGCTCGACTGGACCGACATCCGCATCCCTGTGGGCCCGCGTTTGGGCAACAAGGTGCTCGAGGCCCATCATCTGCACAAGGAGTTCGATGGCCGCGTGCTCATCGACGACCTTTCTTTCACCCTGCCGCGTAACGGCATCGTGGGCGTCATCGGCCCCAACGGTGTGGGCAAGACTACGCTCTTCAAGACCATCGTGGGCCTGGAGCCGCTGACTTCGGGCGAGCTCGAGGTAGGCGAGACCGTCAAGATCTCTTACGTCGACCAGAACCGTTCCGGCATCGACCCCGATAAAAACCTGTGGGAGGTCGTCTCGGATGGCCTGGACCACATGATGGTCGGCGAGACCGAGGTTCCGAGCCGCGCGTACGTGGCGAGCTTTGGCTTTAAGGGCCAGGACCAGCAGAAGCGCGCTGGCGTACTTTCCGGTGGCGAGCGCAACCGTCTGAACCTGGCGCTCACGCTCAAGCAGGGCGGCAACCTACTGCTCCTCGACGAGCCCACAAACGACCTCGACGTCGAGACGCTGTCCTCGCTCGAGGCGGCTCTGCTCGAGTTCCCGGGCTGCTCGGTGGTCATTAGTCACGACCGTATGTTCCTGGACCGCGTTGCCACGCACATCCTGGCGTGGGAAGGCACCGACGAGAACCCGGGCAACTGGTATTGGTTTGAGGGCAACTTTGAGGCCTATCAGGCCAACCGTATCGAGCGCCTGGGCGAGGACGCAGCCCAGCCGCATCGTATCCACCGCAAGCTGACGCGTGACTAGTAGCAAGTAGAAAGGCCGCCACCAAGGGCGGCCTTTCTTGTAGCAATTGCACTGCAGCTATGCCCTGGCTGCTGGTTTGATTCATAATCAAAGTCATCTCTTTGGGATTAAAGCCCGTTTTTGCTATGAGTGATTTTCTAATTCCGTTTAAAACGTAAAGACGCATTGGGTTGCAAGGACATAAGCAAATCGAATTGAAATATAACCAGTACTGTAACGTTACAAAAAAGATTATAGAATAGGAGTACCTTATAAGTCGCTTCTCTAGAAAGAAGAACATATGCTTTCGCGTCGTCGTTTTCTGCAACTTGTCGCGTCTTCAATTGTCGCCTTAGCCGCACGTCCGAAAGAGGTTTTTGCTTCGACGGGCAATATTGATGGTGAGCAGATACAATTTACTTCTGAAATTGCGCAAGAGCTTGCCGATAAATATATAAAGGGACTCCTCGGCTATTCGTATACGCCTTCTGACCCTATTCCTTTTGTAGATGTTGATGGGTCCCCGCTTGGTTACATTGTTCCGGTTGTGACATCCAATAGAGCCGCGGGCTATTTGGTTTTAGATGCTTCAGATGATGAAATACTTACGGGATATCGTTTTGGAGACGGCTTAGTCAGCCCTATGGATCGGGGAGGAGATCTTGGTGTCGAGTCTTATTCGTTCAATAACCCAGTCGTAATGATCAATCCATTCGAATTCGGCGTGCAATCTTTGGACGGTTCAATAACAACAAATTGCGGAAGAACAATCCCGGCTGTTTCCATAGAAGGACGGCCTGTCGTTTTATCGAATAAACCTTCAAGCTGGAACGATGTTGTAATTTACGCAACTCAAATGCAGGATTACACAGTATCTGGATTTCGTTCCATTTCTCAGTTTATGTCATATGATGAAAGCGAGATTAAGAGGCTTACCGCCCACTATGCTTGTATGGTGACAGCTTTTTCGAACGTTGCGGAACTGTATGGCATTGCCAATTTATATAGCGACCCTTCGCAATATATGCAGATATGGAATTACACCAATACCCATGCTCTTTCCGATGAAGAACAGACTGTTCCCGGCGTTGTTTTGGGTGGAACGCCGATATCAACCTGTGCAACGGGGTTTACAAATTACTGCGCAAGCAGAGGAAGTACTCTTATCGCCCGCACTGTCTCCTCTCCGGCTATCGCGAGCATTCAAAATGAGATTAACTCTAATAGACCGAATGTTTTACATGCGAGTTTGTACAACGGATCAGCCCATTCTGTAACAGCGGAGGCTTACGCCACACTTACTGGTAAGAAAACTGGAGAGACAAGGCAGATGATTGGCATAGCGGACGGCTGGAATTCATCTTTATCCTTCCTGAAGTATGATCAGAGCTATTATGCGTGGACTTATGGAACGACTTTTTCGAAGTAGGGCGATTCGTCTAGCTCTGTCTTTGGTGCTGATGGCTTCATTGGTGGGCTGTTCAACAAAGGAAGAGATATCGCGCGGAGGTTCCGGAGAAGTGACTGCGACAGACTCAGGTTCATTAGAAATAGCTGGCGGGCATGCCGATGTGATGTTACAAGGAAAAGGCGTGCTTAGGTCGATTGATGCTGAAGACGCTGTCTGCTCAATAGAGGATTTGAAGACAGGTGAAACTGCATCGTACCGAGTTTCAGATAATGCTGCGAATATGATTGAGTCGATATCGACTGGAGCGCAGGTTTCTTTTAGATACTTTGCTCCGCAACTTGAGGATGAGCTTGCTTCTCTGGTGTCTATATGCACCGATGACAACTAAAAGGCCTGAATTCAAACGGCCTCGGATGGTCAATTGGCTATCCGAGGCCGTTTTTTACTCGACCGGGGCTTCGACCTTGTCGATGGCCCAGGCGGCTCCGAGACCGCCGGTGGTGTTGCGGCGGATGCGCACGGTAACCTCGCGGCGCTCGCCGGCCTGCGTGTAGCGCAGGGGGAAGATTGCGCGGTTTCGCGCGGCCTCGATGGTGCCGCGTTCGCGGGCGATCCAGTAGTACTCGCCGACGATGCCGAGCGTGTCGGCGCCGTAGGGGAGATAGGTCGACAACTGGTGCAGAAGCGGGCCGGGGCAGGAGACTTCGGTTGCGAAATCGATGGGGAAGTCCTCGGGGATGGCGGGCGCTACGGGTGCTGTCTCTTATAC
>URKT01000105.1 GCA_900548495.1 uncultured Collinsella sp. | reverse complement strand
ACGAGATCTGCGCATGTCTCGTGGGCTCGGAGATGTGTATAAGAGACAGGCGGTGGTGATCGTGGTGATGATTGCCGGCTTTGCGAGCCACCAGGACAAGGCGCGCGTGTACATGATGGTCATCCACTACACGGGCCAGACCGCCGGCGACGATATCGTGCGTGCATTTGGGCGCACCAAGTTTACGGTGAAGTCCAAGACCATGCGCGGCGACAAGGTCGAGATGGCCGTGGAGGTGTTCTCGGACGGCGTTGACATGCCCTATGCGGATGCCATTCGCGCGCTCGACGGCGTTGAAGATCTGACGTTGATCCAATACAACGGCGAATATCACGGTTAGAGCGGCAGATCGCCCAGCAGATGCCCGCGCGGCGTCGAGTAGTCCGGCGTTCGTCAGAACGCCGGAACGAACAGGTATCATGGTGAAAGCGATTTCAATGACAGGGGTGCTCGTGGTAAAGATGAAAGATGTGGCCGAGCTGGCAGGCGTTTCGAGCGCCGCCGTCTCGCGCTACCTCAACGGTGGATATATCTCGGCGGACAAAGCCGAGCGCATTAAGCAGGCGATTGAGCTGACCGGATACGTGCGATCCAGCCAGGCTCGCGCGCTGCGCACCGGCTCCACCAAGCTCATCGGCGTTATCGTGCCCAAGATCAACTCGGAATCCGTGAGCCGCATTACCGCCGGTATTGGCCAGGTGCTCGGTCGTCGTGGCTACCAGATGCTGCTTGCCAATACCGACAACGCGGCCGATCGCGAGCTCGAATACCTCGATTTATTCCAAAACCACCCGGTCGATGGCATTGTGCTGGTGGCAACCATGATCACCGACGAGCACTGTCGCGCGATTGAATCGTGCCGCGTGCCCATTGTGTTGATCGGCCAACATGTCGAGGGCGCGGCGTGCGTCTATCATGACGATTACGAGGCCGCCTTTGAGCTGGGTCATGCGCTTGCGGGTCGCGTGGACGGCAAGATTGCCTATATTGGAGTTACCGAAGAGGACCGCGCGGCCGGTTATGACCGCCGTCGCGGTTTTGAGGCCGGCCTGCGCGCTGCGGGCAACCCGCTCGATTCCGCCTTGATTCGCCTGGGCTCGTTTACGCTCGACTCGGGCTATGGTGCGGCGCGTGAGCTGCTTTCCGTCGCTCCCGATGTTTCGTTTATCGCCTGCGCGACCGACACCATGGCGGCGGGCGCGCTGCGTGCCATCGATGAGGTTCGCGGCATGGGCGAGGGCATGCACCGCGTGAGCGGTTTCGGCGACAACGCGTTTTTGCGCGCGCTGACGGGCGGCATTCCCACCGTGCATTACGGCTACCTGACCAGTGGCGTCGAGGCGACCAATATGTTGCTTAACACGCTCGATGGCGCGGAGGGGGAGAACGGTCTCAAGACGCTCAAGCTCGGCCATCAGCTTATGAATGTCTAGGCTTTGGGCACGTCTGCCCGCCTCTGAGACCTCCTGTTTTGCCTTAAAACTACCTTTCGCCGGCTTTTTCCTACCGTTCACCCTACTATGAAAACGATTACAGAGATATGAAACTGAAAACGATTACAGTGTAAGTGTCAAAGGTGGTCGGGTGCACATGCGCCCGTTGGAGGAAAGGGAAGTCATGGACTACCGCAAATCAGCCCAAGAGGTGCTCGACAATATCGGTGGCGCCGACAACGTCGTCTCTGCCGCGCATTGCGCCACGCGTCTGCGCTTGGTGATTGCCGATGATTCCAAGGTCGACAAGGAGGCCATCGAGAATGTCGATGGCGCCAAGGGCGTCTTTGAGGCCCAGGGCCAGCTCCAGATTATTTTTGGCACTGGCACCGTCAACAAGGTCTACGAGGAGTTCATCGCGCTCAGTGGCGTCGAGGCTGCCACGAAGGCCGAGGTCAAGGAGGCAGCGGCGCAGCAGCAGAACATCTTTATGCGTGCCATTAAGGTGCTCGGCGACGTCTTTGTCCCCATCATCCCCGCCATCGTGGCTTCGGGCCTGCTGCTGGGCATTATGAGCGCCCTCAACTTTATGGCCTCCAACGGCTTTATCGCGCTCGACACCAATAACTTTATTTATAAGATTGCCGACCTGGTCTCGGGCACGTCTTTTGGCATTCTGCAGATCCTGATCGGTTACTCCGCGGCTAAGGCCTTTGGCGCCAACCCGTACCTGGGCGCCGTCGTCGGCGGTGCGTTCATCAACTCCTCGCTGCAGAGCGCCTACACGGTTGCCTCCGAGGGCGTGCAGACCATGGTCACCGTCATCCCCGGCGTGTACAGCTTTGAGTGGGTCGGTTATCAGGGCCACGTTATCCCCATCGTTATCGCCTGCGCCATTCTCGCCTTCCTCGAGAAGCGTCTCCACAAGGTTGTCCCCGAGATGTTCGATCTCTTTGTGACCCCGCTTGTCTCGGTGTTCGTGACCGTGCTCGTGACGCTCGTTGCCGTCGGCCCCATCTTTGTCTGGGCCGAGAACGCCATCCTCGGTCTGATCCAGACCCTGCTGACCCTGCCCTTCGGCATCGGTTCCTTTATCGTCGGCCTGTTCTATGCTCCCACGGTCGTTACCGGTATCCACCAGATGTACACAGCCATCGACCTGGGCCAGCTTGCCCAGTACGGCGTGACCTACTGGCTGCCCATCGCCAGTGCTGCCAACATCGCTCAGGGTGGCGCCGCACTCGCCGTTGCCTTTAAGACCCGCGATGCCAAGATCAAGGGTCTGGCGCTTCCTTCGGCCCTGTCCGCCTTCATGGGCATTACCGAGCCTGCCATCTTTGGTGTGAACCTGCGCTTCTTTAAGCCCTTCATCGCCGGCTGCATCGGCGGCGGTTGCGGTGCCCTGGTCTGTGCGCTCACTTCGCTGGCTGCCTCCGGCACGGGCGTTACCGGTATCTTCGGTATCCTGCTGTGCCTGGCCCAACCCGTGCAGTACGCGATCATGTTTGCGGTCGCCGCGCTGGTTTCCTTTGCTATCTCGTTTGTCCTGTACAAGGACGAGCCCAAGGCTTCCGAGCAGGCGTAGGAGACTTTGGTTGAGGGGATGCCCGCGGGTTGTATGCTCGCGGGCGTTTCCCGTATCTGGTGCCGATCTCTGGTGCCTTGTTACTTTCGATCCGTTAGGACTTTGATATGTCTAATGCACTTGGTCGCGACCTTGCAAAGTTGGTTGCCGCTGTTGACGCTGCCGCCTCTGAGTGCGGTCATGGCGTGTATGGCCAGCACTTCCATATTATGCCGCCGGCGGGTTGGCTCAATGACCCCAACGGTCTCTGCCAGGTGGGTGGCGTGTTTCACGCGTACTTCCAGTATGCCCCGTTTGATGTGAACGGCGGCGTAAAGATGTGGGGCCATGCCACAAGCCGCGACCTTATGAACTGGGAATATGTTGGCGCGCCGCTGCTTCCCGACGAGCCGTTCGACTGCCATGGCGTGTATTCTGGCTCCGCGCTTGCCGAGGACGGCCGCATCCGCGTACTGTACACAGGCAACGTTAAGCTTTCCGATGCGGACGGCACGTACGACTACGTCAATACCGGCCGCCGCGCCGATACTGTTTATGTCGAGAGCGTTGATGGCCTTGCCGGTCGGGAGTTCAGTCAAAAGCGCGTTGTGCTGGCGTCCGAGGATTATCCTGAGGATTTGACCTGCCACGTGCGTGACCCCAAGGTGTGGCGCGATGATGATGGGCGTTATCACATGGTGCTGGGCGCGCGTCGTCGCGTGGACGGGCCGCATGTCGATAGTCGATTTTGCGCCATGCACGGCGAGGGTGCCGGGCGCGATGTGGGCGAGATCCTGGTGTATGGCTCGGCCGATATGCTGTGCTGGGAGCTCGAGAGCCGTGTGTCTACGCCCGAGCGCTTTGGCTTTATGTGGGAGTGCCCGGGATACCTTGAGCTTGAGGCGGATGGCGGTGTGCCGGCGAAGTTCCTTTCCTTCTCGCCCCAGGGGCTCGAGGGCGGCCGTTGGGACCGCGGCAATGTGTATGCCGCTGGCTACATGCCTGTAACGGGTGACATTACCGGTGGTGACGATGCCTATGGGCTGGGTGAGTTCCGCCTGTGGGACGCCGGTTTTGACTTCTATGCTCCGCAGGAGTTCACGGCCGAGGATGGTCGCCACATTCTGATCGGCTGGATGGGCATGCCCGATGAGCCGACCTATGGCAACACGCCCACCGTGGCGTGTGGCTGGCAGCACTGTATGACGGTGCCGCGTGAGCTTACAACCGGTGCCGGCGGCGTGGTGCTGCAGCAGCCGGCGCGCGAGATCGAGCGCCATTATGCCTCGGTGCGTGTGGGGGAGGGCTCGTTGAAGGTTGCCGGCGATACCTGCTTTGACGTTGTTGTCGACGGTGTCGGCGGCGCGTTTACCGCGACCGTTGATGGCGAGCTAAGGCTGGCGTTTGTGCCCGCCGAGGGCGAACTGCCCACGCGTTTTGAGATGCGATTTACCGACGAGGGTCGCACTTCTGCCGGCTGCGGTCGTACCGTGCGCTGGGAGCCCGTCGACGAGGTTCGTAACGTGCGCATTGTTGGCGATGTCTCGTCGGTCGAGGTGTTTGTGAACGATGGCGCGCTCGTGTTTTCGACGCGCGTCTATCCCGAGACCTATGGCGTGATAGTTCACGCTCCGGGTGCGAGCGTGAACTATCACACGCTCATCATCTAGGCGATTCGTCGCATATCGGCGCTATACTGCAGCCGTTGCCCACGATGCGGGGAACACCCGCATCGCGGGTTTTTGCTTATGAAGGGATGGTGCCGTGTGGGCGTACAGCAGCTAGAAGAGGCTTGGGCTTTGAGGACCGGCGCGCGTGAGGCGCAGTTGCTTGCGGCCCCGCATGTGCCGGCAGGGCTGTCGCAGCTGGGGATTGTGCGTCCCTGCGACCGCCTGGTGGCCTTTGCGGACGACTTTGTCGATGCGTTTGCGAGCGGCTTTGATTGCTGCGATGTCGCGCTGGTGGGCTCGCCGTCCGCCGAGGCGTTTGCCGCTGCGTCCGAGGGCTTTGATGCTTCGTTTGATGCCGAGGGGCCGCACCTGTGGTGGTTCGTTAACTCCATCGGCGGGTTTGGTCTGCGTGTGCCCGATCTGCGTGCGCTGGGTCGGGCGGCGCGTGAGGCCCATGCGCTGCTGGTTGTGGACAACACCGTGGCGTCGGCTTTTGGCTGCGATCCTTTGCGTTTGGGTGCCGTGCTGTCGCTCGAGGCACTCGACCGCGTGTGCGCCGGTGAGGCGCCGCGCAAGCTCGTGGCGGCGTCGGTCGGGCGCTCGCAGCTCAAGCGCCATCGTGTGGATGCTGCTGCCGAGTGCGCGCATGCCCTGCTTGAGGGCCGTGGCTTGGCCAAGCTTGATATGCCTGCTGACGAGGCCGACGTGCTGGAGCGAGGGCTGGACTCGCTCGATGCCCGCATGCAGGCGCATTTCGACCGCGCACGTGCGCTTGCCGAGTATCTGGCCGCCAATGAGATGGTGCGCAACGTGTGCTATCCCGGGCTGAGCTCGCATCCCGACCATGCGGCTGCAACGGGAATCCTCGAGCACGGCTTTGGCCCGGCAGTTGAATTTGATCTTATCGAGCGTAGTGCGTGCGAGCTGTTCGATGCTTTGCCCGGGGAGTTTCGCACATCGCTCGCCGGCGGCGCAACGACGCGCCTTTCAGCCCCAAGCGGCAAACAGGGGAGCACCGTCCGCCTCTTCGCCGGCACCGACAACCCCCTGGTTGTAGCGGCCACCCTAGACAACGCCCTTCGATGATTATTCTGGGACGGGGATTAAAAAATCATTAGGTACACAATGATTTTTTAATCCCCGTCCCAGAATAATCATCTATGGTGACC
>URKT01000104.1 GCA_900548495.1 uncultured Collinsella sp. | reverse complement strand
AAGGGAAGAGGCGGGGTATGCCCCGCCTCTTACACCACATCTCTGCGCGCTACCGCAGCGATGTGCAAAATCGCGAGTATTCTGCAATTTCTGCCGTTCCGGACGCCCCTCAGAGACGAAAAAGCAAAAAACAGCCCCCGTTTTAGCGTCCTCAGAGCCAAAACGGGGGCTGTTCCGTGCTTCGGTTAACTGGTAAAAGCCTTTACCTTGCTGAATACTCTCAATTTTGCACGGCGCAGGCGGGGGTACCTTAGTCCGCGGCAGGATATAGAAGCCAATCACCAACCTACTGGCAAGTTCGTGTCGGCAGCCCCGGCCTTTCCTTTGCCTAGCGCGACCCTCGCGAAGCGCGTGAGCGATAGGGAAAGGAAAGGCCGGGGCGAACAACCCGCGGCGCAGCCAGTGTTCGCGTTACGGCAGAATATGGAAGCCCAAAGCGGCGATATCCTTGGCGAAACCGCGAACGGTGTCGAGCGAGACCTCGTACGGGTCGCGACCGATGTTCTTGCGCTTGGCCAGGATGCTGTTGGGCACCGTGATGATCTGGCAACCGCAGGCCTCGGCCTGGTAAATATTGATGAGCTCGCGTGTGGACGCCCACAGGACCTCGCAGTTGGGCTTGGCGGCGGCCTTCTTGACCGACTCCGTCATAAACGGAATGGGATCGACACCGGTGTCGGCGATGCGGCCGGCAAAGAGCGAGATGATGGACGGTGTCTCGGCGTCAACGGCCTCGACCATCTCGTCAACCTGCTCGGGGGTAAAGATAGTAGTGACGTTAACCTTGATGCCGTCAGCCGAAAGCTTGCGGACCAGCTCGGCGGTGGACTCGCCCTTGGTGGTCACGCACGGAATCTTGACGTAGACGTTGTCGGCCCAGGTAGCGATCTCACGGGCCTCGACCTCCATGGTCTCGACGTCATCGGCAAAGACCTCAAACGACACGGACACATCGGTGATGTGGGCCAGGACCTCCTTGGCAAACGCGCGGTAATCCGTCACGCCGCCCTTTTTCATAAGGGACGGGTTGGTCGTGAAACCCTGAACGTTGCCGTTCTCGTACATGTCGAGCATGCCCTCGAGGTTTGCACCGTCAGCGAACACCTTGATTGCCATCTGCCTGATTCCTTTCGCTTGCACATGGGCGTTAAACTGCTAAACACTTTACCTATGTTTATCAAGGCGTGAGCTGCGGGTTTTTATCTTCTCGGCGAACGGTATAAACACCTCAGTGTTTGGATTGATAAATCGATTGAGCATGCAAAAGCAAAGAGTCGCAGTTTGAGCAAACGTCAGAACGCGGGATTCATTAGATGAGGCCGAAATGCTGCATCGCTGTGACGGTGCCGTCGTGTTCGACATCGTCGGTCACGTAGTCGGCGACCGCCTTGACCTCGGGCATGGCGTTGCCCATGGCGACAGCCGTCTCGACCGCAGCGAGCATGCCCAGGTCGTTGCCCGAATCGCCGAAGCCAAAGGTGCGCGCGTTGCCGGTGCGACCCAGGTATTCCAGCGCTCGCGCCACGCCCACGCCCTTGTCAATGCCCTTGGGGCTCAGCTCGCGATTCTGGCCACCGGTGTTGCACAGCTCAAACTCGCAATCGATAAAGCCGTCATCATTGGCTACGCGAGCCAAACTGGGCACATTGAGGCATACCTTGCCCACGCGCAGACTGCCGTCGACGCGCATCTCCTCGGCGCTGTGCACCACAGAAGTGCCGATCAGAGACGACTGCTCAACACCCGTGGGCTCCAGGGCAAAAGTAGCCACGTTGGTCTCGAAAAAGGCCTCAATCCCTGCCGCTGCCATACGGCGCGCAAGCTCCTCGATAACGTCCTCGTCAAAGCAGTCCTCATGCACCACGCGACCCTCGACCTCGAGCGTGGCGCCCGCCATGGCAACGACACCCGCAGGCTCCAAAGCACGCAGGCCATCGGCAATCAGCCACAAGGGACGACCCGTGCAGATAAACGCCTTGTGCCCTGCGTCGCGCAGACGATGAAACGCCTCGATCACCGCCTGCGAGGGGCGAACCGCCGAAAAGTCCTTGTCGGTCATGTTGTCGGGATCGAACGACGTCAGCGTGCCGTCCACGTCAAAAAAGAGCACGGCAGAATCGGGGCACGCATCAATCATATGGGTTCCTTTCGGGGGCGAGAGTAAACGAAGTATCCATCATATAATGGAGCGACGCAACCAGAGAGGTCACCCATGGAATTTTACGCAAGCTGCCCCGAGGGCTTTGAGTCCGCACTCGCCGATGAGCTTAAACGCCTCGGGCTTTCGCATGTTCGCCGGCTGAAGGGCCGCGCTACATTTGAGGGCGAGCTCGAAGAAGGCTACCGCGCCTGTCTGTGGTCGCGCCTGGCGAGCCGTGTGTTCGTGGTACTCGGGCGCTTTGAGGCGCAGGATGCCGATGAACTGTACGATAGCGTTTACGACATCGCCTGGGAGACCATCATCCGCCCCGGCGCCACCATCGCCATCACCGCCCGCGGCGTGACCGAGCAGCTGCGCAACACGCGCTTCTCGGCCCTGCGCGCCAAAGACGCGCTGTGCGACCGTCTGGCCGAGACCACGGGCCGTCGCGCCGACGTCGATGCCGCCGACCCCGATGTTCACCTGTTGCTTTCGCTGCGTCAGCGCCGCGCGAGCATCAGCCTGGACCTTTCGGGCGACCCGCTGTTCAAGCGTCTGCCGCCCGCAGCGACCCGCGCCGGCGAGGGCGCGCACGTGCTACGCCCCGACTACGCCGCCCTGGTGCTGGCGCAGGTCGGCTGGACCGCACTATGCGAGCGCGAGCTGACGGCCGACGATTACGAGAACGAAGCCCTTCCCACGCTGATCGATGCCTCGTGCGCCGGCGGCGGCCTGTTGCTGGAAGCCGTGAACATTCTGACCGACCGCGCCCCGGGCGCTGCACGCGAGCGCTGGGGCTTTGAGGGCTGGCAGCTGCACGACGCCACTCTGTGGGAGCAGCTGCTTGCCGAGGCGCGCGAGCGCGAGGCGGCAGCGCGCGAGCGCCAGGCGCGCATCGTGGCCGTAGACATCGACCCCGCCGCCCGCAAGACTGCCGAGCGCATGGCCAAGTGCGCCGGCTACAAGCGTTTTGTCGACTTTTGTGCCGCCAAGCCCGCCACCGTGCTGGACCATGCGGGCGCCGTCGCCGGTGCCGCCGTGGTCGCAGACACCACCGAGACCCCGCTTTCGCTCATGCACGACGCCATGACGCTGGTCGGCGAGCTGCGCCGCGCGCCCGAGCTCGCTTCGGCACCGGTCGCCGCGCTCACCCGCGACGGCTTGCTGGCCCGCGCGCTCCACGCCGAGCCCGAGCGCTCGATCGCCGTCATGCCCAATAACGAGGAGGCGGCTCTTGAGGTTTGGCCCTCACTCGACCACGCCGCTGCAGCGTTTGAGGCTGCGACCAGCGCGGATGCCGAGGCCGAGGTTGCGGATGCCAACGAAGCCAACGACGAAGCCGCCGCTTCCTCCATGCCCGAACCTGCCGCCACGCTCGACTTGGGCGACGGCAAGCCGCTGCCCGTGCTCATCCCGGAGTCCGAGCAGTTCGCCAACCGCCTGCGCAAGAATGCCCGTCTGCGCCGCAAGTGGGCCAAGCGCGAGGGCGTGAGCTGCTACCGCGTCTACGATGCCGACCTGCCCGATTACTCCGCCGCCATTGACCTGTACGAGGGCTGCCCGCAGACGCCGGGCCGCTGGCTCGTCATCGCCGAATACGCCGCGCCCAAGACCATCGACCCCGCGCTGGCCCAGGCCCGCATGCTCGACATCTTGGCCATCGCGCCGCGCATCCTTGATGTTCCGGCCGAGCATGTGCACGCCAAGGCCCGCATGCGTTCGCGCGGCGGCTCGCAGTACGGCAAGCAGGGCGCCGGCAAGGGCGGATCGGGCGAGCGCGCCAACATCGCGCGCCGGCGTCTGCCGCTCATCGAAGAAGGCGGGCTCACCTTTGCCGTCAACTTTGACGACTACCTGGATGTGGGCATCTTCCTGGATCACCGCGTCACCCGCAACCTGGTGCGCGAACACGCCAAACAGGCACGCCGCTTCCTCAATCTGTTCGCCTATACCGGCACCGCCACCTGCTATGCGGCCGACGGCGGCGTCGAGGAAACCGTGACAGTCGACCTTTCCAACACCTACCTGGACTGGGCCGAGCGCAATATGCGCCAGAACGGCTTTGTTGGCCCGCAGCATCACTTTGTGCGCGATGACGTGCTCGCCTGGATTCGCGACCAGCGCCAGACGCGCAACCGCTGGGACTTGATCTTTGTCGACCCGCCCACGTTCTCGAACTCGTCCAAGATGGGCCGCCGCACCTGGGATGTCCAGCGCGACCATGTTGAGCTTTTGGCCGGCGTATCTCGCCTGCTTGCACAGGGCGGACATGCCATCTTTAGCTGCAACCTGCGCGGCTTCCGCCCCGAAACGCGCAAGCTCGCGCGCGCGGGCGTCGTGCTGGAGGACATTACGGCACAGACCATCCCCGAGGACTTCGCGCGCAACCAGAAGGTGCACCACTGCTATATCGTGCGCCGACTGCCCATCGAGGACGCCATGGCCGAGGTCGGCTTTAGCGCCGAGGAGATTGCCGAGCGAACCGAGGAGCTGCGCAACCCCGAGGCGCGCAAGCCTCGTGCAGCAGCGCCCGCGCCCACGCAGGCCGGCAACGGCAAATCAAACTTTGCCGGCAAACCCTCCCCTGCCGGCAAGTCCAAAAAGAAGAAGTTCTACGCCAGCAAGCCCAAGGGCAAATAACAAAGTTGCGGTGGAATATGGACTGTTTGGCCGCCAAATAGGCCATTTCCGTCCGTATTTCACCGCAACTCATATTGGGACGGTGGTTGGCGATCTAGCCTTGGGTGACCAATCGGTAACCGATGCCCACGTGTGTTTGGATATAGCGCGGGTGCGCGGGGTCGGACTCGATCTTCTTGCGCAGCGTGCCCATAAAGACGCGCAGGCTCGCAAGATCGCTTTTGGTCGTCGTGCCCCAAATCTCATGCAGAATGAATTGATGCGTCAGCACCTTATCGGCATTATGGGCCAATAGACACAATAGCTTGTACTCAATCGGTGTCAGATGCAGCTCATCGCCCGCCATCGATGCGACGCCGGCATCAAAATCGATATGCAGCTCACCGGCATCAAACGTCCCCTCGGAAGCCACGCCTCCTGCTTGCATATACGAAAGGCGCCTGAGCGTCGTGCGGATGCGAGCCAAGAGCTCCTCGACCGAAAACGGCTTAGTCAGGTAATCGTCGGCACCGGCATCGAGCGCGCGAATCTTGTCCGCATCCTCGCTGCGCGCCGAGACCACGATGATCGGCATACCCGACCACGTACGCACCGACTCCACCACCTTGACGCCATCCATATCGGGCAGGCCCAAATCGAGCAACACAACGCTCGGTGCCTGTGACGATGCGGCAGCGATGGCAGCATGGGCGGTTTCCACGGCAATATGACGCAAGCCGTGCGCCTCAAGTGCAGCAACGATTAAGTTGCGCACGGCGGGATCGTCCTCAACAACCAAAATAAGCGGTTTCATAGCAGAGTTTGGCACGGTGCTACTCCTTATCAAACGAAACATCGGCGGCAGGAAGCTCAATCGTAAAAACCGAGCCATGCGGTTCGGCCGCCGCGACCCCTATGCTACCGCCATGCGCCAACATAATGGATCGACAGAGCGAAAGTCCCAAGCCCACGCTGCGATGGCTATCAGCCAAGCCATGGTTGACAGTGTAGAACGATTCAAAGATCCGGCTCTGCTCCTCGGGCGCAATACCGGGACCGTCATCGGCGACGGAACATGTCACCTGTCCATCGTTCGCCATAATCGAAATCACGATATGCGAGCCCGACGGCGTATAGGCAATAGCGTTGTTCACCAGGTTCACCACCAGCTGCACCATCAGACGCGCGTCCACATTAACCAACGCCGGACCATCGCACGGAACCACTTTCAGACTGTGCTCGCACACCGCAGGATTAACATGACGCAGCGCCTCCTCGACGATGTCATCCATCAGCTCGAGCGTGGTCGACAGATGCTGTCTCTTATACACATCTCCGAGCCCACGAGACATGCGCAGATCTC
>URKT01000103.1 GCA_900548495.1 uncultured Collinsella sp. | reverse complement strand
TCCGTCGTCGGCAGCGTCAGATGTGTATAAGAGACAGTTCTTGATGAGGTCGCTCTCGCCCGTCAGCAGGCTCTCGTTAACGAGCGCCTCACCCGACACTACCACGGCGTCGGCCGGAATCTGGTCACCGCGACCCAGGCGAATGATATCGTCGAGCACGATCTGGTCCAGGTCGAGCTCCACCTCGGCGCCGTCGCGCACCGCGATGGCCTTCTTAGAGGTGAGCAGCGTAAGCTTGTCGACCATCCGCTTGGAACGCATGGACTGAATGACGCCAATTGCCGTGTTCAAGAACACCACGAACAGGAACGTCAGGTTCTTAAACGAACCGGTCAGCAACACCAAAATCGCCAAGACCACGTTGATCAAGTTGAACAGCGTGCAGAGGTTCTCGATGATGAGCTCGCGGACCGACTTGGTCTTGAGCTCCATGTTGCGGTTGATCTTACCGGCGGCGATGCGCTCCTCGACCTCGGCGGTCGAGAGCCCGCGCTCGATATCCGTTGCTGCCATACCACGTCCCATCACGTCGCGTCGGTATAAGAAAACCGCCCGGACCATGCGAGGTTCGGACGGTCTTACGTTCGATGGTGCCCCATGTTGGATTCGAACCAACGGCCTTCTGCTCCGGAGGCAGACGCTCTAATCCCCTGAGCTAATAGGGCGAACGGTAGGCATTATACCCAAGTGCGCCACGGGCTAACAAAATAATAGAAAAAGCTTTGCAATTACGTGGGAGACGCGGCGCGACGGCGCGCTTTAGGCGGCAAAAGCGAGTCAGATAGTATAAACTCTCATGCACCATATAATGCGGCTCGCGATGCGGGCCGTTTTTGCAAGGGTTATCCATCGAGGTGAGAGGCACACCATGATTGCGATTTTAAAGCAGAGCGCCAGCGACGAGGCCGTAAGCCACATCGTCAGCTGGATCGAGAAAAAAGGACTCAAGACCGACGTCTCGCGCGGCGAGAACGAGACCATCATCGGCCTGGTGGGCGATACGACCAAGATCGACCCGTTCCTGCTCGAGTCCATGGACGTCGTCGAGCGCGTGCAGCGCGTCTCCGAGCCGTTCAAGCGCGCCAACCGCAAGTTCCACCCCGAGGACTCCGTCATCGACTGCGGCCACGGCGTCAAGATCGGCGGCGACCAGTTCCAGGTCATCGCCGGCCCGTGCTCCGTCGAGGGCGAGAACCTCATCCGCATCGCCCGCCGCGTGAAGGCCGCCGGCGCCACGATGCTGCGCGGCGGCGCCTACAAGCCCCGCACCTCCCCGTACGCCTACCAGGGCATGGGCCCCGCCGGCCTGGACCTGCTGTGCGAGGCATCCGCCGAGCTCGACATGCCGATCGTCACCGAGATCATGGACCCGCGCGACGTGCAGGTCTTCCTCGACAAGAAGATCGACGTCATGCAGATTGGCGCTCGCAACGCCCAGAACTTCCCCCTGCTCAAGGAGGTCGGCAAGACCAAGACCCCGGTCCTGCTCAAGCGCGGAATGTCCGGCACCGTCGACGAGCTGCTTATGGCAGCCGAGTACATCATGAGCGAGGGCAACGACAACGTCATCCTGTGCGAGCGCGGCATCCGTACCTTCGAAACCCGCACCCGCAACACATTCGACCTCAACGCCGTGCCGGTGCTGCACCACCTGTCGCACCTGCCCGTCGTCGCCGACCCCAGCCACGCCACCGGTTACACCCGCTATGTTGAGCCCATGGCGCTCGCCGCGACTGCCTGCGGCGCCAACGGTCTGGAGATCGAGGTCCACGACGACCCGAGCCACGCTTGGTCTGACGGCGCTCAGGCACTCACCCCCGACCAGTTCGACGACACCATGCGCCGCATCCGCGCCATCCGCGAGGTCGTCTGCCAAGAGACCGTTCAGGAGTAGCCCATGGGTACGGTGAGAAACGCACGCGTTAACCAGGGTGGCCCCAAGTGCGCCGGTATCGTGGGCCTGGGCCTCATCGGCGGCAGCTTTGCCCGCGGCTATGCGCAGGCGGGCGTCCGCGTGCTGGCCTGGGACCCCGATGACGACGTCATGACGGCCGCCAGTATGGGTACCGTTGCCGGCGAGCTCAACGACGAGACGCTCGGCGAATGCGACATCATCGTCCTGGCATGCTACCCCGAGGCCTGCATCGAGTGGCTCGAGGCGCACGCCCAGGCACTCGCCGACGCCACCGACACCGAGGCCATCATGGGGCCCGTGGTGATCGACACCGTGGGCGTCAAGGGCATCGTGTGCGAGCGCGCCTTTGAGCTTGCCCGCGAGCACGGTTTTTACTTTGTGGGCGCGCACCCCATGGCGGGCACGCAGTTCTCGGGCTACGCGCATTCCCGCGCCGGCCTGTTCCAGGACGCACCGCTCGTGCTCGTACCGCCCGCAGTGGACGACGCACTTAAGCTGGAGCTTTTGGGCCAGGTGCGCGAGATGGTACGTCCCTTAGGCTTTGGCAAGTTCAGCGTAACGAGCGCCGCCGAGCACGACCGCGTCATCGCCTTCACGAGCCAGCTTGCGCACGTGGTATCCAACGCCTATGTTAAGAGCCCGACCGCTCAGGTCCACCACGGCTTTTCGGCCGGCAGCTACCGCGACCTCACCCGCGTGGCACACCTCAATCCGCAGATGTGGTCCGAGCTCATGATCGACGACGCCGACGCGCTCGCCTTCGAGATCGACCATCTGATTGAATCGCTCGGCGCCTACAGCCGCGCCCTTAAGGACCGCGACCAGCGCTATCTGGAGAATCTCCTTGCCGAGGGCGACCGCATCAAGCGCGCGCTCGACGACGAGGCCTCCCACTAGACCACCCATCACGCCAGGTCGAAAGGACCGAAGCTTATGGCGATTACCATCGATATCGACACCGCACGCCCCTACCAGGTGCATGTGGGCACGTTTTTGCTGGAGCAGGCAGGCCCGCTCGTCCGCGCCACCGCCGGCGGCTCGCGCGCCGTCATCGTGACGGACACCAACGTAGGCCCCCTCTACCAGATGCCCGTTAAGCAGAGCCTCGAATCCGCAGGCTACGAGGTGAGCATCTGCACCTTCGAGGCCGGCGAGGCCCATAAGCGTGCCGAGACCTACGTTGCCATTTTGGAGTTTGTGGCCGAGCACGAGCTTTCGCGCTCCGACGTGATCGTGGCGCTCGGCGGCGGCGTCGTGGGCGATGTGGCGGGCTTTGCGGCCGCCACCTACATGCGCGGCTGCAAGTTTGTGCAGATTCCCACAAGCCTGCTCGCCATGGTGGATTCGTCGGTCGGCGGCAAGACGGCCATCGACCTGGCAGCCGGCAAGAACCTGGCCGGCGCCTTTTGGCAGCCGAGCGTGGTCATCGCTGACGTGGGGTGCCTGGCGACCCTCACGCCCGAGCAGTTCGCCGACGGCTGCGGCGAGGTCGTCAAGCACGCCGTGATCGCCGACCCCGAGCTCTTCGCCGAGCTGGAGAAGACCCCGCTCACGCTTGAGCTGCTGAACCGCGACGTGGCCCGCGTGGCGCTCATCATCGCCCGCAATATCGACATTAAGCGCGCCGTGGTCGTTGCCGACGAGCGCGAAACCAATCAGCGCAAGCTCCTCAACTTTGGCCACAGCGCCGGGCACGCCGTCGAAGCCTGCGAGCACTTTGAGCTCGGCCACGGCAACTGCGTGTCGATTGGCATGGGCATCATCACGCGTGCCGCAGCCCTGCACGGCATTTGCGACGTCGGGCTGCCCGATCGTATTGAGGAGCTCTGCGCCCGCCACGGCCTCAAGACCCGCTGCGACCTAGATGCCGATGCCGTCTTTACCGAGGCGCTCCACGACAAAAAGCGCGCGGGCGACACCATCGACCTGGTAATTCCACACGGCATTGGCCGTTGCAGCATCGACCGCACGCCGCTTTCCACCTTCCACGATTTGATTGCCGAGGGCCTCGGCCAGAAGGGAGACGCATCCGCATGTTAGCCCGCATCACCCCGTCCCCGCTCAAGGGCACTGTTCCCGCCATCGCGTCCAAATCGATGGCGCATCGCCTCATCATCTGCGCCGCGCTTGCCAACGGCGAGACGCACGTTACCTGCAACACCACCTGCGCCGATATCGAGGCCACGGTGCGCTGCCTCACGGCGCTCGGCGCCCGCATCGAGACCGTCGAGGACGGCTTCCAGGTCCATCCCACCATGAAGAGCATTGAATTTGGCCTGCTTAAGGCCCTTGCCGGCGGCACGCTCGACTGCGGTGAGAGTGGCTCCACACTGCGCTTCATGCTGCCTGTCGCCTGCGCGCTAGGCGCGGAGGCCACCTTCGTGGGTCAGGGCCGCCTGGGTGCTCGCCCGCTCTCCCCGCTCTCCGACGAGATCATTGCCGCCGGTTGCGACCTGCAGGGCCTGGGCGGTTTTCCGCTCAAAACGAGCGGCCGCATGCGCCCGGGCACCTTTGTGCTTCCGGGCAACGTGAGCTCGCAGTATATCTCCGGCCTGCTGCTGGCTGCCCCGCTGCTGGCCCAGCCCTCCTGCGTGCAGGTGACCGGCCTCATCGAGAGCCGCCCCTACATCAACCTGACCATCCAGGCCATGAAGGCCTTCGGCGTCGAGGTCAACGTCGAGCGCATTCCGGACAAGGACGGCCAGCCCGAGGTCACGAACTTCCGCGTGAGCAGCGGCTCGTACCGCACGCCCGGCAGCGTAGCCGTCGAGGGAGACTGGTCCAACGCCGCCTTTTGGCTGTGTGCCGGCGCCATCGGCACCGACCCCATCACCGTCGAGGGCGTGTCGCTGAGCTCCGCACAGGGCGACCGCAATGTGCTCGCCGCGCTTTCGCGCTTTGGCGCCCGCATCGTGCGCTCCACGAACGCCGCCACCGTCCAGTCCGACAAGCTCGCCGGCTTTGAGATGAGCGCCCACGACATTCCGGACTTAGTACCCGTCATCTCGGCCGTGGCATCGCTGGCTCAGGGCCGCACGTTCATCCGTGACTGCGCGCGCCTGCGCATCAAGGAATCTGACCGCCTGGTCACCACCACCCGCGAGCTCACCGCGCTGGGCGCGCAGGTGCGCATCGCCGGTGACGACCTCATCATCAAGGGCGTCGATGCCCTTACCGGTGGCGAGGTCGATTCGCACAACGATCACCGCATCGCCATGATGGCCGCCATCGCCGCGAGCCGCGCCACCGGCGAGGTCGTGATCCACGGCGCCGAGGCCGTCAACAAGTCCTATCCCGATTTCTTCGACCACTACCGCCTGCTGGGCGGCAAGGTCACGCTCGAGGAGGAATAGCATGTCCTCGACCTTTGGCAACGTTTTGCATCTGAGCATTTTCGGCCAGTCGCACTCCCCTGCTATCGGCTGCTCACTCGACGGCATTCCTGCCGGTATTGCCATTGACCAGGAGCAGCTGCAGGCCTTTTTGGACCGACGCGCCCCCGGCCGCGACGAGACCGCAACCAAGCGCCGTGAGGCCGATACCGCCCACATTATCGCCGGCATAGTTGACGGACACACCACGGGCGCGCCTATCGCCGTGATCATCGAGAACACCAACACGCGCTCCAAGGACTACTCCGAGCTGCGCCGCAAGCCCCGCCCGGGCCATGCGGATTTCCCGGCACGCGTGAAGTACCACAACATGCACGACGTCGCCGGCGGCGGACACTTCTCCGGCCGCCTGACGGCGCCCCTGTGCATCGCAGGCGGTATCGCGCTGCAGGCGCTCGAGGCCCGCGGCATTAACGTGATGGCGCACGTGGCGCAGATCGGTGGCATCTCCGATCTGCCCATGGACGACATGGTCTATCGCGAGGCCGACCGCAAGGCGATCCTTTCGAACGACCTGCCGTGCATTGACCCCGCAGCTGCCGGTCGCATGCGCGAGGAGATCCTTGCCGCGCGCGATGAGCTCGACAGCATCGGCGGCATCGTGGAGTGCGGCATCTACGGCCTGCCCGCGGGCATCGGCGACCCCATGTTCGACGGCATCGAGAACCGCATCGCGCAGATCGCGTTTGGGATTCCCGCCGTGAAGGGCGTGGAGTTTGGTATGGGCTTTGCCGTCGCCGCCATGCGCGGCAGCGAGAACAACGATCCGTATCGCATCGACGCCGAGACCGGCAAGATTACGGTCGAGTCCAACAACGCCGGCGGCATCCTGGGTGGCATTTCGACCGGTGCGCCTGTCATGTGGCGCATGGCCGTAAAGCCCACGCCCTCCATTGGCCGCGAGCAGCAGACGGTGGACATGGACGCTATGGAAAATGCCGAGCTCTCGGTCCACGGCCGCCACGATCCATGCATCTGTCTCTTATACACATCTGACGCTGCCGACG
>URKT01000102.1 GCA_900548495.1 uncultured Collinsella sp. | reverse complement strand
GTATTAGTTACGCGGTTTTACCAAACCGCGTAACGGCTCGACGCTGCAAACCCACCTGAGCGGCAATCTGCCTTTCAGCTTCAGCGGCATGACCAGAAGGTCAATGCCGCTTCGCTTCAAGGCACCTTGCTCGCTCAGGTGGGTTTTCGCTGGCGTTGCCAAAGCATCGGCGTCGCCTTGGCCCAGATGCGGCACTTGGAGACGTTCGGCACTTGGGGACAGTCCTAGTCATTGGGGACAGGTTACTTTGCACCAAGTTGGCGCATATGAACCTGACCCCTTTGCACCAATGGGTTGTAGCGGTAGAGCAGATTTTTCCGCTCGCCGATTTGTGTCTTGAAAAATGTATATAACGACTATAACGTAGTGTGAAACATATTGGAAACAATACCGAGGAGGCTGCGTTGAAGAAAAGCAATCTGGGCTATGTGCTGGTGCTGATCGCCGCGCTTATGTGGGGCAGCATCGGAATCTTTGTAAACGGCATTGCGGCCATGGGCGTTTCGTCCCAGAGCATGGCGGCCTTTCGCTTGTTGGTCGGAGCGCTTATCTTGGCGCCGGTTCTGATGTTTATGGGCTGCCGTCCGGGTGAGGGGTCTACCGTGGCTCAGGGTCCGCTGGCCCTGTTCAAGGCAAGCCCTAAAGAGCTTGTTCCCTGCGCACTTGTCGGTATCGTCGGTTTGGCCGCCGCTAACACCTGCTATTACGAGTGCATGGGCGAGGTGGGCATGTCCACGGCCTCGGTGCTGCTCTACACCTCGCCGGTATTTGGCGTCATGCTTGGCCGCGTGCTTTATCGCGAGGACGTGACCCCCAACAAGCTCGTCGCCATCGTCTTTAACATTGTGGGTTGCGTGCTCGCGGTGACGAGCGGCGACCTGTCCGGTTTCCATTTCTCGGCTTGGGGCGTCGTGTCGGGTGTGATCGCCGGACTTTGCGGTGCGCTACTGGCTGTGTTTAGTCGCATGGCCACCAAGACGCTGCATCCTCTGGCGGTGACGTTTTGGGGCTTTGTCTTTGGCGGATGCTTTATGGCAGTGCTTTCGGCTCCGTGGTCCGATGTGGCCGCGGCAATGTCCCCGCAGCTCATTCTGCTGTTCGTGGGCTTTGGCTTTATTCCGACGGCTCTTGCGTACATCTTCTATATGCAGGGCCTTTCGATGGATCTTGAGACGTCGAAGGTGCCGGTCGTGGCTTCGTTTGAAACCGTGGCGACCGTTTTGGTCGGTATTGGCATCTATGCCGAGCCCGCCGGCGCGATCAAGGTCCTGGGCATCGTGCTGGTGCTCGCGTCCATTCTGATTATGAACACCGACTTCTCCAAGCTGCGCAACAGTGTGTTTGTCGGTCATGTCATTGAGAGCATGACCTTTAAGCCCAACGCGTGGTGGACCGAAAAATCTCAGGACATGGATCTGTTTAAGGAGCGCACCGGCATCGCGCTGGAACCCACCGTGCAGGAAAGCCCCTGGTACTTCGTGCGATAGGAGATTGCGCGCGGCATCCGACCTGGGGTTATCCAGCCAGCGCCGATCTATCCAACCCCAACGTTTCAAGTACGTTAAACCCGTCAACGGTCGATTTTCACCCGCGAACGGTCTTTATACTAATTAGCAATATAAGCAACGTATAAGACGTTATAATGACCATAACGAAAAGGAGGAGGCAAGATGAATCAGATCATTCTCGCATCTCATGGCGGCCTGGCCGCAGGCGCCAAAGACACGCTCGAGATGGTTCTCGGCGACGTGTCGAACGTCCACGTCGTGTCGCTTGCTCGTGACGACAAGGAGCCCATCACCAATAAGGTGGACGCCATGATCGCCACGTTCAACGCGGACGACACCGTCTATGTGCTGACCGATATGCTCGGCAGCTCGGTCAACAACAGCATGGTCGAGCTTTCCAAGAACGGCACGAAGTTCACGGTTGTCAGCGGTTTCAACATCCCGCTGGCGCTCACGCTCGCTATGAGCCCCGTCCCCGTCAAGGGTGCCGAGCTCGCAGCCCTCATCAACGAGGCCCGCACCGGTCTGACCAACCCCAACGCACCGGTCGAGGCCGCCGCGGCTCCCGCCAAGAAGGCCAAGGCGTCCCGTCACAGCTCCGGTCCCGCCAAGATTGTCCTCGCACGTCTTGACTACCGTCTGCTGCACGGCCAGGTCGTCTTTACCTGGACCACCAAGGTTCAGGCCGAGCGCATCATCGTCGTCGACAACGCTGCCGCCAACGATGACATCAAGAAGGGCGCTCTTAAGCTGGCCAAGCCCCAGGGCGTGCGTCTGAACGTCTTCACCGTCGAGCGTGCCCTCGCCAAGATGGACAAGCTCAACACCCTCGGCGAGCGCGTCATGTTCGTCTTTGGCAACACCGCCGAGATGCTGCAGTTCTGCCAGGGCTACAAGCTCGACGCCATCAACCTGGGCGCCACCGCCAACCACGACGGTGCCGATCAGGTCGGAGGCAAGGACAGCTCCGTCTTCCTCGACGCCACCCAGAAGGCCGACGTCAACCAGCTGCTCGACATGGGCATCAAGCTCTATGTTCAGCAGACCCCTACGTATCAGAGCGTCGACATCGACGCCAAGCTGTAATCAACCAGGCTTTTGCCTGACTGAAAGGAGAAGGGTATGAATACGTTCATCAGTGCGGTGCTCGTCGGCCTCGTCGGCGTGTTCTGCATGTGGGACTCCCGCCTGCTCGGTCGTCTTAACTTCGAGCAGCCCCTCGTTGGCGCTACGCTCGTCGGTCTGCTGCTGGGCGATGTGCCCACCGGCCTTGCCGTCGGTGCCGCCGTCGAGCTCGTGTCCATGGGCCTGGTGCAGGTCGGTGCCGCCGTTCCGCCCGATATGGTCCTGGGCGGCATCGTGGCCGCTGCCTTTGCGTGCCTGACCGATGCTTCCGCCGAGACCGCCATGACGATCGCCATCCCGGTCGCCGTCCTGGGTCAGCTCCTCGGCATCGTGTTCCGTTCCATCATCGCCGCCCTCACCCATGTGGCCGATAGCGCGATCGATAACGGAAAGTTCAAGACCGCCTACCGTATGCACATCTGCGCTGGCTCCGGTCTGTACGCCGTCATGTACTTCCTGCCGATCTTCCTCGCCGTCTTTGTTGGCACCGACCTGGTTCAGGCCATCGTCAACATGGTTCCCGAGTGGCTGTCCACTGGTCTGAACGTTTCGACCAAGATCATGACCGCCTACGGCTTGGCCCTGCTGCTCACCATGATGATCAAGAAGGGTATGACTCCGTTCCTGTTCATCGGTTTCCTGCTCGCCGCTTACCTCAACCTGTCCGTCATCGCGGTCGCTCTGATCGGTGTGTGCCTGGCTGTCGTCTTCATGGGCTTCAAGTTCAACGGTTCCCATGCAGCCGCCGGTGTCGATTCCGACTATGATCCGCTCGAAGACGACGAAGACTAAGGAGGAACACACTATGGCAACCGCAACCAAGGACGTGTCCCTGAACAAGAAGGTCAGCCAGTTCTTCTGGCGCTCCTGGGCCATCCAGGCCTCTTGGAACTACGAGCGTCAGATGAACATGGGCTTCCTCTACGGCATGGTTCCCACGCTCGATCGCCTCTATCCGGATGAGTCCGACCCCAAGCAGCTCGCTGCTAAGAAAGAGGCTTACCACCGTCACATGGCGTTCTACAACTGCACCCCGCAGACGAGCGCCTTCATCCTAGGCCTCACCGCCTCCATGGAGGAGGAGTACGCCAAGGACCCCGAGAACTTCGACCCCGATTCGATCAACGCGGTCAAGACCTCCCTCATGGGTCCGCTTTCCGGCATCGGTGACTCCTTCTTCCAGGGCACCATCCGCGTTATCGCCTTTGGCCTGGGCGTTCAGCTGGCTCAGCAGGGCTCCATCATGGGCCCGATCCTGGCCATGCTCATCTCCATCGTCCCCTCTGTGCTGATCACTTGGTTCGCAGCCAAGATGGGCTATCAGGGCGGCCACGAGTACCTGAGCAAGCTTCAGGGCGGCGACCTCATGGAGAAGCTCATGTATGTCTGCGGCATCGTGGGTCTTATGTCCGTGGGCGGCATGATCGCCACGCTGATCGGCGCCACCACCCCGCTGCAGTTCGCTGAGGGCACCGTCGTTATCCAGGACATCCTGGACGGCATGATGCCCCAGATGATTTCCCTTGGCCTCACCGGCCTTATGTACTGGCTCATCAAGAAGAACGTCAACACCGGTTGGCTTCTCGTGATCGCCATCGTGGGCGGCATCGCCCTCTCCGCGGCCGGCATCCTGGCCTAGTCGCAACCAAGCGTCTAACCGCTTTCCCCGGGGAGCCTGCCTGACATCCCATACCCCAGGCAGGCTTCCATCCCTAAATGTGTCAAAGGGACAGTTCCTTTGTCACATCCTCAACGGGCCGGCGACTCGGTCCAAACCACGGTAACCCTGCGAGCGCTCGGCAATGTGGCGCCGCAAAAATCGAAAGGAATGTGTCAGATGTACGAGATCGACCTTAACCTCCCTAAGCAGATCGTCGCTGACGTCCTGTCCAACCACGAGATCCACAGCGTCGCCTTCGTCGGCTGCGGTGCTTCCATGTCCGACCTCTACCCTGCCAAGTACTTCCTGGCCAACAACACGGACAAGCTGAACGTTCAGATCTTCACCGCTAACGAGTTCAACTACGACACGCCTTCCTGGGTCAACGAGCACACCTTCGTGATTACCTGCTCCCTCGGTGGCTCCACGCCCGAGACCGTCGAGGCCAACAAGACCGCCAAGAAGCACAACTGCCCGGTCGTCTCCCTCACCAACAAGGCTGGCTCCGCCCTGACCGTCGACGCTGACTACGTCATCGTTCACGGCTTCCACGCCAACTTCGCTGCCAAGTGCGAGAAGCCCGGCTACGCCATCGCTCTTGCTGTCGAGATCCTTCAGCAGACCGAGGGCTATGACCACTACGAGGACATGATCACCGGCCTCACCAACGTCTTCGAGCTCTGCGAGAACGCCGCTCAGCACTGCAAGAAGCTCGCCAAGAAGTTCGCCGAGGACTTCAAGGACGACAAGATGATCTACTTCATGGCTTCCGGTGCCTCCGAGAAGATGGCTTACTCTCACGCCGCCTTCCTGTTCACCGAGATGCAGTGGATCGACGCCGCTGCCTACAACACCGGCGAGTACTTCCACGGCCCGTTCGAGGTTTCCACCGAGGGTAAGCCCTACGTCTTCTTCATGTCCGATGGCGCCACCCGTCCGATGGACGCCCGCGCCCTCACCTTCCTTGAGCGCATGGGCGCCAAGGTCGCTCTGATCGACTCCAAGGACTACGGCCTGGCTGACGCCGTGCCCGCGAGCGTCGTCACCTACTTCAACCCGCTGCTGCACCTCGCCGTTATGCGCGAGTACGGCAACCAGATCGCCGAGGCCCGTCAGCACCCGCTGACCATGCGTCGCTACATGTGGAAGCTTTCCTACTAATCACAAGTAAGTAGACCTTACGGGTTGATTGAGAGGGGATGGGGTTTGCGCCCCGTCCCCTTTTTTGTTCTTGAGAGGAGATGCGTATGATCAAGGCAGTGCTGTTCGACATGGACGGCGTGCTGGTCGATACCGAGTGGTTCTACAACCGTCGTCGCGTGGCGTTTATGGAAGAGAAGGGGTTCCACTTTGACGAGATCCCCGATCTTTCGGGGTCTAACGAGCCTGCCATTTGGGAGGCGCTGGTTCCCGACGATGTTGAGCTGCGCGAGCGTCTGCGCGTGGAGTACAAGCAGGTCTACAGCCCGGATCACCCCGTTCCGTATGCCGAGCTGCTCAACGAGCAGACGGAGCCGGTGATGCGCGAGCTGCACGAGCGTGGCGTGAAGTGTGCCATCGCGAGCTCGTCCTATCGCGAGCTGATCGACGAGCTGGTGGATATCGCCGGCATCGCCGACGTGCTGGATTACACCATCAGTGGTCACGAGTGCAGTGCGTTTAAGCCCGATCCCGAGATCTATTTGCGTGCCATGGAGGCGCTGGGGGTGGAGCCTGCCGAATGCCTGGTTATCGAGGACTCGCCTTTGGGCATCGAGGCCGGCAAGCGCTCCGGCGCCCGCGTCCTGGCGCTGCGTCCGCACGAGGGCGTCAACCTCGATCAATCGCGAGCCGATGCCGTTATCGATAATCTGACCGACATTTTGGCCGCTTTGTAGTGTCAATCCGCCGCGAGAAGCACGGGTTCAAACGTTTTTTGCGGTGGACTGGCTCAATTTGGTTTCGATTTTGATCCGTTTGGCTTCGATTCGGGCTAAGTGAGTAGACTCTTTGGCGCAGGCCGAGCACAAAGTGCATCTGTTTTAGTAAAACCGACGCTCCTATAAGTTGTCAAGAGGCAGTTTGCGGGAGCGTTCTCTCC
>URKT01000101.1 GCA_900548495.1 uncultured Collinsella sp. | reverse complement strand
CGGCGGCGCCATTCAGTAGTCGGCACTTAGGGACGTTCCTTATGTGCCGGCACTTGGGGACACTCCTTGGGCTAATTGCCGGGATAGTCGTTGGGGACGTTCTTGTTTGACTAGTCATTTAAGAACGTCCCCAACGACTACCTCGTTTTCGTAACCTTTTCGCAACAATGCGCTCTTCGCGACCGTAGCGCCCGCTCACAACGTCCCCTGCGCTACACTTAGTCGCACTGTGGCGCTGCTGCGCCGTGCCCGAACCAAGGGAGACCCTCATGAAGAACACTCAGCTGCTGCTGATCAACGATATGTGCGGCTACGGCAAGGTCGCGCTTTCCGCCATGCTGCCGGTGCTGTCGCACATGGGCTACCGCATCCACAACCTGCCGACGGCACTTGTGTCCGATACGCTCAACTATCCCAAGTTCTACATCCACGACACCACCGAGTACGTGCGCCAGAGCCTCGCCATCTGGGAGGAGCTCGGCTTTGAGTTCGACGCCATCTCTACCGGCTTTATCGTGACCGAGGAAGAGACGCGCATCATTTCGGACTTCTGCCACCGTCGCGCGCAAAAGGGTACCAAGGTGTTCGTCGACCCCATCATGGGCGACAACGGCAAGCTCTACGCCGGCGTGCCCGAGTCCACGATCGGTCTCATGCGCAGCCTGCTCGAGTGCGCCGACTATGCGGTGCCAAACTACACCGAGGCGTGCCTGCTCACCGATACGCCCATTGCCGAGCAAATCACGCCCGATGAGGGCCGCACTCTTGTGGATGCCGTGCGTGCCCTGGGCGCCAAGTCGGTGGTCATTACGAGCGCTGTGGTCGACGGTGCGAATGTCGTCATCGGTTACGACCATGTGGCGGGGGAGTACTTCACGATTCCCTTCGACCTGATCCCGGTCTATTTCCCGGGCACGGGCGACACGTTCTCGGCGGTGCTCGTCGGCCGCGTTATGGCAGGTTGGAGTCTGCAGCGCGCGACGTCCGATGCCATGCGCGTGGTGGCTGAGCTTATCGAGCGCAATGCCGACCAAGAGGATAAGTCGGCTGGCCTTCCCATCGAGGCCTGCCTGGATGTGATCGACCATGAGTAACGCCGACGAGGGCGGCATCAAGCCTGCGGGCGAGAACAAGCCGCTCGGCGCGTCGCGTGGCAAGCGTCCGCGTATCCGCGTGAGCTGCGTGGACCAGCTGGGTGCGTGCCGCTGCCACCATGGTCATAAGCCGGGCGATGTCTTCGACTTCGATCGCGATCGCGGCAAGATGTGCGCCATGGCCTGTCACGTGGGCTTTCCCTATATCGATATCCTGCGCTATGGCGGGACCGTGCCTGGAAACGAGCCCGGCACGGCAAAGTTCTGCTGCCCCGAAGTCGATACACTGAACGTCTGGCTCGCCGAGGTTGTCGACGAGTAATCGAGCGAATCAATCGAGTGAGGTTTTTCTCCCTCAATAATAACGAGCGTGGATTTTCTCCCGTTTAGAGCGCGCTTGAACGCTCAAAGTGGGAGATCATCCACGCTCGTTTTATGCCGATGGCGTGGCACGTGCGTCCGCGTGCTCGCTTGCCTATAACTGCTCGAGCATAGCGGTGCAGCCGGCGAGCACATCGCGGTAGGTGGCATCGAAGTTGCCGGTGTACCAGGGATCGGCCACGTCGCCGGGACGATCGGTCCAATCGAGCAGGCGCGAGATCTTGCTATCGGGATCGCTGCCAAAAATGCGACGCAGACCGCGCGCGTTCTCGGCATCCATATAGACAATGTGGTCCCAGTCACCATACTCCGCGCGACGCACCTGGCGCGCACGGTGGGCAACGACAGGAATCCCGATCTCGCGCAGCTTGGCAACGGTGCCATGGTGTGGCGGGTTGCCAATCTCCTCGGTCGAGGTTGCGGCAGAATCGATGACGAATTCTGCCTCGCGTCCAGTACGACACACCAGCTCGGTAAACACCGACTCGGCCATCGTCGAGCGGCAGATGTTCCCATAGCAGATAAACAGTACACGTTGCATATGCGGTTTCCTTTCGATCGCCATCATCGAGCTCGAGTATCGCATCTACGCCTGCACCCTCGCCCGCTTGCGCTCCCAGCGAGCCAACTTAATCGTCACCAGCGTGAGCGCCCAGGCCACAAGCGAGAATACGGCACCGACCGCGCCAACGTAGGCAATGCCAGCTCCGCTTACCACGGCGCCGCCCACCGCGGTGCCAAACGAAATGCCGACATTAAACGCCATGGGTTCTACCGAGCTCGCGAGCACCATCGATTTGGGATGGCGGCTGCGAGCCACGTCCATAAAGTGCGTGATGCACGACACCGAGAACAGGTACATGAGCATCGCCAGGCTAAAGACAAAGACAAGTGCGAGCGGCATGGCAGCGCCTACGGCAAACAGCCCAAACAATGCCACCGCCTGCAGCACAAACGTCACAAGCAGCGCCTTCATGCCAAAGCGCGCATCGATCCATCCGCCCAGGATGTTCGAGATCAGGCAGAACACGCCGTAGGCCATAAGCGTGGTACTGGCTTCGACCGTGCCCATGCCCAGCACCTGCTCAAGATAAGGCGTCACGTAGCCGTAGAACACATAGACCGAGCCCACGCCAAACAAAAAGATAAGCATGCCGGTGATGATACTCGGCTCGCGCAGCAGACTCGCCTGCTCGCGAAAGGTGGCGGGCTCGTCGGTTTGCCCAGCGCGCGGCATAAACGCCACGAGCGCTCCGCAGATTAAAACGGCAAAGGTCAGCGCGCCGTACATGGCCACGTGCCAGTCGAGCGTGTCGGCCACAAACTTGCCGATCGAGGTCACAAAGACCATCGCCACGGAAAACGCACCATATACTACCGAGATAGCAAGCGAAGTTTGCTGCGGGGACAGAAGCTCAGGGATGTACGTCACGCCCACGGCGAGCAGCGCACCCGAGACAGAGCCCAGGACAATGCGCGAGATAAAGAGCACCTGGAAGTTGGGCGCCAGTGCCATAAACAAATTGCCAAGCACAAAGACGATGCTGTAGCACACGAGCAGCTGGTAGCGGCGGAATCGCCCCGTGCTGAGCGCAAGCACCGGCGTCGCGATGGCGTAGACCAGCGCGAACACGCTGATGAGCTGGCCCGCAGTGGCAAGCGATACGCCGAGTTCCGTCGCCAGGTCGCTTTCGATGCCGATGACCACGAACTCGGAGCAGCCGAGCGAGAATCCCAACAGCACGAGCAACGCCAGGCAGAGCTTGGTGCGCGCAGGGGAGAGCGCGGCGGCGGTTGACTTACTTTTAGGCGTGGTTGCGGCGGTCAAGGTTGTCACTCCAATGTCGCATGAATAAGCGGGATTCAATCCCTGCAACTCTAACAGAATGTGACAAAGGGACAGTCTCTTTGTCACATTCGCGGCGTGGCTGCCGCCTAAACCGTCACAACATTCGATGAAAATCTCGAAAACGAGGAAAAACGTCGAATGTTGTGACGGTTTTTGTGTCCGGCGCGGGTGAGCTTCGGTGTCGTCTGGGGGTATAAAACTAGCGAGTGTTTATTTGCGAGGCCTAAGGGGCGCCCCGTATGGATATCGATAACTTTGAATGGTGGTATAGCGAGGGTGAGGCTCCGGACGAGGGGTGGGACGAGCCTACGCCGCGTGGCGTGTCGAGCGACGAGGACGAGACCGGCAACGATGCCGCTGTCGAGCCTGACGCCGCCTCCGATGCCGCCGAGCCCCTAACCTTTGAACAGGCCTGGGCCCAGGCTGAGGCCGACGAGGCTAAGGCCGATGCCACGGCCACGCTCGGTGAGCCGGCCGACATGTCCATCTCGCCGGCGAAGACCCCACAACCGCGCCATAACATCGACCCCGGCAGCACGGCATCCTTCAGCATACTCGACGTGCCCGCGCAGGGTGCTCAGGCGCCTGCGCCCACACATCGCCCCGACCTGGCTCGTGAGGAAGACGCGGGCCGCCGTTCTCCGCTCGGCCCCATCCTTATCGCCTTCATGGCCGGCGTTATCGCATGCTCGGTAATTGGAAACGTCTGGAGCCATGTTGAACAACAGCGAAAAGACGCCGCCAAGGTCGAGATGTCTGTCGAGCAATCGCTCGGCCGCACGCGCTCGGTACATGTGTCGGTCGAGGTCAAGGACGGCGCGATGTGGGACACCGCGCGTGGCGACAGCCAAATGCTCATCCACATCGTGGGGCGTACGCTCAAAGGGCAGACGATTGACGAGTATCAATACGTCAATTCCGCTGGTGACGGCATCGAGCTCAAGCCCGGCGACTACGAGCTCACCGTCGATGAACCGCCCGTCGCCACCGACGGCACGCGCTTCCGTGCCTCAAAGCGCATGGTCCCCGTGAGCTTTAACTCACAGGCGCCCGACACGGTCGACACCACACCGCAGGGCAGGTTCGACCTTTACGTGGATACCCAGTAGGCACTCGCCGCTCATTCCGCTATGGCTACTCAATAATCGCCTGCCGTCCCGTCCCGCCGCCAAGAGTGGGACAATAGCCCTCGACACTATTGTTTACTTTTGGAGGAAGTAGCATGTCTACTGTCACTACCATCAAGCGCGGCGGCCTCACCGCGGCCATCGATTCCATGGGTGCCCAGCTCACGAGCCTTGCCCTCAACGGCAACGAGTATCTGTGGCAGGGCGACCCCGCCTTTTGGGGCAAGCATGCGCCCATCCTGTTCCCCATTGTGGGTTCGCTGCGCAACAACACGGCAATGTCTGCGGCCGGCACCTGCGAGATGCCGCGCCACGGACTCGCGCGCATCGTCGAACACAAGCTGGTCGAGGTTTCGGAGGACGGCTCCTCGGTAACGTACGAGATCACCGACACGCCCGAGTCGCTCAAGGCGTTCCCGTTCCACTTTAAGCTCAACATGACCTATGCCCTGACTGGTGACGCCACACTTACCCAGACCTTTGCCGTCACCAATACCGGCGACGTGGACCTGCCGTTCTCGGTGGGCGGCCACCCCGCGTTTAACGTACCGGCTCCCGGTGCCGAGGACGAGGCGTTCGAGGATTACGAGCTGGCATTTACCGGGGCTTGGACCAACGAGGCCCCCATCATCACGCCCGATGGCCTCATGACGTTCGAGGGTAGCTACAAGGCTCCCGATAACTCGGACGTGCTGCCCATCACGCACCGCAGCTTCGATAACGACGCCATCATGTTCACCGATACCCCGGGCTCCACGCTCACGCTGCGCGGCCGCAAGTCGGGCCACGGCGTCAAGATCGACTTTGAGGGCTTTAAGTACATTGGCGTGTGGTCTGCCGCCAACGACGCCCCGTTTGTGGCGCTCGAGCCCTGGACCGGTCACACCACCATGGACACCGAGGACGACGTCTTTGAGCACAAGGTCAACACCATCACCTTGGCTCCCGGCGAGACGGATGTTCGCAGCTTTAGCGTTACTCTGCTTTAACAGGCTGCATACCTGGGACTAGTCGTTGGGGACGTTCTTGTTTGACTAGTCGTTTAAGAACGTCTCCAACGACTATCAATCGTTTTCAGTTCGTAAACTTGCATATATGCATTTATATATGCATTTGCTGGAGGTAGCGCTGAGCGGTATCCTGTTAAGTCGTCAGCATACGATTCAACAGGGAAGGCAGATTATGCATTCTCCCCATCAACGCGACGCGCATCCACAGCCGGTATGCAGCCGTCGCATCTTTTTGGGTAGTGCTCTCGCTGCGAGCGCTTCTGTCGTCGCCGGCGCACTTGCCGGTTGCCAGCGCCCCTCCACGCTGGAAGTAGTTCAGCCCACGACGGGTGGCGGTCGCGACGACCTGTCCGATTCCGTTATCGGCAAGGATAAGATCCGCATTGGCATGGAGGCGGCCTACGCCCCGTACAACTGGCAGGTTTCCGAAGCCAGCGAGTACACCATCCCCATCGACAACGTGCAGGGCGCCTATGCCGATGGCTACGACGTGCAGATCGCCAAGATCGTCTGCAAGGCCCTCGGTGGCGAGCCCGTTGCCGTCAAACAGAGCTTCTCGGGCCTTATCGACTCGCTCAACAACGGCCAGATCGACCTCATCATCGCCGGTATGAGCGCCACGCCCGAGCGCGAGGAGTCCGTCGGCTTTTCCGACCCGTACTTTATCGGTTACTTTGGCCTGTTCGTAAAAGAGGGCTCGCCCTATCAGAATGCGACCAAGCTCAGCGACTTTAGCGGCGCAACGGTCCTCGGCCAAAAGGACACCATGCTCGATACCGTCATCGACGAGATCCCGGGCGTTGTCCACAAAAACCCGGTCGACTCGGTCCCCACGGTGTTTTCGAATCTGCTGCAGGGCACTTGCGACGCCGTGACCTACAACACTGAGAACGAGAAGGGCTATATGGCCCAAAACCCGGGTATCGTGCCGATTCAGTTTGCCGATGGCGAGGGCTTTAAGCAGGAGGTCACAGCAAACGTCGGCTGCCGCAAGGGCTCGGATAAGCTGCTTAAGCTCATCGACAAGACACTCAAGGGCATTAGCCAAGAGGAGCGCGACC
>URKT01000100.1 GCA_900548495.1 uncultured Collinsella sp. | reverse complement strand
CGTGGGCTCGGAGATGTGTATAAGAGACAGAGTCGAGCCCGCTGCCGACAAGCGTGAGCGCCCGCTGCGTGATGGCAAAGGTAAACGGGTCCTCGGCGTCCTCGAATGAGCACACGCGCGCGACCTCGGCAATCGCGCTTGCGGCGCAAGTCGTCTCGTAATCGGGCGCGGCGCCGAGCGGCGCTTCCATAAGCTCGGCCTGAGAAACCACGTCGAGCGACCGTCCATGTGCGAGCAGCATATCGACGGTACAGAACAGCTCGCAGCGCGCAGCCAGGCGCCCACCGGGTTTGCGGGCGCCCTTTGCCACGGCACGAACCTGCCGACCCCGCTCGTCAAGCATCGTCAGGATCAGGTCCGTCTCTTTGAGCTTCGTCTTATCGAGGACGAGTACCTTCGTGCGATATGTCCGGGAGCCTGCCATGCGCGCCGCGCGTCCTTAGTCCTCGGCGTTGTAGCCAAAGCGACGAATCTGGGCCTCGTCGTCACGCCAGCCGGCCTTGACCTTCACGTCCAGCTCCAAAAAGACCTGAGTGCCAAAGATACGCTCAAGGTCACGACGGGCATCGATGCCGATATGCTTGATCATCTCGCCGCCCTTGCCGATGATGATGCCCTTCTGCCCCTCGCGCTCGACGTAAATGGTGGCGTGCACGCGCAGGACCTTCTTAGTCTGCTCGAGCGAGTCACAGATGACGCCCACGGAGTGCGGGATCTCGTCGCGGGTGCGACGCAGGACCTTCTCGCGCACAAACTCGGCCACGAGGGTCTCGTCGGACGCGTCGGTGCCCATGTCCTCGGGGAACCAACGCGGGCCCTCGGGCAAAAAGCGAGCGACGGTCTCGATAAACGCATCGACGTTGAAGTTCTTGACCGACGACGTCACGATCTCATCGTCGTATTCCATAAACTCGTGAGCGGCCTTGAGCTGCTCCATAACCTGGGCGGGATCGGCCTCGTCGGCCTTCGTGAGAACCAGAACCTTCTTGCAGCGGGCATTCTTGACGCGATCAGCGACCCAGGCGTCTCCCCTGCCGATCGGCTTGGTGGCATCAATCAAAAACGCAACGACGTCTACGTCATTGAGCTCAAAAAGGGCACTCTTGTTAAGCTCGGAGCCCAGGCCGTCCTTGGGTTTATGAATACCTGGGGTATCGACAAAGACCAGCTGGTAGCCGGGGCGGTTGACGACGGCGCGCATGCGGCGGCGGGTCGTCTGGGCCACCGGTGAGGTGATGGCGACCTTTTTGCCATAGCAGGCGTTGAGCAGCGTGGACTTGCCGGCGTTGGGGCGACCGACCAGGGCCACAAAGCCGCTGCGGAAACCGGGTTCCACGTCTCCAAAGCCCGCGAGACTCTCATCCTCGTCGCACAGGGCATCGAGCTCCTCGTCGCTCATACCCTCAAACGGGTCGAACTCCTCGACCTCGTCAAACGAATCGGAATCCTCGACCTCTTCCAGAACCTCGTCGTCCAAAACCTCATCGGTAGGCTGCATATTGTCGGACATGGGAATCCCTTTCTAAATAAAGCCGAGCGCGTGGGCAAATACCAGCACGCCCACAATCGCGGCGGTGATGGAAAGAATGTAAACAGAGGCGGCGGCGATGTCCTTCGCACGCTTGGCCAGCGGATGGAGCTCCTGGGTCGCTAGGTCGACGATAGCCTCCATAGCGGTGTTGCACAGCTCGCCGTGAATCACCAGGCCACAACAGATGATAATCGTGGCCCACTCGGCAATGTCGAGGCCCACGATACAGCCGGCAATGACGGTGCACACGCCCGCCACGAGCATGACCTTAATGTTGCGCTCGGTCTTGACGGCGGTAACGAAGCCCTCCATGGCGTAGGAAAACGACTTTAAGAAGGACGGATGGTCCTTGTTCGATCCGGGAATCATAGACGGCTCCTAGTCGTGGGCGTGGTTGGTGATGGGGCCGACGTGGACTAGCTTAGGGTCCTCGCCGCGCTCGAGCGCCAGATCGCGCAGGATGGCGTCCTCGCGGGCCTCCATGACCTCGGCCTCGTCGTCCTCGATGTGGTCATAGCCCAGCAGGTGCAGCATGCCGTGTACGAGCATCAGACGGCACTCGTCAGCGGGGCTATTGCCAAAACCGGAGGCCTGACGGGCAATAACCTGCGGGGCCAAGATAATATCGCCGAGCTCGAGCGTCTCATCGGCGGGAATGTCATCGTCAAAGGCCGAATCGCACTCAAACGAGAGCACATCGGTGGTGCGGTCGATACCGCGCCACTCGTGGTTGAGCTCATGCATCTCGTCCTCATCGACATACGAAAGGGAAATCTCGACTTCACGTTCAACGCCCTCGGCGTCAAGCACAACCTCGCAGATGTGCTCCACCTCCTGCGCGTCGAGCAGCGTATCGAGCTCGGCATCGTTGCTGATCAATACACTCAACGGGACTCCTTTCGGTCACGTACGCGTTTCTCGCGCACATCATCATAAGTATCGTATGCCTCGACGATACGACCCACCAGGGCATGGCGCACCACGTCGGCGCGCTCCAGGTGCGCAAACGCCACATCGTCGACACGGCCCAAAATCTTCTCGACATCCGCCAAGCCACCGCGACGACCCACCAGGTCTCGCTGACTCAGGTCGCCGGTAATCACAAACTTGGAGTTAAAACCCAGGCGCGTCAGGAACATCTTCATCTGCTCGGGCGTAGTATTTTGCGCCTCGTCGAGCACCACGAAGGCATCGCTCAGCGTGCGGCCGCGCATGTAGGCAAGCGGGGCGATCTCGATCACGCCACGCTCCATAAGCTCATCGGTGCGCTCGCGATCCATCATGTCAAAAAGGGCGTCGTAGAGCGGACGCATGTAAGGATCGATCTTTTCCTCGAGGGTACCGGGCAAAAAGCCCAGGTTCTCCCCCGCCTCGACAACCGGACGCGTCAAGATCAGACGGCCCACCTCGTGACGCTTGAGCGCGGCAACGGCGAGCGCCATGGCCAGATAGGTCTTACCGGTACCGGCAGGACCCAGGCCAAACGTGATGGTATGCGAGCGGATGGCATCCACATAGCGCTTTTGACCGAGCGTCTTGGGGCGAATGACACGGCCGCGATACGAAAGCAGCACATCATCGCGAAGCGATGTAGCCTCGTGCTCACCGTCGCGCAATACGGCCAGGCAGCGAGAGACATCGTCGGCAGACAGTGTGCGTCCGGCGGCCGCTTCGCGAAAAGCATGCTCGAAAAAACGCGCCACGAGCTCGACCTCGTCCGGGTCACCGCTCACGGCGATACTGTCGCCACGGGCGACCACATGGGCGCGAACCAAGCTCTCGAGCGCACGAAGGACGCCATCGCCGGCGCCCAAAACACGCGAGGAGTCAATACCCTCGGGAACGGTAAGTCTAATCTTCGAGGCTTCCATGAACCTCCCTGCGTGCATGGACCAAGCCGGAATCATCGACTCCGATGATAGCAACATCGAGCAGGCACGGGGCTGTGAGTCCACGGGTATCGTCAAGACGGGCATGATGGAACGAACCGAGCGTCAGGTAGTCGCCATATTCGAGCACGGCACGCTCGACGGTTCCCACGCGACGGCGAGCGTCGGCAATGGCGAGCTCCTGCGCCGCGGCTCGCATGCGGCGGCTGCGCTCGGCCATAACCTCGGGCGGCACCTGGTCGGGCATGCCGGCAGCAAGGGTACCGGGACGCTTGCTGTAGCGGAACACGTGCATACGCGAGAATCCCACACGGCGGCACAGCGCCAGCGACTCCTCAAACTCCTCGTCCGTCTCGCCAGGAAAACCGACGATGACATCACACGAAAGAGACGCCTGAGGCAAGTTGGTGCGAATCATGTGCACCGTCTCCTCGAAGGCCTCGGCGCTATAGGGACGGCCCATGCGATGCAGTGTCCTTGTGCAGCCGGACTGCACGGGCAGGTGTAAAAACGGGGCGATGCGCTGCGGATAGCGCGCCATGACCTTAAGCAGGGACTCGGAGATATCCATGGGCTCGACCGAGGAAATGCGCACATGCGGAATAGACGTGCGCTCCATAATCACCTCGAGCAGCTCATCGATCTCGACGTGTTCATCAGTCGCGCTCTTGCCATCGTAGGCGCCCAGGTTCACACCCGTCAGCACCACCTCGGGCACGCCGGCCTCCTGGGCCTCGCGAACCTGCTCGAGCACGGACTCGACCGGCACGGAGCGCTCGGGGCCGCGGGCCTTCCACACAATGCAATAGGTGCAACGATGGTTGCAGCCGTCCTGGATCTTCACGCCCAGACGCGAGCGACCGAGTGCGTCGACCACCTCGCCGTCGCTGCAGGCGGGAACGTCATCGGACTCAACGCCCAGCACCTCGCAGACGCGTTCGGCGACATCGATCTTGGACGGCTCGGCGATCACGCGGTCCGAAAGCTCCAGTAGCTCCTCGGGATGCAAATTGACCACGCATCCGGTCACGACCACATAGGGCTCATTTGGATAGGCAAGCGCATGGCGAACGGCCTTACGGGTCTTGGCCTCAGCCTCGCCCGTAACGGCGCAGGTGTTAATGACGATCAGCTCAGCATCCTGAGGCTCCACCATCGCAAAGCCCAGGCGCATGAGATCGGCAGTGATACGGTCGGACTCAACCCGGTTGACACGGCAGCCGAGGTTGACGACAGAGATATGAGGTGCGAGCACGCGGGCTCCTTAATCGAGGATGTCGTCGAGGGCACTCTTAATGCGATCGGTTACCGATTTCTTACCGGAAGCGACGTCATCGCCCATCTCGTCGGCAAAAGCGCGAAGCAGCTCGCGCTGCTTATTGGAAAGGTTCGTGGGGACGAGCACGCGCAGCTGAACGATCAGACGGCCGCGCGAGCCGCCACCGCCGATACGGGGCATGCCGTAGTTGCCAACGCTCACGGTGTCGCCGTACTGTGCACCGGCGGGGACCGTCACCTTGACGACCTCATCGGGCATAATGCCCTCGACCTCGATCTCGCAGCCGAGCGCAGCCTGCGCAATCGAGATATCGCTCACGAGATACAGGTCGTCGCCGTTGCGCTTAAAACGCTCGTGGTCGGCGACGCGCACGTTGACGATCAGGTCGCCCGAGGGCTCGCCGCGAAGGCCAGCCTCGCCAAAGCCGCTCACGCGCAGCTGGCGACCGGTCGAAACGCCGGCGGGAATATCGATGTCGATCTTTTCGTGCGAAGGCGTGCGGCCCTGGCCGTCGCAGGTCTCGCAGGGATGGTCGATGACCGTGCCCTCGCCATGGCAGTCGGGGCAAGGCGAAGAGGACTGGACCTGGCCTAGGAACGAACGCTGGACCGTCGTGACATAGCCCGTGCCGTGGCAGCGGCTGCACTGCTTTTCCTGTGCGCCCTCGGCCCTACCGGTGCCGTTGCAATCCTCGCAGGGAGCAAGGCGGTCATAGCTGATCGTCTTTTTGCAACCGAGTGCCGCCTCCTCAAGGGTCACCGAAAGGGAGATGGCCATATCGCGGCCGCGACGACGCTCACGGCGATTTCGGGCGCCACCGCCGGCGCCACCGCCAAAGAACGACGAGAACAGGTCATCCATGCCCATGCCGCCAAAGATATCGTTGATATCGACGTAGCCCGAACCACCAGGGCCGTCGGCAGTGCCGTAACGGTCGTAGTTAGCACGCTTCTGCTCGTCGGAAAGAACGGAATAAGCCTCGTTGAGCTCTTTGAACTTGGCCTCGGCCTCGGGGTCGTCCGAAACGTCCGGGTGTACGGTACGGGCCTTCTTTAGAAACGCGCGCTTAATCGTCCGCGCGTCGGCATCCTTGTCGACGCCAAGTACCTCGTAGTAATCCCTATTTTCCGACACGACCGAATCCTTCCGACTTTCATTATTGTCACAGTGCGTCCTATACCCAAGCTGAGCCGGCCGCAAACAGAGGGTTTGATGTTATTGCATTGCGTAGGGCGAAAGCATGGCACGCTGTGAGCAGCTCGCAAACCAAACCGACACGAGCGCAAACATAAATCCGTTGGCAAAACCATTGGCAAACTGCATCGCGCCGCGCTTCCACCACAGCAGGCTGCGGTGCAGCACGCCGTCCGAGACCACCATAAACAGGCCCATGGCAAACGGAATAAAGCACATCACGGCAAAGGCCGAGAACACGCCCGAGATGGCCGATAGCACCAAAAACGGCGCCACGATGCCCATCAGGTAAAAACCGGTACGGGCCTTGCCTTCCAGACGCTCGGCCTCAACATGGGCCCGACCGACCAGGTCACCGCCAGAGGCGCCGTTGGTGCCGGCGTGACCCATGCCGCCAATACGGACCTCGTCGCCATCGTGCGTGCCGGCGGGAAACTCAATCGTCTGCTCGGAGGTCACACGGACACGGCCGCTGCCGCCGCAATCGGGACAGGGGTCGGCGACGACCTTACCGGAACCGCCGCACTCGGGGCAGACCGACTGGAACGTGCCGGCACCAAACAGAAAGGACAGGTCGACATCGATGTGGCCGCGACCGCCGCAGCTCGGACAGGTATGTGCATGCTCGGACGAAACAGAACCCGAGCCTCCGCAGTGACCACAG
>URKT01000099.1 GCA_900548495.1 uncultured Collinsella sp. | reverse complement strand
GCGCATGTCTCGTGGGCTCGGAGATGTGTATAAGAGACAGACGTAGAACTGCATGAGCACGCCAATGAACCACAGATGGCGAAACACCTGCGGGTTCATTTGGTCGAAATAGCTTTGGCCTCCGGCAATGGCGTACCAGTTGTAGCAGCCCAGCAGCACGGTGATGACTTGGTCGCGGATGGAAACTAGAATGTCGTGATCGAACAGCCAGCCGACGGAGACGATGACCGGAATCAGCAGAAACAGCGCCGGATAGAGACGTGCTGCACGCTTGGGAATATATCGCACGAGATTCAGCGATCCGGTTTTCGCCAGAGAACGAATCAAACTGACGGCAATCAGGAATCCAGAGACGGTGAAGAACACGTCGACTCCGTAGAATCCGCCTGGCAGCCGTTGCTGCATGCAGTGGTACAGCACAATGGCTATCAGCGCTAGTCCTTTAATACCGTCTAAACCCACGAACCGCTTCACGGATAATCCTTCTCTTTCCGTAGTGCTGATGGCATTCCCCGTTCTCTCCAACAAACGGAAAACAAGCCCAGCATGGCCGAGGGGAGAGACAATGCGACAGCAGCGAATTGTCAGGCCGCATGCTGCATGATTACCGGCTTGACGATTCGCGGCATACCGCGCTTATCGGTGGCGCTTACCGGTGATACAGACTCACCCGTTCGTACTTCGGTTCGCAGCACACGTTGATGCCGAGTTTGCGATACAGCGCCTCGTCCGTGGATGAGATGATAACGGAGAAGAAGGCGTCGCAGCCCCGCAACTGTTTGAGCCCGTCGATGACGCGAGCGGCCACAGGACTGGTGGCGCTGGTGATTGACAATGCAATCAGCGTCTCATCCGAGTGCAAGCGTCGGTTCACGCTGTTGAGATGCTCGGTTTTCAGCCGACAGATGGGTTCGATGGCGGCATCGTCGATTACCGGAATGGTTTCGTCAACACCGGTGACGGCCTTGAGCGCGTGCATCAGCAGCGCGCTGGCCGCGCCCAACAGGTCGCCGGTTTTGCCGGTGACCACATGGCCATCGGGCAGCACCATGGCACCAGCCGGGGCACCGGTGGCGGCTTCCTTCTCAAGGGCCACGGCGCGGGCGGGAGAAAGATCGGGGGTCACGCCGGCCCGGTTCATGATGGAGCGCAGCCGCTCCACCTGTTCCTCGCCAGTGCCGGTGCGCTTCAAGTGCACGGCGGCGGCGAAGTAGCGGCGCACGATTTCCAGACGCGCGGCATCGCGGCAGGCATCGTCGTCCACAATGGCGTATCCGGCCATGTTGACGCCCATATCGGTGGGGCTCTGATAGGGGCTTTCGCCCATGATGCGCTCCATCATGGCTTTGAGCACGGGGAATGCTTCGACGTCGCGGTTGTAGTTGACGGTGGTCTCGCCGTACGCCTCCAGATGGAACGGGTCGATGATATTGGCATCGTCGAGGTCGACGGTGGCAGCCTCGTACGCGATGTTGACCGGATGGTTGAGCGGAAGATTCCAGATGGGGAACGTCTCGTATTTGGCATAGCCGGCGTCGATGCCGCGCTGGTGCTCGTGGTAGAGCTGGCTCAGGCACGTGGCGAGTTTGCCGGAGCCAGGGCCGGGCGCGGTGACCACGACGAGCGGCCGGGTGGTCTCGATGTACTCGTTCTTGCCGTATCCGTCGTCTGAAACGATGCGTTCGATGTCGTGCGGGTATCCGGCGATCGGGTAGTGCAGGCGGCAGGTGACGCCGAGTTGCTCGAGGCGGTGGCGGTAGGCGTCGGCGGCGGGCTGATTGGCGTATTGGGTGAGCACTACGGAGCCGACGAGGAAGCCGCGGGAACGGAACACGTCGATGAGTCGCAGCACGTCCTCGTCGTAGGGGATACCGAGGTCGCCGCGGGTCTTGCCTTTTTCGATATGGTTGGCGTTGATGGCGATGACGATTTCCACATCGTCCACCAGACTTTCCAACATGCGGAACTTGGTGTCCGGCTCAAAGCCGGGCAGCACGCGCGAGGCGTGGTAGTCGTCGAAGAGCTTGCCTCCGAATTCCAGATAGAGTTTGCCGCCGAATTGCGCGATGCGCTTTCTGATGTTGGCGGCTTGCAGCTCGATGTATTTTTCGTTGTCGAATCCCTGGCGCATAGAGGTCGGCATCCCTTTCCGAACGACGTCGTAAACGGAAAAATTATACCGGACGTCGTCGGCAACAAAAAATGGGATTCCCCGATGGGGAATCCCATTCGTCATAGAGAGCAATCACTCCCGAGGAATGTTGAACAGGGGTTTGCATGGCTCCCAAAAACGCGCTGGTTGAAACGTTGCCGACGACGCGTGCGCTCGAAGAGTATGCACGGGTGGCTTTGCGGTGATTTCCCAGACCGTTCGTTGCTAGGCGAGATATTTCTTTTTCCAGGCCTTCTTTCGGGCGTAAGCGTTTTCTGTCATGTCGGAGTAGTCGTAATCAACTTTGAACTTGCCGTTGGAATGGAGAATAAGCGTCATCGATCCCCATCTCTTTTCGGGCTTAAGCGCGGCCCTTTCAGGTTCAATGAACTTGTTGATAGCCATAAAGTTTTTCATCAAGGATGCCCTCGAAACGCCTTTTTGGTCAAAGCATTTAACGAAGTCGTCTTTTCCGCTGCCAGCAACGTAATACTCAATAGAGAACGCACCCTCGGCGTACTCGGCGTAAAACACGACCTTGCTCCAGTCTTCGGGGAGGGTTTCCTCAAGAATTGAAGCTATCCCTTGTAGCATCTTCTTTTCACTCATTACATTTCCTTTGCAGTGTTAAGAAGAAACGTAACCGTCTCTTCGCCGTCAATAATGTCCGTGATAGCAAACGAGCTAGGCCTGAATGACCCGCCCTCATAAAGTGGCTCAACCTTGAAAAACACTTCAGCGCCATCAGCCAAAGCATCGGCGCATTTTTGCTCGATTGCTGCATAGGCTTTTGGTTAACCTCGCCGCCCATGGCGACAATATTCTCAAGGCCATTTGATCCATTGAATCGGTCGGCAATCAGATGGCCTCTTTGATCAAAAAGCTCTTCAAACCCTTTTCCGATTGACTGGATAGTGTCCTTGATGGTCAAACGACCTTCGTGGGTCTTTAGTTGTAAGAAGCCTTCGGCCGATTCGACCCTACCCATTGCATCGGTAACGTATTTATACCCATTGATCTCATAGCTCATGTTCGGAACGAGGTCGTCGCCAACGCGGTAAAGCTGCCCGAGATCGTCGGTTGCACACTTCACGCCGTCGATCGCAAACTCGTTATTGGGAAGCAGTCGGTCGCCTTCGTAAATTGCCTTTCCGGCATCATCCAGAATTCGTGAGCTTGCGCCCGATTCTGCTGCCTTTGAGGCAAGAAAGTTATTTAGACCTCGTCCGGCAAGAAGCGTTGCTGCCGTAACAGTTCCCGCAACGACTTCTCCGACGATATCCTCCTGAGATATCTCACCGTCTTCAGCGCCGGCTTCCAAGCTCTTTCCCATTTCGTCAAGAACGAGTACAGACCCAGCAGCGAGTGCTGCAGGGGCAGAAGCGGTGACGGCTACGGCACCAAGCGCAACTTTAGTGGCGATTTCGCCTCCAGTTTCGACATAGTCTCCGATTTCCCGTATCTGCTCGTCGGCTTCCATGAAGTCGCCCCAGGCGTTGGCTGCATCGTCAACAGCGTGTGTTTGCGCGGTTTTCACCGCTGCTTCTTCGTCTTCGGCCAGTAGTTCAATATTCGATTGAACACCGACATATGCGTTTTCTCCAACGTCGGCAACTCCAAGTACGAACCTGCCGCCAAGATAAGCTCCGTTCCTTGCGCCATCGCGGACAGTTTCGCCTGCAGCGTTGAGTGTTGGCTCGCATGCTTTCCAGGCGTCATCTGCGGCTTCTTGAACTGTTGAAATGCTCGCGGTTAGGACATCGCCGGAAGAAATATCCCGCCATGCGGCATCTGCACAATCAGCAACGGTGCGTTGCGCCTCCTCAAAGGCCAATCTCGTTTCGGTCGTATCCGGCATTAATTGCTCTATATTTTCAAACGCCATTTAGATCACCGGCCTTGTTTGAGATAAGACCGCTGATACTTCGGCGAGTGCTGAGGCCTTTTCCGTTGTCTCGATGCCGGTACCCCTCTTTCTCAGCTCGTTGAGATGAGCGTTAAACATCGACTGAATGAACAGGTATTGGATTGGTCCCCAGCTTTCGGGTGAGGAGTCATCTTCGAATTTCCAGCTTGAAAGCAGATGGGAGCAAAGCCTCTCTTTGAGGCTGTCGGCAGATAAATCCCTGGCGTCGTCGAGGATGCGTCCAATATTGAAATACCTATAAGCACACCATTCAAACAGTGGCTTCCTCGAGGACAGAGGAGTCCTTGCCATCTCAATCAAGCGTGCCTTCATGGAGTCAGGTATGTCCATCTTGTGCACACAGTCGCAGAAGTTGTATTCCCTTGGCTCATCGAGCTTGAACGGATTAAGCACACAAGAGTTGAGATAGCGAAGCTCTTCAGAAGAAACCTTGTCCTTCGCGCTGTGCTTGCTCTGTGTTGGCGAGTACTCTAGGCCGCGTTCATGCGGTTCGATGTGACAGAGGACAGGTTCGGTCCATTCGTTCTGATATATTGCTGCAACGCCTCGCTGAAGATTTGCAAGCTCTTGGATTTGGCTCTCGTTAAGATTTGCCGCCTTGCTGACAAGCATCCTGTCGCCTTCGTCAGGCAGTTTCTAGGATAAGTCGATGCGATGATTCTGCCTCAAGCCCAGCGGGTTGTTAAGACGCGGTCATTTTGGCGCTTACATCTCACTTTTGCAGACGTAGAACACGAGTATTGGAATCAAAGGAGGGTTCTCATGCCAAATATCGGTAAGGACGACCATCCGAAGCTGTGGTCGCTTATTTTCGTGCTTATCATCGCGCTGACCTTCTGTTGCTTCGTCATGGGCCAAGGACTCAACAGTGGAACCAGCGTCTTCCTGGCAGGCCAAGGTTACGGTGCGAGCCTTGCCGGCGTACTTGCACTCGTCTTCTCCATTGCCGCCGCGTTAGCACGACTGTTAGTCGGCCCTGTTATCGACAACGGCAAGTGCTCACTCGTTATCATCGCCGGCATCGCTATCCTCATAGCAGGAACAGCACTGTCCGCTGTCGTTCAAGGCATCCCCCTCTTCACAATCAGCCGTTTGCTGCAAGGCGTGGGCTTTGGCGCAGCAACAACAGCAGCCTCGACCGCCGCAGCAAGCGTCTTACCGCAAGAACGGCTCGGCGAAGGCATTGGATACCACGGCCTCGGACAGGCTATCGCCATGAGCATCGGCCCAGCCTTCGCACTTTACCTAGTAGGAACCGATCCCTCAACGAACCTCTATGTCGGCCTTGCCCTGGTTGGGTTTGCAGGGCTTGTAATCGCCCTCAACGCACGCTATGAAAGTAAATGGCAAACTCTGCCAAGCTCCAGCGCATACCGAATCAAAATGGAAACCCGGCTCGAACTCGACTCAAAAGACGGGCAGGCACCCAGCCCCACCACAGTAACTACATCCGAAACAATTAACAGTGAAAAGTATCCTGAAGGCGACCAGGTGTCCAAGAGAACCCTGCGTGACTCATTCAACATCTTCGAGCCGCGCGCATTGCCTGGCGCCATCCCACAGATGATCATGTGCCCCACTTTTGGCTTTGGCGTCTTCTTTGCTGGTCTGTACGGTACTACTCTCGGCTATACCCACGCCGGTCTCTTCTACACCATCAGCGCGGTAAGCATGATTATCATTCGCATGATTTCAAAGCATTTCATGGACACCGTACCTGCAATCAAAACAATGACCGGAGCCGTCGCGTGCGGCATCCTCTGCTGCCTTATGCTACTTGCCGCACCGTACGGGGAACCTGTCTTCCTGGCGTCCGGAATCTTCTATGGTCTCGCCACTGGCATAAGCCTGCCACTTAATCAAAGCGTAGCGGTAAAGAACACCCCGCCAGAGCGCTGGGGCGCCGCAAACGCCCTGTTCCTGCTCGCCAATGACATCGGCATTGGCTTCGCAAGCGTAATCTGGGGCGTTATCAATGACTCATTCGGGTTCCAGACAAGCATCGTCTGCGTCATTGTCTGCCTTATCGCAAGCTACGCATCCGCCTGGATCGTCTACCCCGCCCGCGACAAGCGGTGGAGGCATTAGAGCGTAAGCGTCAAAATGACCGCGTAGCAGGAAACGTCCAGGACCATTCCGGCATACGGATGGAAAAGTCCTGGACGTTTCCATCTTTGCGTTGCGGTATGCCTTAGGCCGCTATGTCGCTACAGGCCCTCCTCGGCGTTGTTCGCCATCTCGTCGTCGAACGCATCGGGGTCGATGTTAATTATGAAGTCGTCAGGCATCTCTTTGGCCTTCTCGGCAGCGGCTGGGTCGAGCTTGCAGGACTCAGGCACCCTATCCGACCATGGCAGGAACGAGTCCACAACCTCATCGGTGAGCTTGCCGGCGTTGGGCATCTCGGTCAGCAGCCACTCGACGTAAAGCCTGGGATTGAGCCCGTTGGCCTTGGCCGTGGTGGTGACGCTGTATATCGCCGCAGACGCCCGCGCGCCGCGCGGCGCATCGCTGAAGAGCCAGTTCTTGCGCCCTACGACGAAGATTCGCTGGGCCTGCTCGGCGACGTTGTTCGAGAGCTCCAGGTGCCCCGTCTTCGAGCACGTTCATGACGCTGTCTCTTATACACATCTCCGAGCCCACGAGACATGCGCAGATCTCGT
>URKT01000098.1 GCA_900548495.1 uncultured Collinsella sp. | reverse complement strand
GTCGGCAGCGTCAGATGTGTATAAGAGACAGCTCTATCGGTGGATGGCTGCCGAGGGAATCGTTGAGGGCGATGCGGTCTCGGCGATATCCTCGCCCAAACTGCCGCGCGATCTTCCCGGTGTGCTGACGACCCGGCAAGTCGAGTCGTTGCTCAAGACCCCGGACGCCTCGACGCCTGCGGGGCTGCGTGATGCGGCGATGCTCGAGCTGCTCTATGCCTCCGGCGCTCGAATCTCGGAGCTCGCGGCGCTCAACGTGGAGTCTATTGGTTGGTCCGAGCGAACGCTGCGACTTTGGGGCAAGGGGAGCAAGGAGCGTATCGTGCCCCTGTATCGGCGCGCTCTCGAGGCGACCCGCCGCTATATTGAGGAGGGGAGGCCACAGCTCCTTGCACAGGCAAAGCGTAGCGACGGTGCTAACGGCGCGCATCCGCTGTTTATCTCGGCGCGCGGAAACCGCATGAGTGCCGCCATGCTCAGGAGGCGGTTCCATATGCTTGCGGCACTTGCCGGCATTCCTGCCGACATCGCCCCGCATGCGATGCGCCACACCTTTGCGACCGACCTGCTCGAGGGCGGCGCGGATCTGCGCTCGGTTCAGGAGCTGCTGGGGCATGCGAGCTTGTCCACGACGCAGATTTATACGCACCTCACGCCCGATCGACTCAAGCGCGCCGTGAGACAGGCACACCCCCGCGGCGAGTAGCGGAAGAGCCTCCCGCGCCGCACCGAGGTGTGTGGTTTTGATTGCGGGTTGGCAGGAAGAAGCAATCCTGCTATCATTCATCGGGTTGCTTCACGGCAACAGGTTTTTATCACGCACGCGCGGCTACTTCATACCGTGGTGCCCGGGCTTTGGTAGCACATGTTCGGGTTGGTTTTGGAGGATGACCCCGCGCGGAGGCAAACCACAGGAGGTTTAACATGGCTACCAAGATTAATATCCGCACCCTGCTCGAGGCCGGCTGCCACTTCGGTCACCAGACCCGTCGCTGGAACCCCAAGATGAAGCCGTTCATCTTCGGTGAGCGCAACGGCATCTACATCCTCGACCTCAAGCAGACCATCCTTGACGCCGACCAGGCCTACACGTTCGTCAAGAACGTCGCCAAGGGCGGCAACGTGCTGTTCGTCGGCACCAAGAAGCAGGCTCAGGAGGCCGTTAAGAACGCCGCTGAGCGCGCCAACATGCCTTACATCAACCAGCGTTGGCTCGGCGGTATGCTGACCAACTTCGTCACCATCCGCTCCCGCATCAACCGCATGGAGGAGCTCGAGGCCATGGTCGAGGACGGTCGCATGGCAGTGCTGCCCAAGAAGGAGCAGGCAGTGCTCGGCAAGGAGCTCGCTAAGCTCCAGACCAACCTCGGTGGCGCCCGCGACATGAAGGGTCTGCCCCAGGCTCTCTTCGTCATCGACACCAAGCGCGAGGAGAACGCCATCAAGGAGGCCCAGCGCCTGAACATCCCCGTCGTCGCCCTGATCGACACCAACTCCGATCCCGACGAGGTCGAGTACGGCATCCCCTGCAACGATGACGCCATCTCCGCTGTCACCCTTATGTGCGAGCTCATGGCCGACGCCTGCCTCGCTGGCTCCGGCAAGGAGCAGGTCTCCGAGGCCGAGATGGCCGCTGAGCCCAAGGCCGAGTAAATCAGTCTTAGTTAATTCTTTTTCATCTCTTTGAAAGGAACCACAATGGCCCAGATTACTGCCGCTATGGTCAAGCAGCTCCGCGAGATGACCGACTCCCCGATGATGGAGTGCAAGAAGGCTCTCGTCGAGGCTGACGGCGACATGGACGCCGCTGTCGACGTTCTGCGTAAGAACGGCCTTGCCAAGGCTGCCAAGAAGGCTGGCCGTGAGACCAACGAGGGCGCTGTCGCCGCGTTCGTCTCCGAGGATGGCAAGTCCGGCGCTCTGCTCGAGCTCTCCTGCGAGACCGACTTCGTCGGCTCCAACGCCAAGTTCACCGGCTTTGCTTCTAAGGTCGCTGAGGTTGTCGCCACCACCGAGCCGGCCGATGTCGATGCTCTGCTCGAGAAGCCGATGGGCGAGGAGACCGTTTCCTCCGAGCTCACCGAGATGATTCACATCATGGGCGAGAACATGAAGATCGCTCGTTTCTCCGCCCGCAAGGCCGAGAACGGTGCTCTCGCTTCTTACATCCACATGGGTGGTAAGATCGGCGTCCTCGTCGAGTTCGCTTTCGAGAAGGCCGAGACCGCTCAGGCAGAGTCCTTCAAGACCTTTGCTCACGACGTTGCCCTTCAGGTTGCCGCCGTCGCCCCGATTTGCGCTACCCGCGATCAGGTTCCGGCCGAGACCGTCGATCACGAGAAGGAGATCTACATGGCTCAGGCTGCCGAGTCCGGCAAGCCCGAGGCTATCCAGGAGAAGATGGCTGTTGGCCGTCTGGAGAAGTTCTACAAGCAGTCCGTGCTCACCGAGCAGGAGTTCATCAAGGACAGCTCCCTCACCATCAAGAAGTATGCCGAGCAGGTCTCCAAGGAGCTCGGCGATACCATTACCGTCGTTGCCTTCGACCGCCTGGTCCGTGGCGAGTAAATAAGCTCTTGTAGCTGGTAATGAGCAGGCTGTGGGTTTTACTCACAGCCTGCTTTTTCATGGCTCTTATCAGAGCCTTTGATATCATATTGAGAGTCTAATTAAAGGAGGATCGCTTTGTCCGACATCCGATATAAACGCGTGCTTCTTAAGCTTTCCGGCGAAGCACTGATGGGCGACGGCCAATATGGCATCGACCCCAAGATTACCGACCATCTTGCCAAGCAGGTCAAGGAGCTGCTCGCCGTTGGTCACGAGGTCGGCGTCGTTGTCGGCGGAGGCAACATTTTCCGCGGCATGGCCGGCGCTGCCGGTGGCATGGAGCGCGCCCAGGCCGACTACATGGGCATGCTTGCAACCGTTATGAATGCGCTCGCCCTGCAGGATGCCTTCGAGCACAACGATGTTCCCTGCCGCGTGATGAGTGCTATCCAGATGAATGAGATCTGCGAGCCCTATATTCGCCGTCGCGCCATCAATCACCTTTCCAAGGGCAACGTCGTTATTTTTGCCGCCGGTTCGGGCAATCCGTACTTTACGACCGACACCGCCGCGGCTCTTCGTGCCTGCGAGATCGGTGCCGAGATTCTAATTAAGGCCACCAAGGTTGACGGCATCTACGACAAGGATCCTGTCAAGTGCGCCGATGCCGTCCGCTTTGACAAGATTACCTATCACGAGGTTCTCGTCCGCGGTCTGCAGGTTATGGATTCCACGGCTACGGCACTGTGCCAGGATAACCGTATGCCGATTTTGGTCCTCAACATCGATGGTGAGGACACCGTCAAGCGCGCGCTTTCGGGTGAGCCCGTCGGCACGCTCGTCTATCAGGAGGATTAAGCATGGCAGAGAACATCACCGCCCACATGGACAAGTCGCTCGAATCCCTCAAGCACAACTTCTCCAAGGTTCGCACGGGCCGCGCCAACGCTAACGTTCTGTCCGACATTTCGGTCGATTACTACGGTGTTCCCACGCCGGTTACCCAGGTTGCCGCCGTTAAGACCCCCGAGGCTCACATGCTGCTCATCGAGCCCTGGGACAAGGCGCTCGTCAACGCCATCGTGAAGGCTATCAGCGCTTCCGATCTGGGCATTACTCCCAACTCTGACGGTACCGTCGTGCGCCTGCCGTTCCCGGCTCCCACCGAGGAGCGTCGTCGCGAGCTCGTCAAGGAGTGCCGCGAGTATGCCGAGCAGGCCAAGGTTTCCATTCGCAACATCCGTCGTGACTTTAACAACAAGCTCGAGCGCGACGAAGAGCTCACCGAGGACGATGTTCGTCGCGAGCAGGCCAAGGTCCAGAAGCATACCGATGAGTATGTTGCCAAGGTCGAGGAGCTTCTGAAGGAAAAAGAAGCCGAGGTCATGGAGATCTAAGGTGCAATACGACGAGAACAAACTGGTCGAGTACTTTGCCGACGCCCCTGCGGGCGTCGGTTTTTCCGACCTTGACCTCAATAAGATCCCACATCATATTTCGTGCATCATGGACGGTAACGGTCGTTGGGCCACGGCTCGCGGTCTTGCCCGCACCGAGGGCCACAAGGCCGGTATCGTCTCCCTGCGCGAGATTATTACCGCATGCGTGCGCTTGGGCGTCGACGTGCTATCGGCCTATGCGTTTTCCACCGAAAACTGGAATCGTCCGCAGCACGAGGTTAACGTTTTGATGCATTTGTTTGCCAAGACGTTTATCGATGAGCTGCCGCTGCTTAAGCGTGAAAACGTTCGCGTTGTCTTTTTGGGCGATATTTCCGCACTGCCCAAGAAGACCCGCGATGTCTTTGAGCGCGGTCTTGCCGAGTGTGCCGACCACACTGGCATGACGTTGGCGCTTGCCGTCAACTACGGCGCTCGTGCCGAGATCACCCGTGCCGTCCGTCAGATTGCGCTCGACGCCGCTGCCGGCAAGGTCGACCCTGCCGCCATCGACGATGATATGGTTGCCTCGCATCTCTACACCGCTGGGCTGCCCGATCCGGAGCTTGTGATTCGCACTTCCGGCGAGCTTCGCCTTTCGAACTATCTGCTGTGGCAGGTTGCCTATTCCGAGTTTTATGTCACCGATACCTATTGGCCCGACTTTGATCGCTGGGGCCTCGTCGACGCCATTTTGGCCTACCAGGGCCGCGACCGTAGGTTTGGTGGACTGAGCAAGACCGAGGAGGCTTAATCGTGTCCGATCGTGCCAAGGCGTCTGTTCCCAAGGCGCCTGCCGCCAAGAGCGGCGCGGCTGCGACTTCGTGGTTGGCCGGCTTTATTACCCGCGCCGCCGCAGGTATCGTCTACGCTGTCGTATTTATTCTCTGCCTGGTTTTGGGTATCGTTCCCACTGCCATCTTCGTCTCCGTCATGAGCGGCCTGTGCTGCTTTGAGTTTTTCCGCATGACGAAGCTCGATGGCAAGGTGGCCAACGAGCGCCTGGGTATCGCTGCCGCCGTGCTCTTTCCGCTCTCGGCGCTGGGCGACTCGCTGCTGTTGAATGCGCTGCTTTTTGCATTGATGCTTGCGGTGGGCATTTGGTATGTCTGTTCGTCGCGTACCCGCATATCCGATGTGGCTGTGACACTCATGGGTCCCATCTACACCGGTTTTATGCTGTCGGCCATCGTGCTGCTGCGCGATGCCGTGCCCGGTTTTGCCGGTGCCCTGCTTTCGGTGGGTGTTTGCGCGTCTCTCTGGGTCTCCGATTCGTTTGCCTACATCGTGGGCAGCCGTATCGGCAAGCACAAGATGGTCCCCAAGATCTCTCCCAAAAAGAGCTGGGAGGGCTTTGTTGGCGGCATCTTGGGCTCGGTTCTCATCTGGCTCATTTTATGGGCGACGCATTTCTATAAGCTGAGCTTGCCCTACGCACTGCTGTGCGGCGTGGTTGTGTCCATCCTGGGTGTTATCGGCGACCTCATCGAGTCACGCATCAAGCGTGGCGTGGGCGTCAAGGATTCCGGCAACCTTATCCCGGGCCATGGCGGCATGCTCGACCGTAGCGACTCGCTTATCTTTGGCTGCATTACCGCGCAGCTGCTTTTGATGATCGGAGGCGTGCTGTAATGGCGTTTCAGACGACGTGCGGCCCCGATGGGCGTCTGCGGGTTGCAATTTTGGGCTGTACGGGCTCTATTGGCACCCAGGCGCTCGATGTTTGCCGTCAGCATGCCGACCGTCTGCAGGTGACGGCGCTTTCCGTTAACTCCAGTACCGCCGAGCTCGTTGCGTTTGCCCGTGAGTTTTCGGTTCCGGCCGTTGCCGTGGCCGACACCACCCACGGTGCGGACGCTGTACTGCAGGAGCTGCCCGAGGGCACCGAGCTCGGTGTTGGTGCGCAGGCGGTTTGTGAGCTCGCGCGTCGCGATGACGTCGACTGTGTGCTTGTTGCTATTGTGGGCGCTGCCGGTCTCGAAGCGAGCCATGCTGCCCTGACCTCGAACAAGCGTCTTGCACTTGCTAACAAGGAGTCCCTCGTTGTCGGTGGCGACCTGCTGATGCCGTTGGCACAGCCGGGTCAGCTTATCCCGGTTGATTCCGAGCACTCCGCCATCTACCAGTGCTATCTGGGGGAGAATCCGCGCGAGGCTCACTGCATTTGGCTCACTTGCTCGGGTGGTCCGTTCTTTGGCCGTACGCGCGACGAGCTCAATCGCGTGACACGCGCCGATGCGCTGGCACATCCCACGTGGGCCATGGGCGCTAAGATCACCATCGATTCCGCTACCCTTATGAACAAGGGCTTGGAGCGTATCGAGGCGATGCATCTGTTCGGTTGCGACCTCGACTTTATCAACGTGGTCGTTCAGCGCCAGTCAAAGATTCATTCGATGGTCGAGTTTGCCGACGGCTCCGTGATGGCACACCTCGGTGCCTCCGATATGCGCATTCCCATTCAGTTTGCCTTCTCGTATCCTGAGCGTTGGGATACTCCGGCGCCTCGTCTTGATTTTCGTGAGCTGGGACAGCTTACCTTCGACGCTGCCGATATGGACACGTTCCGCTGCCTCGCGCTTGCCGAGCGTGCCGGCAAGATGGGCGGCACCATGCCATGCGTGCTGAATGCCGCAAACGAAGTTGCCGTCGATGCCTTCCTGCACGATGCCTGTACCTTTACCGATATCGACCGCATCGTGGAGTCGTGCATGGATGCACACGATACACAGGCTGTCTCTTATACACATCTCCGAGCCCACGAGACATGCGCAGATCTCG
>URKT01000097.1 GCA_900548495.1 uncultured Collinsella sp. | reverse complement strand
CTGCGCATGTCTCGTGGGCTCGGAGAGGTGTATAAGAGACAGAACCACGACCTGCTGTGGATGGGCGCTGCGGCCGGTGAGCCCGCCTGCATCGCCACGGTATTGCGCAACAACCTACGCTACGACAACTACGAAATTCTAGAGAACGACTACGGCATCTCGCTGCGTGAGCTTGTCGCCTTTGCCGATGCCACCTACACCGCCGGTGAGTCCATCACCCCGCTGATCAAGGCCATCAACGTGCTGCTCTTTAAGCTCGAGGGCCAGATTATCCAGCGCCACCCCGAGTTCGATATGACCGACCGCTTGTTACTCGACAAGATCGACCACGACACCGGCACGGTCACGCTCGCCGACGGCAGCATGTGGCCACTCACGACCAATGACTTCCCCACCGTCGATCCAGCGGACCCCTATACGCTCACGTCTCAGGAGCAGCACATCATCGACAAGCTCGTGTCCGAGTTTGTCACCGCCGATCACCTGCATCGCCATATCGATTTCCTCTATTCCCACGGCTCGATGTACAAAGTCGCCAACGGCAACCTGCTGTTCCATGGCTGCGTGCCGCTCAACGAAGACGGCACCTTTAGCAGCATGAACTGCCTAGGCACCTGGCACGCTGGCCGCGATTACCTCGATTTTTGCGACCACATCGCCCGCCGCGCCTGGCGCGTGGGCGACCGCGACGCCCTCGACTGGATGTGGTACCTGTGGATTGGCTTTAACTCACCCGCCAGCGGACGCCTGGTGCGTACCTTTGAGCGCGCCTATATCGCCGATAAGAGCACCTGGGTCGAGCCGATGGACCCGTACTTTACGCTTACCAAGTCGCCCTCGGTCTGCGATGACATCATGCGCGAGTTTGGCGTCGCGCCCATGGCATGCTCGCCGACCGGCCACATCATCAACGGCCACACGCCCGTTAAAACCACCAAGGGCGAGCAGCCCATCCGCGCCGAGGGCAAGTTACTGGTCATCGATGGCGGCTTCTGCCGCGCTTACCATCCCAAGACGGGCATCGCCGGCTATACGCTCATCTCGAGCTCGCGCGGCTGCCGCCTCAAGTCGCACCGGGCCTTTACGACGGTTGCCGAGGCACTCACGCGCAACGTGGACATCGAGAGCGAGACCAACCGTTTTGACCAAGCAGACCGTCGCCGCATGGTGAGCGACACCGATACTGGCGCCAAGATTCGCAGCCAGATCCAGGACCTGCGCCAGCTGCTCGATGCATATAGAAACGGTGCTATCGAGGAGCACGCCTAGCACCACCCGCGGGGATTGGCTAAACTTGCTAAGTTTGTCATCCCCGCGGCGCTTCGGCGCCAGCTTAAGGCAGGTACTATGCAAAAGCTCCTTGCGCAGATCATGAAATTTGGCGTCGTCGGTGTCATTGCCACGATTATCGACTTTGGCATTATGAATCTGCTCCACTACGGTCTGGGCCTCAACATCCTAATCGCCAACACCAGCGGCTTTATCATCTCACTCATCTTTAACTACCTCGCAAGCATGAAGTACGTGTTTGCGCACAAAGAAGGCATGAGCCGCCGCCGCGAGTTCATCATCTTTGTCGTGCTGTCCGTGATCGGTTTGGTGCTCAACGACGGCATCGTGCTGGCGCTCAACGCCGGCCTGGGACTCGAGGCCAATATCGCCAAGATCTGCGCCACCGCGCTTGTCATGGTCTACAACTTTGTGACCCGAAAAATCTTCCTGGAGGGCGACGAGACAAAATAGCTCGAAACCCCTGCAGCATTACGGCGCCCACGGACGACGCGCACTCAGCGCAGTATCGTCCGTGGGTGTCGCTCGTTTACGGGCAAATTTTCAACGTTTGCGGATTAGCTCTTGAAAATTTGGCGAGTTCATATAGTTCTTGGCAAAGACCTTACGTTTCCCTTGTAAAAGCTCTAAAGTATCCTCTGCTCGATTCATCAACGCATTGGATGTGATTACGTGCGCAAGGCGCTGGCACAGCCTCATACCAAGCAGTTCCTCAAGTTTGCTGTCGTGGGTCTTATCTCCTTTGGCATCGACTGGGGCATACTCATTGCGCTCGTCGAGCTGTTCCACCTCGACTTTTTGATGAGCACCACGGTTTCGTTTATCACGTCCGTCGTGGTCAACTACTGGCTCAGCATGAAGTACGTGTTCGACCACCGCGAAGGCATGAGCCGCAAGCGCGAGTTCACGATCTTCACCATCCTGTCGGTGATCGGCCTGGGCCTCAACGACCTGTACATGTTTGTGGGCGTCACGTTTTTGAGCATCGGCTACCAGGCCATGAAGGCCATCGCCACGTTCTTGGTCACCTGGTACAACTACTTCAGCCGCCGCTTCTTCCTCGAGGGCGCACGGTCGTAGTCGATTCACTGTTTGCCTGAATGTATAACCGGTTGGAATTCCCGTTCCAATCGGTTTTTTGTTTGCTGAGATCCCAGGCGACCCCGTCCAATTCGCATGAAAAACGGGCGGCCCGGATGTTGGTCCGAACCGCCCGCCTGGCGCGCTATGTCGAGGTCTCTAGCTTGTAACGTAATACCAGACTACGTTGTCGCCGTTTGAGAGAACGTAGTTGCTGCAGGCCGTCATGGGCGTTGTGCCGTTGACGGAGTACATCCAGCCGCTCGTGCCGCCGTACTGTTTCTCGGCCAAACCGCCAATCGCGGACACATACGTGCCGTACGATGAGCCATGTGCGTTGACAGAAAGGCCCAGCGCGCACAGGGCATCGTAGACGGTAGCGCCTTCGTTAAAGGTAAAGGTGCCACCAGAGGACACAGGATTGCCCACAGCGCTCGATGTGACCGAAACCGTTACCGTGTAGCTAGGCTGCTGCGAGCTGCCCTGGTCGCCAGTAGAGGCGTTGCCGCTATCGGGGGCAGAAGATGCCCCGCTGGATGAGGAGGAAGCGCCAGGCGTAGAGCCGGCCCCGTCAGAAGAAGTCGAGTTCTGAGAAGTCGACTGATTGCCGTCGGTCTTTTTATTGCTGCTCTTCTCTCCAGACTTCTTGCCATCCTTGTCTTCGGACTTTTTGCCATCCGAGCCCTTGTTTGATTCCTTGTCCGAAGACTCGGACTCCTTCTTAGAGTCAGATTCATCCGAACCCTTAGACTCGTCGTTCGCACCATCCGAAGATTTGGAATCCTTGGAGCCAGCTTTACCCGAAGCGGCGGTCGAGTCAGACCCCTTGGCGTCCTTCGCGACGACGCTCTCCCCCGTCACGGTCTGAACGATCCAGTCAATGGACCAGGCGCCGCTCTCGGAAGGATGGACGAAGCCCAGCGATATGACAATCAGCGCAACGCACGCGGCGGTCAGGACGCCAGTAAGCGCCTTGCGACGAGAGGCGGACGCCGCCGAAGCGGCGCCCTGTTGCTTTGCATCGTCGAACTGAATGAACGAGGAATCTGGTTGCTTGGGGTCAGCGTCCTTGGATTTATTGGACACAGCCCTCACCTACCGACGTTTGGTGAACACGAACACGCCGACGATGGCGAGTCCGATGACGCCGGCGGCAACGCCAACAATGGCGAGCGGATTGGTGCCAGTCTCCTGCTCGGAAGCACTAGAGGACTTCTTAGCAGTGGTCGTGGAAGCAGCACCCGTATCGGACTTGGAATCGGACTTCTTGTCGGACTTGTTGTCCTTCTTGTCAGACTTCTTCTCATCCTTCTTGTCGGACTTGTTTTCCTTGGTCTCGGCCTTGGTCGACACCGTCGTCTTGGTCACCGGCTTCTGACCCGGGGCGATAGCGCCGCCCTTCGAGCCGGAACCAGAACCCGCGCCAGCGCCAGCGCCGGAACCAGTACCGGTACCAGAACCGCTGCCGCTATTGGAACCAGCGCCGCCATTACCGCCAGGGTTAACGGCATTCTTGGTCCACTTGGCATACAGCGTCAGATCGGCCGTTACCGGCGTACTGAAGTCATACGCCTGCGTGCAAGCCTCATCGGTATACCAACCGCCGAAAGTGTAGCCATCGCGCGTCGGATCGGCCGGCTTGACCAGCTTGTCATCGGCCGTAGCAACAAACTTAGTGTCGCAAGCAGACCCGCCATTGGAATTAAAGGCAACCGTCCAAGACTCAACGGCCCCAAGCTTGAACAGCGTGCCCGAGTCATTGATGTAGTACAGGTTGCCAGATGCATCGGCAATGACCGGGGAGTCGCAGTGCTGGTAATGGCCAGCCGCATCATAAATCTGCGTCGCCTCTGCATCGCCGAGCGTATAGCGATACACGCCACCACCAGCAGAGTAGTTGACGTAATCCTTGCTATCCGCGCTGTTAACGGTGAAGTACACATAGGTCTTGCCGCCCTGAACACTCACCAACGGAGTAGCAGCAATACCGTTAAATCCGGCCGGAAGTTCTTTACCGTCAGCAGCGGTGATCATCGTGGCCTTACCGGTCTTCAGATTATAGAGAGCCAGAGCAGAGCCAGTAGCCGTCTGTCCGCCGACAATCAAGTTTTCGCCAGCCACCGCCGGGGCGCTCATGTTATTCGTAAGACCCAGGTCGACCGTCTTCTGCTCGCTCAGTACGCCCTTCGCCGAAAGCGAAATCACATGGAGCTTTCCATCGTGCGTCATCTGATAGAAGGTCGAACCATTGGACGGATCGGCGACACAGTCGGCGTTCGCGAGAGCGCCGAGCTTCATGGTCGAAACGACATCGCCCGTCGTCTTATCAATGCACTTAAGCGTGCCCGCGCTCGTAGGAACAATGGTGTACTTATCCGTCAGCGCAGCGCCAGTCCAATAATAGCCCTCGGAAGCGTCAATGTTCTGCCAAGAGACTTCGCCCGTGGCAATCTTGATACGCTTAAGGGAGCCGTTGCCGTAGGTCGCGTTGTAGTTCTCATCATACGAAATATCGACCGAGCCTACATAGACGTACTCGCCGTCCGAAACGACGGTGCAGGAGCTCTGCGTCAAGTCCGTCAAACCAGGCGTCAGCCACTTGCAGATCAGCTTGTCTGCGGTAATCGCCTGGACCGCACCGCCATTGAGCGGAACAATGATAAGGCCATTGGTATAGATCGGACGAGAGGTATAGCTCACCTTGGAGGCAAGCGGCGCAGAGGCAACCTTTTTGCCCGTGGACGAATCGATCTTAATGAGCTCGTTCTCGGTCGCGATGTACACAAAACCGTTAGCGATGACAGGTTCGCTGCAGTTGGCATACTGCTGGCCAGACTCGGCCTTCCAATCGAAGGCCCACTTGAGACCGGCGGCCTGCGCAGGCGTCTTGGCATCCGTTACGGTCGAACCGTTGCCGCTGTTGCCGTAGCCGGCCCACTCGGCATCCCAATCAGGAGTCGTCGCGCTCGGGTCCACGACAATCTTGTCGGGATCGGGCATGGCCGAATCGTCGGTGGTATAGGCAAGCGTAACCTTATCGCCGCTCTTGAGCGTAATCTGATTGGCGCAGAGTAAGGAGGGCTCTCCATTGATATACAGGTGCCAATATTTATTGGTCGCAGCATCCCAGACATACGGCTTGTGATCGAACGGCGAAGTAACGGAATTGAGGAACCAGTATGCACCACTCTGGGAGCCGTTGTACGCAACGCCCTTGGCCTTCAGAACTGCCTCAATAAGGTTCTGGGCCGTGGAGCCTTCGGGCAGAGAAACATTGCTTGCCGTGCCCCAACGCGTATTGTTCCCGTTGACATCGGGACCGATAACATCGGCGGATCCAAGCACCTGACCGGGGAGGGCATCGGCGTCAGCACCATACATAAAGGTGACGGCGTCACCCTCCTGGAGCTTGTAGGCACCGGCGCCAACGTCGGCGAACTTGCCATTTACGTAGAAGCGCCAATAGCTCTTGGTCGCAGCATCCCAGCCATAGGACTTACCATCAAACGGCGAAGTAATGCCGTTGAGGAACCAGCCCCAAGACGATTCGCCAGCATCGAGAGTAAGGCCGGTCTGCTCAAGGAGATCCTTGGCAGTAGAGCCTGCCTTGAGACTCGTCTGACCCGTCGAAGCCCAAACCTGCTGCTTGCCGTCCTTGTCCTTACCGAGAACCTGAACAGAAGCATGGACAGAATCGGACGGCAACTGGTCGCCCCAGCCACCGTAGAACCACGTGACGGTATCGCCGGCATGGATGGTGACATTGTCCGCCGTATAGTCACTCGACTTGCCGTTGATGAACAGCTGCCAATAGGTCGAATAATCTTGGGGCGTACCCAGCTCAACACCGTTGTACTTAAGGCTCAGAATGAAGGAGCCCGCAGCAACGGCGTCAATGTCGTTCGCCTCGAGTGCGACCTTCGTAAGATCAAGCGCGCTCGAACCGGACGTCACCACATACTGCGCATTATCGACCCAAGTCTGAGTCTTGCCCTGGGCATCGCGACCAATGACGGTCACATTTGCGGCAACCTGGTCCTTAACGACAGGGGACGAGCTACCAGCCGTATAGGCAAACTCAATCTTCTGCCCCTGGGTGAGCTTGACGCTGCTCGCGCCAACCGAGGAAGACGCGCCGTCGACGAACAGCTGCCAGAAGGCATAAGTCGTCGGATCGTAGGCAAGCGTGCGACCATCGCTCGGGGATGTGATGCTTTCGAGGTAGAAACCGTATGCCGTGTTCGGTTCGTACTTCGCCTTGAAGCCCGTCTTCTCCTGCAGCTTAATGAAGGCATCCGCAGCCGTCGCGCCCTCGTCGAGCTTGAGCTGCGTAGGTGCCACCCAGGTCTGAGCCTTGCCGTCAGCATCGGTGCCGATAATCGAGAACGAGACCTCGACCTGCTTCTTGGCGACATCGCCGGTTTCTGTCGGGTTCTCTGTCTGAACGGCAGCCGCGGCGGCAGGTCCCGCTTGGCCAGCGGATGCCGTCGAAGACTGCTCGCTCGTGGCAGGGCTCTCCCCCGTCGTCGAGCCTTCGTCGCCAGTTGCCGCCTCAGTTGTGGCGACACTAGTTGCAGACGCGCTCCCAGAATCCGAAACCTCGGCGCCGCTCTGCTCAGCGGTACCGCCCGCAAGCGCCTGTCTCTTATACACATCTCCGAGCCCACGAGACATGCGCAGA
>URKT01000096.1 GCA_900548495.1 uncultured Collinsella sp. | reverse complement strand
ACGCAAAGAAGGCCACTTAATGTGGCCTTCGTCTTGCGCAGGACTGTAGAGCAGGAAACCTTATATCCGGCCCCTCCGTCCGGGGACCGCGCCGTACCAGCTACAGCGTCATGTTTGGATCGGCGTCGACGTCGAACGGCGAGATTTCACCTCGGTCGAATTTACGGCGAGCGACCTCCGCGATCATGGCTGCGTTATCGGTACAGGCAGACAAGGGCGGCACCGTTACGCGAATCCCCTGACGCCCAAGCTTCTTGATCATCATCTCGCGCAGATGCGGGTTGGCCGAGACGCCGCCGCCGATGCAGTATTCCTTGCATCCGGTAGCGTGCAATGCGTTTTTGGCCTTCTTGTACTGCACGTCAAAGACAGCTGCCTCAAACGAAGCTGCCAGATCGGGCAGGTGAATCGTGCGCCCGGCCTTGGTCTCCTGCTCGATGTAGAGCGTCACGGCCGTTTTAAGGCCCGAAAGCGAGAAACGATAGTCTCCCCTGCTGTTGAGCGCACGGGGGAAATCAATCGCGCGGGGATTGCCTGTCTCGGCCAGCTTGGAAATGATGGGGCCACCGGGATAGCCCAGGCCCAACGCCTTGGCCACCTTGTCGAAGGCCTCGCCCACGGCGTCGTCGAGCGTCTCACCGAGCACCTCGTAGTCGCCCCACGCCTTCACGTGCACGAGCATGGTGTGCCCACCCGAGACAAGCGTGAAGATAAACGGCGGTTTGAGGTCGGGTTGCGCCAGCAGGTTGGCAAACAGGTGCCCCTCCAGATGGTTGACGCATATGAGCGGCTTACCGGCAGCGTAGGCAAAGCCTTTGGCAAAGGCAACGCCCACCACGAGGGCGCCCACCAGGCCCGGACCCTGTGTCACGCCCACGGCGGCAAGCTCGCTGGGGGCAATGGCTCCACCCTCAAGACCAAGCGATGCTGCGGCATCCTCAAGCGCCGCATCCACTACACTCACGATAACCTCAACGTGTTTGCGCGAGGCGATTTCGGGCACCACGCCGCCAAAGCGGGCATGGAAATCAATCTGCGTCGACACCTGGTTGGCCAGCATATTGCCATCCGCATCGATAATCGCCACGGCCGTCTCGTCGCAGGAACTCTCGATAGCGAGCACTAGGCGGCGGCGCTCAATTTCGGCACGCTCCCCCTCGGAGCGCCCAGGCGCAGGCAGCGGCCATACGCGCTGCTCTGCCGCCGTCGGCTCGGGCGAAGCATTGTCGACCGGAAGCACCAGGGGCAGCGGAGCCGTCATGACGATGGCATCCTTGCCGGCACCATAGTAGCCGCGGCGCCGTCCTGCCTCGGTAAAGCCCAGAGCATTATAAAGCGCGATCGCTCCCTCGTTGCCGTCCTCGACCTCGAGCGAAGCCGTGGTGCAGCCGAGCATCTGGGCATCATAGCTCACGTGCGACAGCAGCTTGCGGGCAATACCCTCACGGCGATGTGCCGGGTCGACGGCGACATCCAGAATCTGCACATCACCGTCCACGACCATACCGCCGGCAATGCCCAGCAGCTTGCCGTCGTCGTGTGCCACCCACCAACTACGCGGCACAGCGACGTCCTCGCCCAGTTCGGACAGGAACATGCCCGGCGTCCACGCCTCGTGTCCGGCACCTTCAAAGCAGGCAGCCTCCAGCGCGCTCGCGCCCTCGGCATCCGCCGCGCCCATGGGACGGAACTGCAGATGACGACCGGCGAGCTCATCGGCAACACCCGTAATTTCGCTCTGCGCACTCTCGGCAAGACCAAGACGCTTGCGCTCGTTTTCCTCGGCATCCGAAAGGCGCGTGTAAATCGGCAAGACGCGGGCCGGATCGCCGTCACCCGCAGCGTGCGCGAGCAGCAAGCCCTCGCCCGAAGGCCACCACAGGTCGCGCTCCACGCAGCGGGCGGTCTCGTCCTCACCCAGCAGCTTGCCATAGCGCACGAGACCGTCACCGGTCAGCTGAACCTGGTCCCAGTCCGCTGCTTGGCGCCACTCATCGAGCGCCACGGCGGCCTTGACCACGTGTTCGCGCTCAAATTGACGCTCGGGACCCTCATCAACCAGCATATACAGCGCCGGATATACCTCACCGCGCATAGCATCGGCCAAGATACCAAGCTTGCCGCGCACGCCAGCCTTCCACGCCGTCCAAGCGCAAGCGTCAAGCGTCGACACGCCCAGCAGCGGAACATTGGCACCGCGCGCGAGGCCCTTGGCAGTGGAGATGCCGATGCGCACACCCGTAAAGGACCCCGGGCCGCGACCGACCACGTAGCAACCAACATCGCTGCGATCCAGACCGGCTTGAGCCAGCACGCCATCAACGGTATTCACGAGCTCAACGTTGGCGTGACGGCGACACATGTGGTCGCCACTCGCGAGCTTCGTCTCGCCCGTCTGCCCATCAATCCAACTTGCCGCGCAGGCAAGCATGTCGGTCGAGGTATCGAGCGCCACCACCAGCGCGTTGTCGTTATGCAAGCTCATCTTGTACAGCCTTATCAATCAAATGGGAAAGCTCCATTGCGCGGTCACCGTGCGCCTCGAGCGTTATCGTTCGCACATCGCTGTCGCCCTCATCACGCTTGAGCGTCACCGAAAGATACTCATCCGTCAGCTCGTCCTGGAATTGTTCGCCCCATTCCAGCAGGCAAGCACCCTCGTAGCCCAGCACATCGAAAATGCCCGTATCCTCGAGCTCGTAGGCATGCTCCAGGCGGTATAGATCAAAGTGAAACAGCGGAATACGACCTTGATCGTGAACGGCCATGAGCGCAAACGTAGGACTCGTAACCATATGCCCATCGCCCAGCCCGCGCGAGACGCCCTTGGTAAAGTGAGTTTTGCCCACTCCCAGGCCACCGGTCAGGATGAGCACATCGCCGTCCTCAAGGCACGGTGCAATTAGCTCGCCAAAGTACTCCGTATCGGCAGCGCAAGTCGTTTTGTAAGTACCTACCCCCAGGCGCTCCAGGGACATATATGCTCCTTATTATTCCGAGGCGTCCTCTGGTGCGGGATGTCGCTCCAGATAATCGCCCAGCATCTTAAAGTCTTCCTCCAGCAGCTCCTGCCACGCCGGATTGCGCAGCGCTGCTGCCGGATGGAACGTGGGCATTACTACAAAATGCCCCATCTGGTGGAACCTACCGCGCAGCTTAGTAATGCCAATCTCGGTCTTAAGCACAAAGTGCGTCGCGGGGTTGCCGAGCGTCACGATAATATCGGGCCAGATGCTTCGAATCTGCTCACGCAAAAACGGCGAGCAAGCCAGCACTTCCTCGGGACGCGGATTGCGGTTTCCCGGCGGGCGGCACTTAAGCACATTGGCAATGTAGACGTCTTCGCGTTTGAGCCCCGCCAGCGACAAAATGCCGTTGAGGTCCTCGCCTGCCGCCCCCACAAAGGGCTCGCCCTGCAAATCCTCATTGCGGCCCGGCGCCTCACCGATAAACATGACGCGGGCGCGGGGGTTTCCCACGCCAAACACGATGTTGTGACGCGACTGGTAGAGCTGGCAGAGATGACAATCGCCCAGAACGGCCTCGATTTCCTCGAGTGCGACCTCACGTGGTGCCTGATGGGTATGACCGGGGATGTGCATGACGCCCATAGCGGCTCCTACACGTAGACCTTGTCGAGACGCATGCCAAAGCCGCAGGCGACCTCGTAGTTAATCGTTCCGCGCAGTCGGGCCATCTCGTCCATAGTGATCTCGGCATCGCCATCGCGGCCGACAATGATCATCTCGTCACCATACTCGGCCTCGGGAATCTCGTGTGCCGGGTTGGACTGAATGGCGACCATAAACTGGTCCATGCAGATATTGCCAACCTGATGCACGCGCTCGCCGCGATACAGCACATCCATACGATTGGAAAGCGTACGCGATAGGCCGTCGGCATAACCGATCGGCAGCGTGCAGATCTGAACGCGCGTGCGCGGTACGCGGTAGGTAAAACCGTAGCCCACGCCCTCACCCATCGCAGGGTGTGCCACACGCGTCACGCGCGCATGGACGCTCATAACGGGATCAAGCTGCATCACGCGGCCACTCAGCTCGCACGGCTGCATGCCATACAAGCCAACGCCGGCGCGAATCATATCAAAATGCATCGAGGGGTCGAGCATCGAGGACGGCGTGTTGGCGCAGTGCACGATACCGCACTCAAAGCCCGCATCCTTAATGGCCTGAACGGCCTCGGTAAAGCGCTGACACTGCAGTTTGTAGTCCCAGCCCGAAGGTTCATCGGCCGTGGCGAAGTGCGTAAATACGCCGTCGCACTGAATACCGCGATGGAAATTAATACCGCGCACAAAGTCGAGCACCTGTGTGTAGTGAACGCCGATACGATTCATGCCCGTCTCGATGGCGAGATGATACTTGCCCACCTTGCCCGCCGCGACGGCACATTCGCCATACGCAAGAGCAAAGTCAGACGTATAGACCGAGGGCATGATATCAAACTCGAGCAACGTCGGAATGGCCTCGATAGGCGGCTCGCTTAGGATGAGGATGGGCTTCGTAATCCCGCCCTGTCGGAGCTCAATGCCCTCGTTAACCGTCGCCACGGCAAACATGTCGGCACCGGCCGAATACATGATCTTGGCGCACTCAACAGCTCCATGACCATAAGCATCGGCCTTGACCACGCAGCACAGGCGCTGACGTGGATTCAGCAAATTCTTATAGGCCCTCGTGTTGCGACGGAGCGCCCCGCGGTCGATCTCGACCCAGGACCAGCGCGTCAAATCGGCTTTATTCATGATTAGTCATCCGACCCTTCGTCCATGATTCCCAGATCTTCGAGCGCATCCTTTGCCGCCAGCTCCATGGCAGGACCAATCAAGTCGATAAGATCGGTCGCGATAACGCTCTTCTCACCATACTCCGTCGCCGCGGCAAAACCGGCGTAGCTGTGAAGTGCGACGGCGTACGAATACAGCAACTCCCAACGATCCATCTCGTCGCGCATGGTGGCAAGCGTGCCGGCCAAAATACCCGCGAGAACATCACCCGAACCGGCAGTTGCCAGAGAAGCCGGACCCGAAAGTGGCAGCAGCACACGCTCAACGCCACAGATAGCCGTCGTCGGCCCCTTGGCAATGACCACCAGATTGTCGGAGCCTGCAGCCCAGACAACCTTCTGCGCGGCTGCAATCGCGGTACCAAGGTCGTTCACCTCGTCACCGGCAACCAGACGCGAAAGCTCACGATAGTGCGGCGTCATAACCAGCGGCTGCTCGCGACGATACATCTCGGGGTTACTATCAATACCGTCAATGGCAATCTTAGCAAGGCAGTTGAGTGCATCGGCGTCCAAAATAAGCGGTACATCAAGCTCGAGCAAGCCCGAAACCACCTGCATAGCGCCGGCAGATGTCGTCATACCGGGACCGCACAGTACACAGCTGTACTTCTTTGCAATCTCGCACACAGTCATGCGCGCAGCGGCGCCAAAGGAGCCGCGGGAATCAGACGGAATAGCAAAGACGGGAATCGAAGGAAGTGCCATGCGAATAAGATTAGCGCAGGCGTCAGGAGCCGCGACTGCCACGTAACCAGCACCCGCGCGAGCTGCAGACTTGGCCGCCATAATGGCAGCACCAGGATATTGCGCAGATCCGGCGACAATAAGCACAGAGCCACGGGAATACTTATCGATATTCGTAGGTAGTGGGGCAAAGTAATCAACTAAGTCACCGGGCTCGACAATCTCGGCGGCGTGGTCGACATCATCGATGACCTCGTCAAGACGGTCGTAAAGATTGCCACAGATCAAATCGCCAGCATACTCAGGGCCATCAGCGCTATACAGACCAATCTTGGGCGCAATCATCGTCACCGTATGCTCGGCACGAATGCAGTCGTCATCAACAACGCCCGTCTCGGCATTCAGGCCCGAGGGGACATCAATGGATACGACACAATCGGCGCATTCATTGACCGTAGGAATCCAGATGGAGAACGGCGCACGCAGATTCCCATGGAAACCGGTACCAAAAATGGCATCGACAACAACATCGGCCTTATCGATCAAAACCTCGAGTTCGTCGCGCGAGGGGCCGACGCAAACGTGCACATCGCGGCCGGCAGTACGACGAGCAACATGACGTGCCAGAGCAGCAGGAATCTCATCCGGCTCAACCGGAGAAACGATATCGACGTCCACACCCTTATGGCTCAGAATATCGGCGGCAACCCAACCGTCGCCGCCATTATTACCAAAACCGACCAGAACGAGAACCCGATCGGGATTGAGCTTCAAGACCTCGTTGGCGGCAAACTCACCCGCTAGCTCCATAAGCTCGGCCTTCGAAGTCCCTTCGCGTTCGATGATATCCTCGAGACGAACGACTTCTTCGGTACTCAAAACCGGTTTCATCTATGCTCCTAGCGTATCTTGCGAAGCATCGCCCAGGTGCTCCGTCAATGCTGAATTCTGCAGCTGCTCAAGCTCATCTAAAACAGAGCGAGCCTCTTTAAATGTCTGCGCTACGCGTTTCTTGGTGCTCACCTTTTCATCTTTTGGCTTAGGCCGAGCATCTTCGGTAATCGCGATGGCATTCGCAACGGCCAAGTCTCCCGTAAGCGTAATGGAAAGAGCGACCTCAACAACACCCAGTTCTTGAGCGATCTCGAGAGCACGGCCCGAAAGCAGCGCCTTCGGTTTGCCGAGTTTATCACGCGTTACCGAAACATCCTTGCGACCCACGCCTTGACTAAAACCCGTGCCGAGAGCTTTAAGCACCGCCTCGCGCGAAGCAAAGCGGCTCGCATAGTGAGCAGCGGGACGCGATGATGCATCGCAATACGCACGCTCTTCTTCGGTAAACACACGCCGAGCAAACGACGGCGTCTTTTCAAGAATTGATTTCATCCGGGAAATCTCGACGATATCAACGCCGATACCAGCTTCAGCCATGTTCACCTCCATATCGCACAGACTAAGTTATTGTAGCCCGTTCACAGAAGATGCGACAAACGAGGGTTATAAAACACAGCTACTATGTGAGACAAAAGCCCGTAAACGCAAAAAAGGGGGAGGCCGCGAGGCCTCCCCCTTCTCAGTTCAAGCGTACGGCTCGGTGCCGTCCACCGGT
>URKT01000095.1 GCA_900548495.1 uncultured Collinsella sp. | reverse complement strand
GTGCACTGTCATACGCTGTCTGTGCCGCGACTACCTTACCGTCCGCGGCGGTCTTTTCCTGCTGAGCGGAAGCCAGCGTGCCTGCCGCTTTGTCGTAAGCGCTCTGCGCGGCGCTCTGAGCCTGCTGGGCATCGGCGAGCGCGGAATCGGCAGTGGCCTTCGCAGCCTTTGCTTGGTCCAGAGCGGCCTGCGCATCTGCGGCAGCCTGCTCGGCGACCTTGATTTCCTCCGGCGTTGCGTTGGCGGCTGCCTTCTGGGCTGCCTCGAGCTTGGCCTGCGCATCGGCTGCCGTCTGCTTTGCGGCATCAAGGACCTTCGACTTGTCCTCGGCGTCGGTCTTGGCTGCATCGAGCTTTCCTTGGGCATCCTTCAGCGTGGCACTGGCGCTGTCGGCCGCCTTGACGCTTTCATCGAGCTGGCGAGCATATTCGGCGCGCGCGGCGGCCTCTGCCTGCGAATTATCGGAGACGGAGGCGTCATAGGTGCTTTGTGCGTTGTCGCGGGCCGCCTGCTTTTCGGTATAGGGGGCAGCCACCGTGTCGTAGTCGGATTTGGCGTCTGCCTCGGCAGCCTTTGCGGCATCGATCGCAGCCTGCAGGTCGGCAATCTTCTGGGCGTTTGCCTTTACTGCGGAGCTTGCCGCCTCGCCGGCTGGACAGCAAGCGGCGACATGATCGCGTCCTGTGCCGTGGTATCACTCGCATCGTTGGCAAATGCCGAGAACGGCGCGAGCAGCGTCGAGCCAGTCATAGCGATGGTGGTTGCCGCGGTGACGGCGAGTCGTGTTGCCTTGTGGCCCGAGAATGTGGGGCGAGGCTCGGCGCCGCCTGAGACTTCCAAGTGTTTGGGTGCGTACTTTGCCATTTCTTCTCCCAATCGTTGAAGGGGTACCTATGACAATTCGTACGTTACGACCGCCGAAAGGGTTCCTGTTGCGCAACATTGGCAAGGAAATATCGACACACTTGAATCACATTTACGAGGCGAAGTTCTCGGCAAGCTAATGTCTCGTTCTGTAACATCTAGAGAGGTTTTTGACCCTTTACTGTTACTGATTGAGACGTTGTCTCGCGGGGTTGGGGTTTGTCTCGATCTGTAACATCTAGACCTGTATCTGCCGAGCTAGTGTTACAGATCGAGACAATTGCCGGGGAGGGGTCCCGTTGCGGCAAGACGCCCGCCGCCTAGATACAGAACCCGGGGATCACACAGGTTAGCTTGTTTGGCTTTTCCGCAGGCGTTGCGTACGTAAAGACGTCGCCGTCGTGCCCCACGCGGTTCATATAGAGCGTGCCTTCGCTCTCCGATGCGTCGGGGCTCACCGTGCGCTCCCACCAACAGGTGTCCTTGCCCTTCCACTGGCGGACCATCGTCTCGTTCGTGGAATACGGGCTCACCTTGAGCTCGCGGAAGAGCTGATACTCCTTGCCCTCGCCGTTGTAGATGTCTGCCAGGTAGTGATAGCCCTCGGTAAACGAATCGGGCGGTTGCGTACCGCACAGCTCGACCATGGCGGGCAGCCAAAGGGTTGCGGGCAACTCGCTCAGGCACGATGCGCTGTTGGCGGCGCCCACATTGTTCGAGACCTTCTTGACCCCTTTAATGAGTGCGCGCAACTCGTTGGGCAGCAGCTTAAGGCCGTCGCCGTTGAGCCATTCCCGCAGCTCGCAATCTGCCCAGCCGGCGCTCGGCGGTTCAGCCGCAGCGTTGCGCTCGGCAATACCCGCATCGAACATAAACGTCAGTCCGGCCTTGCCCGTCCCGTCCAGAAGCTCATCGTGGCGGATGCCCACAAGCTGCGCGCCAACCTGCAGCCCGTTGGTGAGCGTGACACGCTTGGTACACGGATAGGGGATATGCCCATCGGCATCGAGCAGGTGATAGCGCTTGGCAATCTCGCGTGCCTCGCTACGGGTCTCGGCGGCCTTAATCTTGAGCGAAATCTCCTGCAGCTGATCCCAGGTGTAGTCGTCAAGTGAACCGCGGATGCCGTCAAGGTAGTCGGGGATGCCAAAGCCATGGGTTGCCGCCCCGATAACGCTGAGCCCCGCAACGGCTGCGATAGCGCCGCCGATAATAAAGCGGCGGCGGGTCATGGCATCGTGGCGGGCCTGATTCAGGATCTCTCGTGCGCGCTCGCCGGCGACGTCGACCTTAAGGTGCGTGCCAGAATCGATATCAATCGCGGCCTCGTCTCCTGTGCCTTCGCGGCCCTCGGATTCGGCATCGGTGAGGTATGCCGAGAGCACCTCGAGCATCTGCTGCTCGGTGGGACGATCGCACTGCTCGACTGAGAGACCCTTCATGATGATTTGGACGAGCGCTTCATCACCCTCGCAGCGCGGCTCGAGCGGTGCCGGCTTGGTCTTGGTCTTTACGAGATAGAACGAGCCGGTTGCAGCGGCGTCCGTCGACTCAAAGTCAAACGGTTTGCGACCGCTGTAGAGCTGGTACAGAATGCTCGAAAGCGCATAGACGTCGATTGCCGGCGAACGGCGAAGGGCCGCGATGCCTTCGATATCCTGCGTGAGCATCTCGGGCGCGGCGTATGCGGGCGTGGCAAAGCGCCAGATGTCGGCGCGCCGGGTGATCGTGTCGTCGCCGAGAGCCATGGTCGCGGAGCCCATGTCGATGAGGCAGGGGTCAAAGGAACAATCAGCAATCTGCTGCTCGAGCGTTCGGCTGGTGGTGCGGAACATGATATTGGCAGGCGACAGGTCGCGATGGATGACCGGATTCACGAGGCCTTGGGTCATCAAGAGCGCATGAAGCACGGCGTTTCCGACGGCGGCGACCATCTGGGTGGTCAGCCCGCCCGAGGCGTCGTGAGGAAGCAGGGGCAGCGCCTGCTTGAGCGAGGTGCCCTCGACCCACTCCATGAGGATGAGCGGGTCATCCTCGCACGATCCGTAGCCATAGACGCGCGGAAATCCGCGCAGGTGCGAGACGGTACACAGATGACGGTACTCCTCAAACAGCGCAGCGGTGTTGGCCAGGTGCGCGGCCGATTGCTCGGCGGAGCGGTCGGGGGCTTGGCCAGAGAGAATGACGTTGTCCTTGAGCAGCTTGACGGCAAAGACCTCGCCGCTCGTGTTGGTCGCGCGCAGCACGTGCCCGATGTTGCCGTTGTTGCGGTGGGCCGTCTGGAGAATAAGTGTCATAAACCGGCGTTTGGCGTCGTCCTCGGCGCTGGGGTCGACCGCCACGACGGTATCGAACGTATCGAGACGGACGAGTTTGTCGCCATAGGCGCTATCGGTAGTATCCATGGCGTTCCTTTGTCTGGCATGGGTTGCCGCACGTATACGCGAGCAGTGCGGATATCGGTAAAGTACAATGATAGTCGCACTGCCCACGTATACCGCTGAGCATTGTCGTTTACGACGCAGAAGGCAGAAGACGTAAGACGGACGGCGACCGTCTTCCGATCGCTGTCCGTGCTAGTCCACAATGACAAGGAATGTCGTGTAGAGACCCAGATGGAGCCTGTCGCTGTTTTCGATTTCCACGGGGGGATAGATCTTGCCGGGCTCGCGTTGGTCGCGCGGCGGCTCAATCACAATATCGCCGTCGCCTGCACCCGATTCGAGTACCGTGCCGTTGGTCGATCCAAGGCCCTGGGCGTACCAGTGCTCACCCTCAAGCCAAATGCGAAGATGCTCGCGCGATGCGTCGGCGCCCACATCGGTGATACTGGGCGAGGTTTTGGGCAAAGAACCAATCACGGTGCCGCGCGGATCGCGTGCGAGGGGATGGATTTGCATGTCGGCGCAGTTGTCGGCATGGGTTCTGAGCAGACCGAGGTTGGGGGCGACGGTGCGCGGCTGCTCCAGGCTGCTCATAAAGCCACGTCCGACGGTAGTTTCGGTGGTGCCAAAGTGCCCGCCCGTCTTGCTGTCGCAAAAGCGCTCGACGGTGGCCACGCCCTGAACGGGATCGGCGAGCGCCCCCGTTGCCACAAAGAGCATAAGGTAAAGCGTGCTTTTCTCGCGCACGGCATTGCCGTCAAAGTTGTCGATGCGATTGAGGGCATTTGCATATAGGCGGCTGTCCAGCTTGTAGCTGGCGAGAGCCGACATCATTTCGTTGGCGGCCGGACCGCGATAGTGCTCGGCGATTGCCTGATAGGCGGACTCGCCGCCGCCGAGCTTGCTGCAGATTGCCGCGGAAAGGTTGAGCGTGGTGACGATAAAGTCGCTGTAGATGGCGGGCGCGCACTGGTCAGGCTTGCGATGGACGATGTAACGGGTGAGATACGAGCGGTTGGAAGAGCATTTCTCGAGCAGGGTACTGCCGAGATAAGAGTTTCCATTGATGAGCATTCGGGCGATCTCGAGATGTTTAAGACCGCCGAACGAGCGAATATCGTTATAGAGGACCGAGCAAGGCGTCTCTGCTGCCACGGATACCTCCTTTGATTGCTTCCTAGCCAATATGGCGATAGGAATTAATGGCCCCCGGTGGGCGACGTATTAAATGGCTGCGCAATATATAGCGTAACCAAAGCAACATTATAGGCCACATGTTCGAAATTGCAGGAAGACCGAGAGATTTTGGTCGGACTGAACGGAAATCCCCCTCTGTCTTGTTCTGTAACATTTGGATCCGGTTTTGCCCTGCATCTGTTACAGATTGAGACAATCGGCCAGGCCCACCTCGGGCCTGCCCCGTCATCTGTGGTTTACGTGGGGGCATGCGGAGTACGGGTATACTAACCGGCGGCGAATCTGCTCCATCGCTTAGAGCTGCTGCGTCTGGACGGCGCGTGATAGGGCTGCCAAAGCGATCGCCAGCGTGCTGAGCAACGTCCTCTCTGTGCGCACCTGTTTTTGTATGTATTAGCGCACTACCAAGCACGCCAGCGCGGCCGCATGCCGTGCCCATAGCGCGTGCAGATAAGGAACAACAACATATGCGTAATTCTGTATCCGACGTCACCGACGCCGAGATTCTGGACGAGACCCGCGAGGCCATGACCCAGGCTGCCTTCGATGCCGCCGATGAGGCCAATGCTGCCCAGGCCGTCGAGTCCGCTACCGAGAGCCTGCCCGCCTTTGACGAGCTGGGACTTTCGGACGAGATGCTTCGTGCTATCGAGAACCTGGGCTACACGGCGCCGACGCCCGTGCAGGCCGGCTCGATCCCCGTGGTGCTCGAGGGTCGCGACCTGCTTGCCGCCGCTCAGACCGGCACCGGCAAGACGGCCGCCTTCTTGCTGCCGACCATGAACAATCTGGAGCACATTGCTCCGCCCAAACCCGTGCGCGAGCGCGGCGGCCGCAACCGCCGTCGCGGTGCCAAGAAGCCCGAGGGCAACGGCCGCGGCCCCGTGATGCTCGTCATCACCCCCACGCGCGAGCTTGCCCAGCAGATCGACGAGGTCGCGAGCAAGATCGCCGACGTCACCGGCCACGTTGCCGTGACCGTCGTGGGCGGCGTGAGCTACAAGCCGCAAACCGCTGCCCTCAAGTACGGCTGCGACATCCTGGTCGCAACGCCGGGTCGTCTGGTCGACCTGATCGAGCAGGGCGCCTGCCACCTGAACGAGGTCAAGGTGCTGGTGCTCGACGAGGCCGATCGCATGCTCGACATGGGCTTTTTGCCCGCCGTCCGCCGCATTGTGCGCGAGACGCCGGCCGAGCGTCAGACACTGCTGTTCTCGGCGACCCTCGACGAGGAGGCCGTGGGTGAGATCACCGACCTGGTGAGCGACCCGGCCCGCGTGGAGATCGCGCCCGCCACGTCGACTGCCGACACCGTCGACCAGTTTGTGTTCCCGGTGTCCATCGAGGCCAAGAACAACCTGTTGCCCGAGTTTCTCAAGAAGGAGGGCCCGGAGCGCACCATCGTCTTTATGCGCACCAAGCACCGCGCCGACAGCTGCTGCCGTCGTCTGGAGCGCAAGGGCATCAAGGCCGCCGCGATTCACGGCAACCGCAGCCAGGCCCAGCGCGAGCGTGCCCTTTCGGCCTTCCGCGACGGTACCGTCGACGTGTTGGTGGCAACCGACGTGCTCGCCCGCGGCATCGACATTAGCGACGTGCGCTACGTCGTGAACTTTGACGTGCCAGCCGAGCCGACCGACTACATCCACCGCATTGGCCGCACGGGCCGCGCCGGCGAGCTGGGCTGGGCCATCACGTTTGTGACCGAGCAGGACGTGGACGAGTTCTACGAGATCGAGAAGCTCATGGACAAGACTGCCGACATCTACGAGGCCGGCGACCTGCATGTGGGTCCCAACCCGCCTGCGGTTGATCCCGAGCGCGACCCTGCGGCCTTTAAGGTGAAGAAGAAGACTAAGCGCGGCAAGTCCAAGAGCAAGAAGAAGCTTGAGCAGGCGCGTCGCGACGGCAAGCGCAACGGCGACGATTACGGCGATGTGGCCGGTCGTTCCAACCGCGGTCGCGACGAGCGCCGTGGCGATGGCGAGCGTCCGAGCCGTCCCAAGCGCGGTGGCAAGACCCGCGTGCGCGAGGGCGTTCAGGCTCGCGTGGACGAGGCTGTGGAGAGCGTGGCTCGCGAGGTGGCTGCCGAGGAGCGCGCTGGTGCTGTTGAGCAGGGCCCGCGCGGCAACCGTGCCGAGCGTCGTGCCAAGCAGTTCCAGGGCGAGGCACATCGTCGTCGCCGCGAGGACGAGGACCGCGGCGGTCGTCGCCGTGTTGAGCGCGAGGACGAGGGCCGTGGTTCCCGTGGCGGCCGCGCCGGCGGTCGCGATAACCGTGGCAGCTATGGCAACAGCCGTGGCGGCAAGCGCGGCGGCAGCTCCCGTCGCCCCGGTGACGGCGGCGGCAAGCGCAAGTAACATACGCATCGCACGCTAGCGTGAGGTGAACCAAGGGTCCCGAGCAACTACGCTCGGGGCCCTTTTTGTTTGTCGTATCCGATCGCTAGTTCAAATGTGATTTCCTCGGGAATGCATCTAGAGGATGCCGAGGACCTATTTCCTGCCATGCAGCAATGGGTCCCATGGGGTGCGCCGTGCATTTTTTGGAGTATTCAGCAGCTCTAGTTGGCTGCATACGATTCGGTATTGCCAACGGTGGCCTTCAGATATCCCTTATGAGCGTTTTGAGTTAAATTTCGCCGTTTTCCGGAGCAGGGGCGCGTCATTCTCGCCATGTCGGGACTTAGAATGATGCGGCGCCCTACAGTTTTGCCCACCCGCGGCGGTGCTGGCGTGGTCACGTGATGGCGCGCGCAGACGTGGTGTAAGAGCGTCCTGAGGTCCGTCGCTGCAAGT
>URKT01000094.1 GCA_900548495.1 uncultured Collinsella sp. | reverse complement strand
GCGCATGTCTCGTGGGCTCGGAGATGTGTATAAGAGACAGGCTCTGGCCCGTCCGGCATCACCTGCGCCGGCGAGCTCGCCCGCAATGGCTTTGACGTCACCGTCTTTGAGGCCTTCTTTACCGGCGGCGGCGTGCTGGTCTACGGCATCCCCGAGTTCCGTCTGCCCAAGGCGGTCGTCAAGCGCGAGATTGACGGCCTGGAGGACATGGGCGTCAAGTTTGAGTACAACTCCGTCGTGGGCAACATGGCCACGGCCGAGGAGCTGTTCGAGCAGGGCTTCGACGCCATCTATGTGGCGACCGGCGCTGGCCTGCCCAAGTTCCTCAACGTCCCCGGCGAGAACCTGCCCAACGTCTTCTTCGCGAACGAGTACCTCACCCGCGTGAACCTGATGAAGGCCAACAAGTTCCCCGAGTACGACACCCCCACCAAGCACGGCAAGAACGTCGTCGTCTTTGGTGGCGGCAACGTGGCTATGGACGCCGTCCGTACCGCCAAGCGTCTGGGCGCCGAGCACGCTATCATCGCCTACCGTCGTACCGAGGACGAGATGCCCTGCCGTCGCGCCGAGCTGCACCATGCTAAGGCCGAGGGCGTCGAGGTTCTGCCGCTCGTCTCCCCGCTCGAGTTTGTCGCTGGCGAGGACGGCTCCGTGTGCGCCGTCAAGGTCCAGAAGATGGAGCTCGGCGAGCCTGACGAGTCCGGCCGTCGTCGCCCGGTGCCCATCGAGGGCGCCATCGAGGAGATTCCCTGCGACGTCGCAATCTCGGCTATCGGCACCAACGCCAACCCCTTCGCTGCCAAGATCGGCGGCAAGATGGAGCTCAACAAGTGGGGCTACATCGTCGCTGACGAGGAGACCGGCCAGACCACCGATCCCCGCATCTGGGCCGGCGGCGACATCGTCACCGGTGCCGCTACGGTCATTCTGGCGATGGGCGCCGGCAAGAAGGCCGCCGCTTCCATCACCAAGAGCCTGCTGGGCGAGTAATCACCTACAGCGCTAGCCACCAAACGGCAAAGTCCCCGTCGAGCACACGCCCGGCGGGGACTTTTTCTATGCCGACCACCCAACCACCACGATGGGGACAGGCACCTTTGTGATGGTTTTGGTCGGTTAGCCTTCGAGCTGCGCCACCTTGTAGCGGTAGGCAGCGGCGATGACATCCTTGCAGCCTTCGCGGCCCAGCTTGGCGCGGTTGACGACGATGTCCTTGCCGCTCGTCATCTTCCACTTTCCGGCGCTGTAGCGCTTGTAGAACGCCTCGCGCGCCTTCTGCTGCTGCTTGACCAGCTTGGCGCCCTTCTTTTTGTTAAGGCCGCGCTTTTTGCGCACAATCTCGACGCGGTCCTCAAAGGGTGCGGTCACCAGCACGGCAATGTGGTTGGGGTTGTTACGCAGCAGGTAATCGGACAGACGGCCTTCGATAATGCAGCTCTCGGTCTCGCCCAGGTCCAAGATCACCTGGCTCATCTTTTGGAACAACTTGTCCGAGTACGAACGCGCATCGTAGCGGTCGGGCAGAAACGCCATGTTCTCCACAGCCAGACGCTCATCATAGGCAGCCATCTTGTCGAGTGACTCGCCCGCGCGCAGCGACGCACGTACCAGCAGCTCGTTATCGTACAGCGGAATCCCCAACTCGTTGGCGAGGATGCGTCCGATCTCGTGGCCCTCGGCACCAAAGTCGCGCGCGATGGTAATGACCACAGGATTCTTCTTGTTCTCCAGATCGCTCATCGCGATTCCTTTCTCTATGTGACAAAGGGGCTGTCCCTTTGCCACATTCTACGCTGCCACCATTCGCCTCTGATACGCTCTCACCAGCAGCGAGATACCAAAGTTGAGCACAAAGTACATCGCAAACACCAGGCCGTAGAGCATAAGAACCTGCGACAGGTCGATCGCGTGGGCCATCACGACGTTTGCCGTGTACATGAGCTCGGCCACGTTAATGCCCGAAAGATACGAGCTGTCCTTGATGACGGTCGTGCACTGGCTAAACAGCGCCGGAATGATCGTCTTAAACGTCTGCGGCAAAATGATGTAGCGCATGGTGGCAAAGAAGCCGAAGCCCTGGCTCTGCGCTGCCTCAAACTGACCGCGCGGAATCGAGTTGAGGCCGCCGCGCACAATCTCGGCCATAACGGCGCTGGTAAACAGCGTAAAGGCGATGGTCGAAATCACAATGTCCAAACCCTGCACCGTAAAGTAGATAAAAAGGATCCACAGCAGGTTCGGCGTGCAACGGAACAGCTCGATATAGGCACTCACCAAAATACGGAACGGGCGGGGCGCATAGCTTTTAACGAGCGCCAGCACCGTGCCAAAGATGAGCGAGAAAAAGATCGACAGCGCCGAGATCTCGATCGTCTTAACAAAGCCGCCCCAAATGTAGAGCAGGTTGGTCGCGTTGAAGATTTCCATGCGCTAAGCCTCCTCTACGTTGTCGAGCCCCAGCTCGGCCAGGCTCACGCCGCGCGGACGCTCCTTGGAGCGGCGCTCGAGCCACTGCACCAGCATGGCGAGCGGAAAGCAGATGATGAAGTACATAAGGCAGCAGACGATGTATCCCTGCAGGTAGCCGTACAGACTCACAAAGTTGTCGGAACGGTACATAAGGTCGCCGCCGGCCACGAGCGCCAGCACCGACGTGTTCTTGACCAGGTTGAGCGCCTGGTTACACAGCGGGGGCAGAATGATTTTGAACGTCTGGGGCAGCACGATGTACCAGTACGCCTGCGCGCGGGTGAAGCCCTGGCTCTGGGCCGCCTCCATCTGACCGCGCGGAACCGCCTCGATACCGGTGCGGATGACCTCCGAAATGTAGGCCGCGTGATACAGGCCCACGCCCAAAAAGCCCAGCACGAACGGCGCGATGCGCACCGGCTGGTCGGCACCGGTTATGGCCTGCAAAAACTGCGGACCGGCCATGTACATAAAGAGCACCTGCACGGGCAACGGGGTGTTCTGGTAAAACTCCACGTACACGCGGCTTATGGCGCGCAGCACGCGCGAGCGAGTGGTAGAGAACACGCCCAGCAGCGTGCCCAGCACCAGCGACAGCAGCAGACCGGCAACGACCACCTGTAGCGTCACGCCAAAGCCCTCCCAGAAGGGCCCCATGTTTTGAAATGTCGTCGACCAACGGTCGGCGTCAAATAATCCTTCGAGCATTTGATTCCTTCCTTGGACGATGCGCCTATACAAGACCCCAGGTCTTGACCTCTTGGTCGAGCCAGCCGTCGGCCAGGCGATCGCAAATCACCTGATCGACCACGGCCGAAAGGTCGCAGCCCTTCTTGGTCGCCACGCCGTAGCCCTGCTCGCCAAACTTGACCTCGGGCTGCAGCAACTCAACGGTCTCGTTCATGTAACCGGCCAGCGTGGAGCGGTCCATGGCAAAGACGTCGATATTGCCGGCGTCGAGCGAACTCTTGATGATGGGGTAACCGCTAAAGGCCCTAAACTCGGGCTCGCAGCTAAAGCCGTTGTCCTTGATCATCTGCTCGATCAGGCCCTGCGTGGTAGCACCCTGGCTCACACCAATGACCTTGCCGTCCAGGTCCTCAATCGAGGTAAAGCCCGAACGCTTCTTGACCATGAGTCCCACGTAGTCGGTGCGGTACGGCGTCGAGAAATCCCAGCTCTTCTTGCGCTCGTCGGTGATGGTGTAGGTCGCCGCGACCACGTCAAGCTGGCCGTTATCGATCAGCGGGCCGCGCGTCTTGGGCGTTACGTCGGTAAACTCGACAAGCTCCTGGGCGCGGGCATCCTTGTAGCTCACACCAAAGACGGCAGCGGCGATCTGGTAGCACAAATCGACTTCCATACCCTCAAAGCGACCCTTAGCGGTGTCGTAATAGCCGTAACCGGGAACGTCCTTCTTAACGCCGGCATTCAGATGGCCACGCGACTTAATGGCCGCAAGCTTGGACCCCTTGTCGGAGCCCTCGCCGCTGGCGGAGTTGCCGCAACCGGTAAGCGCGGCCCCCGTCAGCGTAAGCATACCGGCGCCCGCCAGCTGCAAAAAGTGACGGCGCGACACGGCCGCCCTCGTCATATCCGTCATGTCCATCACCGCGCCTAGTGCAGAATCTTGGACAGGAACTCGCGGCAGCGCGGGTTCTCGGGGTTATCGAAGAAGTGCTCGGGCGTGCCCTCCTCCAGGATGCGGCCGTCCTCCATAAAGATGACGCGGTCGGCCACCTGGCGCGCAAAGCCCATCTCGTGCGTCACGCAGATCATGGTGATGTCCTCCTGCGCGAGCTCAATCATAACGTCCAGGACTTCCTGGACCATCTCGGGGTCGAGCGCCGAGGTCGGTTCGTCAAACAGGATGATGGGCTGCTTGGTGCACAGGGCACGGGCGATGGCGATGCGTTGCTGTTGACCGCCCGAGAGATTCTGCGGATACTCGCCGGCCTTATGAGCCATGCCGACGCGCTTGAGCGCGGCGATGGCGATCTCGGTCGCCTCCTCCTTGCTCTTCTTTTGCAGCTTGATGGGCGCGAGCGTCAGGTTGCCCAGCACCGTCATGTTGGGATACAGGTTGAACTGCTGAAACACCATGGAGCTGTACTTGCGAGCCATCTCCAGGTGGTTCTTTTTGGTGAGCGGCGTACCGTCGATGACAACCTCGCCCGACGTGGGCTCCTCCAGATAATCGACGCAACGGATGAGCGTCGATTTACCCGAGCCGGAAGGCCCGATCATTACGAGCTTCTCGCCACGTTTGACGGTGAGGTTGATATCTTTGAGCACATGCAGGTCGCCAAAGTACTTGTTGAGATGCTTGATCTCGATCATGTCTGCCATGAATGTCCCTTCCCTGCGTTTACACGAGTTGAACTATTGTACGGAAAGAACCACGTTTCCGCAGCCCACACTACATTCCCGTAAAGAACCCGCAACCTTCCACTCACTCATTGGGGACAGGCTTAAATGAGTGCCTACTCATTGGGCACTCATTTAAGCCTGTCCCCAATGAGTGCCCGCGGAGGACGCCCTTCCTCCAACCGCCCTTGTTGAGCATAAGTCAGCGAAAACCCGTACACGCGAGCAAGGTGACGTGAAATGAAAGGGCGCAGACCTTATGGTCGCGCCCTTGAAATTGAACGTCAGATTGCCGTGTGTACGGGTTTGCAGCGTCGAGCCGTTACGCGGTTTGGTAAAACCGCGTAACAAATTACGCAAGCTTTGCTCCGACGATCTTTGCCGCGGCCGGCTTGTCGAAGTTGCCGCCGGTGGCCTTGCCGAGTGCACCCATGACCTGGCCCATCTGCTTCTTGGACGTAGCACCCAGCTCGGCGATGACCTGCTCAATCAGGGCCTCGAGCTCCTCGCCCGAAACCTGCGCGGGCAGCAGGCTCTCCAGAATCTTGACCTGCTCGGTCAGGTTGTCGGTACGCTCTTGGTCGTTGCCGGCCTTGATGGACATCTCCAGCGTCTCGCTCGTCTGCTTGATCAGACGCTTGATCATGCTGCTGACGTCTTCCTCGGTCACATCGCGGCGCTCGTTAACCTCGATATTCTTCACCTCGGCCTTAACCTGGCGAATGATGGACAGGCGAACCTTGTCCTTGGCCTTCATGGCCGCGATCATTTCTTTCTGCAGCTCTTCGTTGGTCATCTGCAAATCCTCTCTAATAGCGTGGGCGGCACTCGTGCGAGCACCGCCCCATGATTACTCAGTCGTCGACGAATCGTCGGTCGAGCTCTTGGTGACGCCCTTCAGGCTCACGTTATAGGGTACGTCCTTGGGCATGGGGTTGACGGTGATGTCGGCATCCTTCTTGTACTGCTCCAGCCACTCGCTGTACGCAGTGCTGGCCGCTTGCGTCTTCACCACATTGGAGACGTACTTCTTGATGGCCTTGGGCACCTGGTTGATGTCATCGACCTGATTATCGACATGGAAGTAGTCGGTGCACTTGATGATGTGGTAACCATAGGTCGACTCGACGACTTCGCTCACGTCGCCCTTGTTGAGCCCCTCGAGCGCCGTCTGGTAGCTGTCGACGAAGGTGGTGAGCTTATCCCAGCCCACATCGCCCTTCTTCTCCTTGGAACCGGTGTCTTCGGAGTACTGCTCAACGGCGTCCTCAAAGCTCAGCTCACCAGAGTTGATCTTGTCCAGACACTCCTGCGCCTTGGCCTTAGCGGCAGCCTTGTCCTCGTCGGAAGCGTCGGAATCGACCTTGATCAGGATATTCGACGAACGACGGGCATCGTTGTAGTTGGACAGGTTCTCATTGATGTAATCGACAATCTCGCTGTCCTTGGGCTTGCTGGTGGGTGCCACGGCATCCTTGAGCTTCTGCTGCGCCAGGCTCTCCTTGAGCGAATCCTTGTAGGTGTCCTCGGTGTAGCCATAGGTCTTAAGCGTCTTCTTAAAGGCTTTGGCGCCGCCGGCACTCTTGCAGGCGTCCTTCCAAGCCTTCTCGACCTCCTCGTCCGAGACGGTCACGCCGTTTTCCTTCTGCGCCTGCTGAAGCAGGATCTGCTGCGCGTAGGAGTCGATGAGCTGTTTGCGATACTTCTTGGGCGTGAGGTCGTTGTCGACCAGGTACTGCGCCCAGTCCTTGTCCTTGGTGTAGCCATAGGACGTGCGCATGCTCATGATCTGCTTGGTCACGGTGTCCTCGGTGAGGTTAGTGCCGTTGATGGTAGCGGCGACACCGCCGGTAAGCTTGTAGCCCGAGCTGGTGCTTTCGGTCTGCGACATGAGACCGGAGCACGCCATGGCCGAGACGGAGAGCAGCATTGCCAGCACGCCGATAACCACCAGGACGATCTTGACGGTCTTAGACACGTACGTCTTGCGCTGCTTCTTACGAGAGCTGGAGGCAGCGCGAGCCTGCTGCTCGGGCGTCGGCGCGGCCTCGGAGTTCTTTTTCTTGTTTGCCATGTTTGGCCTTTCACATCACGAATCGAACAAACGCCATTGTGTCACAACGCAGCCCCCGCGGCACACCTGGTGCATGGGGGACGGGTTAATCTGCACCATTTTGGTGCAAAGGGGACAGGTCTGGCAGTTGGCAGTTAGGGACGTTCCTTTTCTGCCGGCAGTTAGGGACAGTCCCCAAGTGCCGGCCTTAAAAGTGGCGACGGATGGCGTCGACCATGCCCTGCGGCGTGGTCTGGCCAAGCACATCGGCTGCAGCGTCGGCGTCCATAAAGATATTCATGAGCGCCTGAAGCGCCTCGACCTGGCCGCCCGGCTCGGCAATACCCAGGTTGATGACAATCTGCGCCGGCACGGGGGCACCCATGCCCGCCATAGCATTGAATGTCACGGGCACAGCAGGCTTTACCACCGCGATATAGGGCTTGGCCACAAATCCCGGATCGGTGTGCGGGATGGCGATGTTTGCCGCCGGCATAGCGAGACCCGTGGGATAGGCGTCCTCACGTGTGCGAACGGCGTCGAGCCAACCGGGCGCAATGTAGCCACGCGGAGCGAGCTCGCCCTCGAGTCGCGCAAACACCTCATCCGGCGTCGCACACTCCCAATCAAAAAACACCAGCTCAGGCGTAA
>URKT01000093.1 GCA_900548495.1 uncultured Collinsella sp. | reverse complement strand
TCTGCGCATGTCTCGTGGGCTCGGAGATGTGTATAAGAGACAGGTGCCGGCGTGGGCCACATTATCAAGATGAAGGATGCCCGCAAGGCATATGTCGATCATGCCATCGATACGCTCGATGGCCTGAGGCTCGACGGCCTGGTCGTTGCCGTCGACTGCGGCCACGGTGCTTCTTGCCAGACCACGCCCGCCGCGCTGCAGCGCCTGGGTGCTACGGTCCATGCCATCAACACCGATTATTGCGGCACCGACATTAACGTTGAGTGCGGTTCTACGCATCTCGAGCCCTTGCGCGAGCTCGTGCTGCGCACCCATGCTGACATCGGTCTGGCCCACGACGGCGACGCCGACCGCGTACTGTTCGTGGACAGCGAGGGCAATGAGATCGACGGTGACTACATCCTGGCTATCTGCGGTTCTGACCTCGCCGCCCGCGGCAAGCTCGCCAACTCCGAGATCGTCTCGACCGTCATGTGCAACCTGGGCTTCTCCATCGCTATGAAGGAGCAGGGCTTCGAGATGGTTCAGACCGCCGTGGGCGACCGCTACGTTCTGGAGCGCATGCTCGCGGACGGCGCCGTCATCGGCGGCGAACAGTCCGGCCACATCATCTTCCTGGAGCACAACACCACCGGTGACGGCCTGGTGACGGCTCTGCAGCTGCTGGCCGTGCTCAAGCGCACCGGTCGTACCCTCACCGATCTTGCCGGCATCATGAAGAAGTACCCGCAGGTACTCGTCAACGTGCATTCCGACAACAAGGCTGGTCTGGACGATTGCCAGCCCATCTGGGATGCCGTCGCTGCTGCCGAGAAGGAGCTTGATGGCCGCGGCCGCATTCTGGTGCGCCCGAGTGGTACCGAGCCGCTGGTCCGCGTGATGGCCGAGGCCGAGACGCACGAGCTGACCCAGCGCGTTGTCGACGACATCGTCGAGGTTGTCAAGCGCGAACTTCCCTAATGGTCAAAAACGGGTGCCAAGTGGTAAACTGTTAAGGTTATTTTGGTTGATCGGTATGTCCGAGGGGGAGCATGTTCACTAAAGTCCTAAGGTCTTTTGGTATGCGTGGACGAGTTCTTACGCTGGATGCTCCCATCTCGGGCGACGTCATTCCGCTTTCCGAGGTAAACGACCAGACATTTGCCACCGGCCTTTTGGGCCAGGGCGTGGCGATTCAGCCTACCGGCACGCGTGTGATTGCGCCGGCAGACGCCAAGGTCGAGGCCATTTTTCCCACGGGTCACGCCGTTGCGCTCAACACGGTCGATGGCCTAGACGTGCTCATCCACGTTGGTTTGGACACTGTTCAGCTTGAGGGCAAGCATTTTAGCGTGCATGCACAGGTGGGCGATGTCGTCCATAAGGGCGACGTGCTCATCGAGTTCGATCGCGAGGCAATTGCTGCCGAGGGCTACGATGTGACGGTTCCCATCTTGGTGTGCAACTCCGTTGAGTTCTCGAGTATCAAGGGCTCCGTTGGCGTGCATGTCGAAGAGATGGACCAGCTCATCGTTGCTCGGGAGCGCTAGCAAGTGCACGTGGCCATTAGCCTACAATTCAAACACGTTTATGGAGGGCGCCCTTGAAAGAGGACGCCCTCCGTGGCAAGATGAGATTTGTCCGAAGCTAAACAGCTTTGGGTCACCGTGGACGGGCAGGGGCCTCGACGCGGCTAGACACGAGACACATACATTACGCGACCTCGCCCTGGTGGCCGCACACGTTGGTTGCGGCCGACGCGGGCCGCGGGCAAGTGCTTGTAAGGGAGCCTTGCCTCTCTTGTACGAGAAAGGACGCGTAATGAAGATCATTAAAGCTAAAGACTACGAGGATATGAGCCGCAAGGCCGCCAATATCATCTCGGCGCAGGTTATCCTCAAGCCCGATTGCGTGCTGGGCCTTGCCACCGGCTCCACCCCGATCGGTGCCTACAAGCAGCTCGCTGCTTGGTACGAGAAGGGCGACGTCGACTTTGCCGAGGTCAGCACCTACAACCTGGACGAGTATCGCGGCCTTTCGCACGACGATCCCCAGAGCTATCACTACTTCATGCGTGAGAACTTCTTCGATCACATCAACATCGACCTGAACAACACGCATGTGCCCGACGGTTCCAACCCCGACGCCGCCGCTGCCTGCTCTGAGTACGACAAGATCGTCGCCGCCGCCGGTTATCCGGATCTGCAGCTGCTCGGCATTGGCAACAACGGCCACATCGGTTTCAACGAGCCCGATGACCACTTCTCCAAGGGCACGCACTGCGTCGACCTCACCGAGAGCACCATTCAGGCCAACAGCCGCCTGTTCGACAGCATCGACGATGTTCCCCGTCAGGCCTACACCATGGGTACCCAGACCATCATGTATGCCCGCATGATCCTGGTCGTCGCCAACGGCGAGGCCAAGGCTCAGGCCGTGCATGACATGTGCTATGGTCCGGTTACGCCCGAGTGCCCGGCTTCGATCCTGCAGCTGCACACCAACTGCGTTGTCGTTGCCGACGAGGCCGCCCTTTCGCTCTGCGAGTAGCGCGAATCCTACACCTCGGCATAGCCTTGCCTAAGGCCTCCGCTTTGCGGGGGCCTTTTTGCTATCCCTTTTCGCCCGCTTGACCAAAATCTTGCCGCAAGCTTGACGAATGCCGGATGCCCAACAGTTTGATTCATTCCATACCAGATTCTATGCAAAAATGCCACTAGAAGGTCGTAGACGGTAGCGGGTGCTAGGCGAGTTGAATGACATGGCTGAACCTTGTTCATCTGCGTTACACTGCCGCTTAGATGGGACAAGCTGACAAGCTCATTTACCTGCTTAAAGACCGATTAGTCGGGGGATTAATAACAATCGGCCCTCGCTGTACAAAAACTTGCCGCTTGCGTACCAAAAGACAACCTAAAACACAAGGTCGCTCTATTCATAGCGCGGCTTGTATGGTCTTGCGGCTACAGTGTCCATACGGTCGAGTTGAGGAGCGGGCATGGTAAATGATTTGAGCGGTATAGACGACCTCGAGCTGATGCCGCTGGGCGGAGGCTATATGGTGCGACGCGAACGCTTGATGAATGAGCTTATCGCCAAGGGCCGAAAGGCCGGCATCGTGGTTCTTTATGCGCCCGACGGGTTTGGGAAGACCTCGGTGCTGCTGCAGTACACCCATGAGGTTAAATGCGACCCGACGCGAGGCCCCGTGCGGATTATCGAGGCCGATCGCGCCACTGGGCGCGAGGTGTTTATGCAGCTCGAGGTGGTTGCCGAAGAACTCAAAGACAAACCGCACTCCCTTATCGCGATTGATAATGTGCCAAACCTCGATCAGCACGATACCGAAGACCTCATCGACAGGATTCGCGGCCTGCGCGCTATGGGGGTAGGGGTCTTTATCTCCTGCCGTCCTTCAAATCGTCAGCTGATTCATGGGCTGGGCGATTCGGTTAAGATCAATGCGCAGATGCTCAAGGTGCATGCCTATGAGTATTCGGCGTGGGCATCGGCGTTTTCGATCAGCACATCGCTCGACTTTTATCAGCTCACGCAGGGCGTGCCCGAGCTCGTTTCGGCATTGCAGACAGGTCTGTATGGCCAAGGCGACGTAGCCGGCCTGCTCGAAAACGAGATTGTCAACGTGTATGGCGCGGCACTTGCCGATCTGGCTTCACTCGACAATAATGCGCTGTTTTGCGTGGCATGTCTCATGGTTTTGATGGGCGAGGGCAATATCGCAGAACTCGAGGCCTGTGGGGTGAGGCTGTCGATGGTCGACCAGTCCTACTTTGTACGCGACTACCCGATCTTTGGCTTGGATCCCGCCGAGCGGAGTTTTACGTGTCTAGGCACGGAGGATAACGGACGCTTGCGCTTGCGTAAGTTGGTGGCCGAGGTTCGCCCCGAACTTGTTCCGAGGGCGGCCCGGATTTTGCTTAAGGCGGGCCGATGCGATGCGGCGATGGGCCTGGCGGACGCCTTTCTGGACCGTGAAGCGGTCCTTGAACTTGCTGGACAGTATGGGGTCGATCTTGCTCTGACGGGGCACGGGGCCGATATCTGCCGAGCAGCGCTGGGCACGATCGATGCCGACGATCCGGCTCCAGAGCCAACGCCTGCCGAAGCGCTTGGCGTATATCTGGCAGCGGTCAGCGTGTCCAATACAAAGCTCGCTCGCTATATGGCATCGGTTATCGAGCGCGGGGGCGAACGGGCGGCCTGCGAAATAGACCCTGTTTCATGGAGGGTGGCCCAGACACTGACGGCAGTTTGCTATGGGGACAACGGGCTTGGGCTTCCTACGAACCTGGCCGTGCCAGAAATCGAGGCATCTCACACCGCACTCGATATGTTGTCTGCGCATATCGAGGTCAAGCGCTGCCTGACCGAACGGGGAGATGACAGCGGCGTTCTACAGCAGCTCAAAACGAGCAAGGCCTATGACTGCGAGCTCGACGTCGCGGGGATTGTTATACGGGCCGATAGCATGCTGGTGGAGCTCTTTGATGGGTCGTTTGCGGGAACCGACGAGCGCGACGACGAGATGACGGTGGTGCGGGAGGCGCTCGACGTACGTGGGCTTAAGGCGATGGCTATCTGGGTGCGCATGGTGTTGGCGGCACGGCGGCTCCTTTCCGGCTTGCCGGTAACCGACGATGCGGCGTTCAACGAGCTCGATCGTTTTGCCGTGCGCATGCGCGACAACCAGATTCAGCTGTTTGGGCTGTTGCTAGAAGGCTGGCAGTCGCTGGCAGAGGGACGGCCGGTTAATGCAAAGTTCCGTGCGGTCCAAGTGCTCAAACTTGCCGAGGAGTCGATTGCGTACATGCGCGATAACGCATTGCTGCTGGAGCGCGCGGCATATCTGCGTAACACCTCGATGGTTTCGGTGCGCGAGGAAGCGGAGTTGCTCGATATAAGCCAGACGCAGGTTGGTGGAGCGGAGGCCTGGATGGTGGCGCTGCATTTGGCGTGCGCGGGACGAGATAGCGATCTTGCGGCCTGGATGTCCATGAATCGCGCGGGGATTCTAGAGCCATCGTATCGGCTCTTTGCGCGCCTTGCCATGCATTGTCTGGGCGAGCCGGCGGGCAGGATACGCAAGAAGCTTCCCGTGCGCGAGCTGTCGCGGTACTCGCTGCGCGACGATTTGGAAGGGGAGGGTGAGCGCCTGTTCCAGGCCGGCGAGGTTGAAGCCGTTGATACCATCGACCATATCGAGATTCGCATGTTTGGTGCGTTTCGCGCCGAGCGCGATGGGTTTCCCATCACGGACAAAATGTGGCGCCGCAAGAAGGCGGCGACGCTTGCCGAGCGGCTTGCGCTGGGCATGGATGCGCTCGTCGATCGTGAGACGCTGGCCATGGAGCTGTGGCCCCATGCCGAGTTTAATAGCGCCCGCAACAACCTGTACTCGACGATATCGCGCTTGCGGTCGGCTTTGGGACCGACGCCGGATGGCAAGTCGTGCGTGCTCATCCAAAATGAATGCATTGGGCTCAACGGCGACTACGTCAAGACCGATGTACGGCTGTTTGACCAGATAAGCCGCGAGGTTTTGGGAAATCGCACGGGTGCGCGCGGGCCCCATTTAGTTGAGCTGTGCCTTAAGATTGAGCAGCTTTATGCCGGACCGCTGTATGTTCCCAATGGCTGTAATCCCACCTACTTTTTGCGTATGCGACGCATTATGCAGTCAAAGTATATCGATTGCATGATTAAGGGAGCAAATGCCGCTCTAGAAGAAAACGATCTGCAGTCGGCGATTTGGCTGGCGGAGTCGGGGCTTCGGCAGGAAACGTCGCGCGAGGATATGGTGCGCTGCGCCATGCGCGTCTACAGTGCGGCGGGGCGGCGGCGCGATATCGTCGAGCTGTACAGCGGGCATATGCACCATCTGAGGGAACAGGTCAATGGCGTGCCCGAGCCCGAGACGCGGCGCCTATACGAGCGCTTGGTGGAGGGGCGGCTCAATCGCGTGCTGGTCGAGCGATAAAAAACGGGCGCCCGAAGTACTTGGGCACCCGTAAGCTTGCTATATGTTGGCTCGCCGGATCATTGGCTCTTAGACGAGCTTGATCTTCTCGATGTCCTTGCGCGAGGACTCGCGATACAGTGAGAACTTGCGGCCGATGACCTGGACGACCTCGGCGTGGCAACGCTCGGCGAGCTCCTCGGCGGCCTCGCGGGCGGAAAGGCTGGAGCCATCGAGCACGGAGCACTTAACGAGCTCGTGCTTCTCCAGGTAGGCGACCGTCTGCTCGACGGTGCCCTCGTTGACATCGGACTTACCGATGATGATGGCGGGGTTGAGGTGATGGGCCATGCTGCGAAGCTGCTTGACCTGTGCTCCTGTCAGTGCCATGGGTTCTCGCTTTCTATGTATGGGGCGCCCCGCGACGGGGCCTTAATTTACGTGAGCTGTCCCACGATAGCGCAGGAACGGTGCGGTGTGGAGCGCGTTTGCCCAGTTCAAAAAGAATGCGGATGCCGAGTGAGTGGGCAGTGCGGGCTGCGAACAGGCTATGAGCGGGGTGCAGAGACCGGCTCCCATGCAATAAACGCCCAACGGACCTTGCGGACGTGGTCGAGCATATAGCGTCCCTGCGGCACACCCTTGGAGCCCGGCTCACCGGCATGGGGGTTCTCAATCATGTGCTGGGCGATGTAGTCGCGCAGACGGTCGACCTTATCCTCGTTGCCATGCTCGAGCATACGGGAAAAATCTGCTACGCCCGCTTCAAGGTTATCGAAGGTATCGCGACGAGGCGATTCAAAGTACGTAACCTGCGGCAGGGCACCCATCTGAATGAGGATATTAAAAGCATACACAAAGCCATTACTGCAGGTAACCGAGGCACCGATGGCGTTCATCAGGTGCAGGTCATAGCGCGGGCTGGAGTTGGCGACCATCGTGACAGCACAACGCCGACGAGCCGTACGATCAAGCTTGGTAAGCGCGCCTTTTAGGTTGGTCGTGGTGACAGAGCGACTGGCAAAGGCAACATCCACCGCTTTCGCGACCGGTCCAACCAAATCCCAATCATCATCCCAAGCAAGCTCAAGCGGCGTTATGCGCCCCTCGAGCCCGTAGTACTCAATGCCGGCATCAAGCGTGCCCAGCATGGCGGGGGAGAAATCAGCCGCAATCACAGGATGCCCAGCCTGAGCAAGCGGAATAGCAATCGACCCAGCCCCACACCCCATATCAAGCACCGACTCGCCGGGCTCAAGCGCCAACAGCTTTATAAAATCCCGAGCATAAGGGGCAGTCTCCAACGGCCGAAAATGCCGAGCCCGCTTATCCCATTCAAAAGAATCATCAGCCCGATGCCGAGCGGCCTGCAGACGCATCCATTCGCCATTCCAATCCGCAGCAAGCAGCTCAGAACGATTCTCCCCATCAACCACGGGCCAACCTCCTAGCAACAAAAAAGCGACTCCTCCCAAAAGAAGAGCCGCAACCAGCATATATCAGAAAAAGAACCGTTCCAACGCCAAATCGCCCTCACAACCAAGGCGGGCAGGAGCGAAGCGACTGCCATACGGGATAGAACCCAACTGAGGTTCCGTTGTGCGGGAGCCCCGGGGAGGGCAAATATATAAGGTCGATCGCGAGTTCCGCACGAGCCGGAGAGCACTTAATGTGCTCTCCGTGCGA
>URKT01000092.1 GCA_900548495.1 uncultured Collinsella sp. | reverse complement strand
CGAGATCTGCGCATGTCTCGTGGGCTCGGAGATGTGTATAAGAGACAGTGCATAAACAGTCCCTATTTCACCGCAACTTAGGTGGGGTTAGCGGGTGGGGTGCCAGATGTGGAGGGCTCCGCCGAGGATGTCGACCTCGATGCGCGAGGCGACAACGGGCTCGCCGTCGGCCTGGATGGGGTAGTCGGGCTCCTCAAAAGTGAGCTCGGCATGGCGACAGCGGCGCATTCGAACCGGTGGCAACTTGGTATGGTGGCCGTCCTTGGCCGAAAGAAACATAGGCAGGGCAACCGCGCGAGGGACAGGGCCGCATGCGTAGCAGATGTCGAGCATGCCGTCGCAGGGGTCGGCGTTGGGGCAGATGCGATAGCCCGAGCCATAGGTGGGTCCCAGCTGGATGGCCATGATGATCGCCCTCACGCGCTCGGCGGGTGCCCCGTCAAAGCTGACTGTCATGGGGTAGTTGCGATAACGTAGGCCAAACTGCTCAAGTCCCGAGAGAGTGTAGAGCGGAGCGCCGGCGAGGCCCGTCTTTTTGCGCAGCTCGGTGGTGCCCAGGCCGATGGCGGCATCGATGCCGACCGAAAGCGTCTGGTCGTAATACTCAACGGTAGCCTCGCCTCTGTCGCTTGCGGGGTTCCATGAGCGAATGCGCCCGATGTCCTGACGCTGCAGCTCACAGGTGAGCAGTGCGCCAAAATCCTTGCCGGAGAAATCGTCGATGCCGAGCGTTTGGGCAAAATCGTTGCCGGAGCCAACGGGCAGGACGGCAAGAGCGGGGCGGGCGTCCTCCTTTTGCGTCATAAGCCCGTTGACGACCTCGTGAATCACGCCGTCGCCGCCAAGGGCGATAACGGTGCGATAGCCCTGAGCCTGAGCGGCCAGCTCCTTGGCGTGTCCCATGCGCTCGGTTAGCACCAAGTCAAACTGGGATGCGCGCGCGGTCATATCCAAAAAGCGTTGCAGGCGCTCGGCAACCTCATGCGCGGCGCCCGACTGGGCGGCTGGGTTGGCGATGATGAGCGTGCGACCAAAATCAGTTGCGTGCATGGGGCGACTCCCGGCGTATGACGTGACGGTGCGGTCGCGCTCAGGTCGAATTGCCCCCGATTGTGGCTGCACGTCGAATACTAACGTCTACTCTATCAGGTCGTTGTGGCGCTCGATAGCATCCGCTACCGTACCGCCCTCATCCACAATAAGCGAACGGCGCTTGGGCGAGATGATGCGCTGGGCGGGGTACACGCCGCGGTGTCCGGCAGTTAGGTAGCTGATAAAGGCCACGATGACAAAGAACCCGGCTGCCGTGCCGTGGAACAGGTCGATGGCCATCATGCAGGTGGTGATGGGCACGTTGAGGCCGGCACAGAACACGCCGAGCATGCCGAGAGCCGCCAGAAAACTGGGGTCGAGCCCGGTAAGGCAACCGATCCAGCCACCGAGTGCCGCGCCGATGCCAAACAGGGGCGTGACCTCGCCGCCTTGGAAGCCCGCGCCCAGGGTAAGCGCTGTGACGACCAACTTGATGGCTGCGTCTGCCAGGGTGGTGTTGCCGGCAAATCCGGCGCCGGAAAGCCACGTGGAAAGGCCGGCGTAGTCCCAGGCGTCGAGAAGGGCATAGGCGGCCAAAACCACGAGTGCGCCTATGAGTGCGCGAACGAGGTAATTGGTGATAAAGCGACCGTACAGGCTCTTGACGGTTCGAACTGACCAGGCAAAGAGGCGTGCCGTCAGACCGAAGATAATGGCGCTGATAACAACGATGACAACCGTCCGTGGTGTCATGTTGGGAACGCTGGCGATAACATTCGCCTCGTACTCGGTACCTAGGGCGAGTGATGTAAAGTAGCCGGTAAACGAGGCGACTAAGCAGTAGATGCCCGCGGTGTAGTCGATCTTGCCGATAAAGCACATCTCCATGCCAAAGAAAGCTCCGGCAAGGGGCGAGCCGAATACGGCGCCAAAGGCCGACGAGATGCCGGCGAGCATGAGGTCGTGGTGATCATGCTTTTTGAGGTGGGCGAGGTTCGAGATGTTGCTGGCGATGGTGCCGCCAATCTGAACCGCGGCTCCCTCGCGACCGGCCGATCCGCCCGTTAGGTGCGTGAGCGTGGAGCAGACAAAAGTGAGCACAGCCATGCGCATATGGATGAGACGGGTGCCCAGAGCGGAGTCGATGACCAGGTTGTTGCCGCGTTTGGCGGCAAGACCGTGGTTTTTGTACACCCATGCGGTGGCAACGCCCACAACGGGAAGCAGCGCGTAAATCCATGCATGGTGCTCGCGATAGTCGGTCGCGATATTCAGCGAGGCCAAAAACGCCCAAGCGGCAACGCCCATGGCGAGCGAGACGATGACGACGAGTACGAGCAACTTGGCGCTCGCGAGTAGGTTGCGGACGTTGCGGCGCGTGTCGGCAGCCAAGAGATGCTCGGAGCGGGTGAGCTGTTGCCTGCCGGCCATGATAACGTCGTTCAGGGAGAAAAAGCCGCCGTCGTCGAGCGACTGGGAATGATCCTGCGCTTCGTTTGCGCTTTCGGGTTTGTCGTTATGAGCCATACGTTCCTCTTTTAGGTTGCAACGCAAGCATTATAAAACGCGGTAAACGCGACGAGCCGGTGGGTTGGTTTCCATTCTGTTTCGCGGCCTACAACCGACAGGTGTATTTGCGGGTACAGGCCGAGTCGCGGTCGTGCGTCGGGGGATTATACTGAGACAAGCATAAAGAATCGGCGCCCCTGTTGTGCGCCGTGACATTAAGAGGTGCATATGGCAGAGAAACTCATTCCGCTGGATGACGCACAGTCGATTGTCCTGTCGCACGTTGCTCCGACCGATCTCGTCGAGATTCCCGTGTGGCAGGCCGCCGGTCTTCCCTTGGCCGAGGACGCGGTGGCCGATATCGACATCTCGCCGTTTGCCAACAGCGCTATGGACGGATATGCCGTGCGCTCGGCGGACTTGGCGCAGGCATCTGGCGAGGCGCCGGTGACGCTCGACGTTATCGGACACGAGGCCGCGGGCCATGTGTTTGAGGTCGCTATCGGCGCGGGCGAGGCGGTCCGCATTATGACAGGCGCGCCGGTGCCCGAAGGTGCCGACGCCGTGGTGAAATACGAGATCGTCGATGTGCTCGACGGCGATGGCAACGAGGGCTCGCACGTTCGCTTCTCGGCGCCTGCCAAGGTAGGGGAGAACGTTCGCTCTGCCGCCGAGGAGGCCCATGCCGGCGATGCTGTGATGCACGCCGGCGAGGTCGTGGCTCCGGCGGGCGCGGGTCTGCTGGCAAGCGCCGGATACGCGAGCGTGAAGGTGCACGCCGCCCCACATGTGGGCATTATCTCGCTGGGCACGGAACTGGTCGCACCGAGTAAGGTACCGGCGCGCGGTCAGATTCGTGATTCCAACTCGTCGGCGTTGATGGCCGAAGCACTTGATGCCGGCGCCGAGCCCGTGTTCTACGGCATTGCGCCCGATGATGAGCAGGCGATTGCCGAGCTGGTTCATCGTGCCGTGCAGGAGTGCGACTTTGTCATTACGAGCGGCGGTGCCTCGGCGGGCGACTACGACTATGTGACGGCGCTGGTCCAGCGCGAGGGCGAGGTGCTCTTCGATCGCATCTCGATGCGTCCCGGCAAGGCCATCACGTTTGGCTTGCTCGGGGGTAAGCCCTACCTGGGGCTTTCGGGCAACCCGGCCGCGGCGTATGTGGGCTTTGAGATGCTTGCCCGTCCGGCGATTCGCAAGATGCGCGGTTTTGCCGAGGTTGCGCGTCCCGTGCAGCAGGCGACGCTCACGCACGGCGTGAAAAAGCGACAGCATCGCCGCTTCTTCGATCGCGCCACGGTTTTGCGCGACCCCGAGACCGGTGAGTTGTTGGTGACCGAGGCTAAGACACAGAATTCGGCGCTGCTTGGAACTATGCAGCGTGCGAACTGCCTGTTGCGTATTGACGAGAGACCGTGCGAGCTCAAGGCGGGAGATGCCGTGGACGTTGTTCGCGTCGACCTGCCCGAGGGAACGGCGCTATAGGAGGAACGCTATGGAGTTGAAGATTTCGATCGTGACGTGCTCGGACACACGCGATCTTGCCCAGGACGAGGCTGGAGCCGCACTCGAGGAACTTATCGAGGCACAGGGCTGGACGGTCGCCTCACATGTGGTCGTGCGCGACGACGTCAGCGAGATCGGTGATGCCATTGTGGAAGCCGCCGATGAGTGTCACGCCAATGTCGTGCTCACCTGCGGCGGCACGGGGCTTTCGATGCGCGATGTGACGCCCGAGGCGACGCGTTCCGTCTGCGACCGCGATGTGCCGGGTATTGCCGAGGCAATCCGTGCGTACTCCATGACCAAGACGCGCCGCGCTATGCTCTCGCGCGCCGTGTGCATGCAACGTGGGCATACGCTTGTCATCAACTTTCCGGGATCCACGAAAGCTGCCCGCGAAAGTTGGGAGGCCGTGAGCGATCAGCTGGAGCATGCGGCTCAGATGACAGCGGGCGGCGGACACACCAAATAAACGCACTACCTGCGGCGGAGCGACCTCGCGAGTCTCTCCGCCTTTCTTATGCAACGACAGCGCGGTACGTCCTGCGACTATCAGCAAAAGAAAATAATCAAACGAGAAATCTTTATCACTGATATTATTCGCACGAAAGTATAATCTAATTACAGAATAAAGCTCGCGGCGGGGCGCCCGGGCGTAGCCTTCGAAAGGGTTGAACATGTTCGATATGGTTTCTCGCCGCGGATTCGTTTCGCTTTCTGCTGTCGCCGCTGCCGGCCTTGGTCTTGCCGGCTGTTCGGGCAGCAAGACGTCCGAGCCGGCCGGATCCGATGCCGGTTCTGCTAAGGTATCTTCCAAGAAGGAAACCGTCGGGCTGCAGGTCTTTGCTGCCAACTCGCTCGAGAAGGCTCTGCCCGAGGTTCAGGAGCTCTACACCGACCAGACCGGTACCACGTTTGCCGACACGCAGTTTAAGGCGTCCGGCGACCTTGTCGAGCAGATGCGCGCCGGTGCCGCCGTCGACGTGCTCATCACGGCCTCCAAGGGCACCATGGACGACGCCGAAGCCGCCGAGCTCGTCGATGCCGACACGCGTGAGGACATGTTCGTCAACGACCTCGTGATCATCCGCGCCGAGGGCTCTGACACCAAGGTCGAGGCCATCGCCGACGTCGCGAACCTGGACGGCAAGATCGCCATTGGCGACGCCAAGACCGTTCCTGCCGGCAAGTACGCCAACCAGGCGCTGGCTTCTGTGGGCCTCTATACCGGCACCGAGGGCGACGACGGCGAGTACGCGCCCGAGCTCGCCGACAAGGTAGCACTGGCCGACAAGGTCGGCACCGCTGCTTCTTACGTCTCTACAGGCGACTGCGTGGCCGGTTTTGTCTACAGCTCCGATATCTTCCGCTACGACGGCATCGAGGAGGCCTTCGTGTGTCCCGAGGATTCGCACAAGCCCATCGTGTATCCCGGTGCTGTCGCCGATAGCTCTGAGCATGCCGACGAGGCCAAGGCGTTCATCGACTTCTGTCTGACCAACAAGAAAGCTCAGAAGATTTGGGCTAAGTACGGCTTTGAGCTTTCCGAGTAGTGCGGCTTGGCGCGATAATTCCATCGTTTTGTGTTTCACTCCGTCCTTGTATTCTCTTGGAGCTTTTCGTGCTTAATAGATTCCGCATGCTTGTCGCCTGTGCTTTGACCTTCGCGCTTTGCTGGGTGCCAGGATTTGCGTTTGCTGGAGACGCTGAGGACGGGGCCCAGGTTGCTGCGACCGCTCATGGGCTTTCCTATGGGATCGAGGGTTTTGAGCGGTTGGCCAAGGGGACCGCTCGTGCCATGGAGGGCCAGCCTGAGGGCTACCGGTTTCCCGTTGACGAGGACGTGGACCTTGTAGTGGCGCCTGCTGTCGATCGCGTTGTGGTGTGGATATCGCCCAAGGCGGTCGAGAAGTATGGATTGGATCTGCAGGACAACGAGTGCGTATCGGGTCTCAAGGCCCTCGTCTGCAAGCTCGACAGCGCAAACTGCATGGGAGGTGCGCAGCTGGGGGACGTGGATCTTCCTTGGTATGTCACGGCGGAAACAACGTTTGATGCCGGTGGGTATACCTATGGCTTTGACGAGCGCGGTGCGGATGGGGACCGCTATGTGGTAATTGCATCAGCCTCGGGTGATGCCAAGGGCGGTGCGCGTTGGCTTGATAGCGCTCAAATGGTAGAAGCGTCGTCTGTCGTGCTGCGGGATGAGCAGAGGCCCTTGACCTCCCTGGCTTCCTTTTTGGGCGACATCGACTATCGCCCGTTTTGGGTGTCCATTAAAACGAGCGGTCTTGCCCTGCTGATTTCCTTTGCGCTGGGCCTGTTCGCCGCGTGGAAGACCATGGGTACCTCGAGTCGCATCAAGGGCCTGCTCGACTCGGTCTTTACCATCCCTATGGTGCTGCCGCCCACGGTCTGCGGTTTTCTGCTCCTCATGCTGTTTGGCCGCTCGACCGGGGTGGGCCAGTGGCTCATCGCGCACGGCGTCTCGATCGTCTTTACGTGGCCCGCGGCGGTGATATCTGCCGTGGTGGTGTCGTTTCCATTGGTCTACCGTACGGCACTCGGTGCCTTTGAGAGCCTCGACACGCAGATGCTCGACGCCGCGCGAACCTTGGGATGGTCCGAGCGTCGCATCTTTACCAAGCTTATGATGCCGCTTGGCTGGCCCTCGATTGCCGCCAGCGCGGTGCTCGCCTTTGCCCGCGCGATGGGCGAGTTTGGCTGCACCCTGTTCTTTGCGGGCAACTATGCCGGCATTACCCAGACCATCCCCATCGCCATCTACTTTGAGTGGATGGGCGGCAACACGTCGGTAGCCCTCTTTTGGGTCGTCGTCGTAATAGCGTTCAGCTTCCTGGTCATCCTGTTCATCAACATGTACACGGCGCATTCGCAAAAGTATCGCGAGCGGGGCCTTTCCCATGCGGAGCGCAAACAGGCCAAAGATCTCACCGGACAGGGCGATTCGCTCGACCCGGCGGGCGGCGATGCCTTGCGTATCGATCGCGAGGCGCTGGCCGAGCTCATGTGCGATGATACGGTGCCGCAGGGAGGTCGATAGGCCATGTCGCTCGTTTTGGATATCAAAAAGCACTACCCCGGGTTTATGCTCGACATGCAGCTTGAGGCCGGCGAGGAGCGCGTGGCGTTGCTCGGTGCCTCGGGTTGCGGCAAGAGCTGCACACTTCGCTGCATTGCCGGTGTGGAGACGCCCGACGAGGGCAAGATCGTCGTCAACGGCGTGACCTTTTTTGACTCGGCGGCGGGCATCAACCTGTCGCCACAGGCGCGCAAATGCGCCCTGCTGTTCCAAAACTATCAGCTGTTTCCTAACATGACGGTGGCCGATAACGTATGCGCCGGTGTAAAGGGTGCGGGCGACGCCGTCGCACGCAAAAAGCTCGCCGAGCGCTATCTGAGCATTTTCGGTCTAGCCGATTTTGCCGACCGCTACCCCGCGCGCCTTTCGGGCGGGCAGCAGCAACGCGTGGCGCTTGCCCGTATGGTGGCGGCGCATCCGGGCATCTTTATGTTCGACGAGCCCATGAGCGCGCTCGATTCCTATCTTAAGAGCGCACTCGAGCAGAACATGCTCGACCTGTTCGACGTCTGTAACCGCACCGTGCTCTACGTGAGCCACGACATCGACGAGGCGTGCCGCCTGTGCCAGCGCATCTGCGTGATGCACGACGGGCATGTTGAGGAGATCGGCTCTGTCGAGGACGTGGTCCGCCGTCCGCAGACGCTGGCGGCACTGCGCCTGACGGGCTGCAAGAACACAAGCCGGGCGCGCAAGATCGGCGACGAAGAAGTTGAGGCCCTCGATTGGGGCATGACCTTTAACGTGGGTCGTGAGGTGCCCGACGACGTGGCGTACCTGGGCATTCGCGCAAGCTACTTCCATGTTGACAATCTGTCTCTTATACACATCTGACGCTGCCGACGACGG
>URKT01000091.1 GCA_900548495.1 uncultured Collinsella sp. | reverse complement strand
CTCCCAAACCTACCAAAAAGGGACAGGTTTATTTTGGCAGGCTTTATCTGGGCAAACGCGATAAAGACGGCAAAACCACCACGAAGGTGCTGTCTCCTTTGTGGTGGTTTTGATTGCCGTGCCTTAGCCCAGCAGGTCGACTACGTTAAAGCCGGCGTTACTCTTGGCGATGACTTCGCGGCCGCCAAAGACGCAGGTGGGCGACTCGGCTGCGATGCGCGTCACGTCGGCGCCGAGCGAGCGCAGCTTACCGGGCGTGGCGGCGAGCATCTGGGCGCGGCGCTCCTCGCGTGCATGTGGATCGAGCCCGGCCAGGTAGGTCGTGTTGCGGCGCTTGGTGAGCGCGTACGGCTTCACCGGCGCGTCCATGCCGCTCACGCAGCTCACGATAAAGCCCTCAAAGGCGGCCTCGTCGGGCTCAAAGCTGCCGAGCCATTCACCTGCGCGCACCACGCGCTCAATCGAGGGGTCGATTGCCGGGTCGCGGTAGGTGTAGAACGCCGCCTGGCGCTCGCCGGCTGCGCGGAATCCGCAGCCGTACGCGCCGCCCTTCACGCGAATCTCGTTCCACAGGTAATCGTAGGAGAGCGCGTTGGCAGCCACGGCCCAGGCGCCCGTCACGTCGATGCCCAGGCGACGCGGGTCGCACGCGCTTGCCGCAAAGCAGATATCGCTGGGGATGACGAAAGCCTCGTGGCGGTCGCGCGGCGTCGGCACCACGAGAGCGTCGCGGCCGGTATCGGCACCATCGCCCGCACCCAGCCCCAAGTCGCCCGCGGCGGCCCAGTACGCGTTAAAGTCCTCATCGCTGCCGGTAAAGCTCGCCAGGCAGCCGTCGGCCACAAAGATGCGGCCTGCCAGCTCGGCAAGCTTGGCACGCAGGCCGTCCAGGCGCTCGTCAAAGTGGTCGAGCAAATCGCGCAGGAACAGGTAGAAGTCTACGCCCGAGAGCTGCTCGCGCACCACGGCCGAAGGCGAGCTGTAGCTCATCGCGCGACCGAGCGCCGCCGAGTGGCCGTTGTTGATAAAGCCCTGCTCAAGCCCAATGCGAATCTGCGTGAGCACGTCGCGAACGCGGTCGGCGTCAGCATCGAGCAACAGCGTGCTCGACCACACCTCGCGCGGCAAGCTCGCCAACGCGTCGATCTTTTCGGACAGGGCGCCGGCGCTCACCAGCAGGTAGGGGCGCACGTCGTCCACGTCGGGCTGCGTCATGACCTCGGTCGTAAAGCTCAAAAAGCCCAGCTTGCCGGCGAGCAGGTTGTCGAGTTCCTCGGCCGAATGCTCGCGCGTGGGCAGCTGCTTGAGCAGACGGCAGAGCAGCGTCACATAGGGCAGGTCCTCAAATGCGACGCAGCTCAGGTCGAAGTACTGCATGGCGTAGGCAAGACGGTTGGTGGGAATGTCGTGGCGCAGGCAGGGGATGGGCGCAGTCGTGTCCACAACGAGCGGCGGCTCGGGGCGCGCCGCGCCAATGTCGGATACACGCAGACGCGGTAGCGTGGCCTTGTCCTCGGGCGTGTCCTCGGCCTCCTGCGCGGCACGCAGCGCGGCCGTGCACTCGACCACATCCGCCAGCTCGGCATCGGTCATGGCGTCGCGCTCGGCAGCCAGCTCGGCAGCTTCGGCACCCTCCGCACCCTCGGCGGCGTCTACCGGAACCAGCTCGACCAGCGCCATGTGATCGTTCTGCAGCACCAGCTCGCGCAGCAGGTCCTCAAAATAGCTGCCGTCCAGCTCGCTACGCAGCTCCTCGTACACCGGGCCGTACTTGAGCGCCAGCGTCGCGGCGTCGTCATCGTAGAGCCACGTGCTCAGCGCGTCGCACGCAATGGCCACGCCGTCGGCGATACCGTAGTCGCGCTGGCGCAGGTCGTATTCGTTGCTGCTGATGATGGCTTCCAGGCGCTCGCGCGGAACGCCATGTTCGCATAAGTCGCGGCAGGCGTCCTGGAACACGCGGCGCAGCTCGCGCGCCACGCCGGGCTGCGCGTTTTGCAGCATGATGAGCTCGTAGGGCTGCAGGCTCTCGGCCGCCGTGTAGCTCACCACGTTGCCGCCCAGGTCGGCGGACAGAATGGCCTTCTTAACCGGCGCTTCGTTGGAGCCCAGCAGTGCTTCAAACAGGATATCCGCCGCGATCGTGCGTTTGCGGTCGAGCGCGTTGCCCAGCACCAGGCCCAGGCCCACCAGGGCGTTCTCGGGTGTGGTGGCCATCTCGACGCGCTTGTACTCGCAAGTCACGGGCGCCTGCACGCCCAGCGGATTGGGCGCCATCGTGGACGGGTCCTCGCCGGCGGCGACGGCAGCGTCCATGCGGCGGCTCGCGGCACTCGGCTGCGACAGATAGCGCTCGTCCAAAAAGGCCAGGGCGCGGTCCACGTCCAGGTCGCCGTAGAGCGTTATATAAGAGTTGGAAGGATTGTAGTGGCGCGCGTGCGTGTCCAGGAACTGCTCGTAGGTGAGCGCGGGAATCGTGCGCGGGTCGCCACCGCTCTCGTGTGCATAGGCGGTGTCGGGGTAGAGCGCGGCGTTGACGGCGTCGTCCAGCACACTCATGGGGTCGGACAGCGCACCCTTCATCTCGTTGAACACCACGCCGTTATAGCGCAGCGTGCCCTCGCGCAGGCTCGCGGAGCCGCCGTCGCCCTCGCCCTCGACGCTCTCCGGCAGGTCCAGCTCGTAGTGCCAGCCCTCCTGCTCAAAAATGGTCGGCTTGGTATAGATGGCCGGGTTGAACACCGCGTCCAGGTACACGTCCATCAGGTTGTACAGATCCTGCTCGTTGGTGGTGGCAACGGGGTAGATGGTCTTGTCGGGGTAGGTCATGGCGTTGAGAAACGTCTGCATGGAGCTCTTGATCAGGTCGACAAACGGCTCCTTGACGGGGAACTTAGCCGATCCGCACAGCACCGAGTGCTCAAGAATATGGAACACGCCGGTGGAATCGGCCGGCGGCGTCTTAAAGCCAATGGCAAAGGCCTTGTTCTCGTCGTCGCACGCCAGGTACAGCAGGCGAGCGCCCGAGGCGGTGTGGCGCAGCACGTAAGCGTCCGAGTCGAGCTCGGGCACGGTCTCACAGCGCTCGACGGCAAAGCCGTGGCAGGTGGTGCCGGGTACCAGCAGCGCGGCGGCAGCGGCGCGCGGATCGGTTGAGATGGTGGTGGGCATATGCAGTCTCCTTTGACGCCCCAGCGGGGGCGAATCGAGTCGAATCCTCGAGAGTATACCCATATGGGGCCGCGGCTCTGCGGCGAACTGGAGACGATGTGGGTGGACTAGCCTAGCTAGGTTGATAACGAATGCCGCGGGTAGCCGCTGCACCCCACTAAAGTGAAATAACACCCCGTTTACCGAATCATTTAGGAAATATATGGACTCCTAAAAAGTTCTAATACAATATAAGTCATCTATCTATAAGCTGCTGATTCCTTGCAAAGGTATGGTTGATATGGTTGAAGCAAATAGCGTTATCCCCCTGTACAAACAGATTGTTCGTGCGCTTTCTGATTCGATCGCCAACGGCACGTACCGACCGGGAGATAAGCTTCCGACCGAGGCGGAGCTCATCGAGCAATTTGGCGTGAGCCGAATAACGGTTCGCTCCGCAATTAAAGAAATGGAAGATGCTGGGCTTGTTGAGAGGGCCCGCGGCAAGGGCACGTTCGTTTCGTCGGACACACAGATGTATGCCGCGGACGACCGTGAGAGCTTTACCCATTCGTGCCAGCTTGCTGGAAAACAGGCGTCTACCAGGGTTCTCGCAATGGGCTGGGACTTCCCAAGCCTGCGAGACGCGAAGTTCCTAGGCGTAGACGATACCCAAAAAGTATTGCGTAGTCGTCGTCTGCGCCTTGTGGATGACAAGCCCACGATGCTGGAAACCAATAGCTATTCCGCTGCGCTTTCTTTTTTGGAGCATGAATCCCTCGAGGATTCGCTGATGGCGGTACTCGATCGCCAGGGGATCAAGATGGGCCCCAACACGCGTACGCTCGAGGTCTGCTATGCGAGCGAGCTCGAGGCGGCATACCTTAACGTGGAGCTGGACTCTCCGCTGCTTCTGTTTGTCGATAGACGTTATGCTCCAAGCGGCGAGCCGCTTTTCATCTCCCGTCAGGTGTACTGCACCGAGCGACTGAAGTTCTATCTGTAAGCAAGGGCGGCCGTTCTGTAAAAGGAGCGGCCGTTTTACCGACCAATTGTTACCGTTCGCGGAATTAGAGAATTAACGCACCGCAAAAAGGAAATTGCTTATATACTTTGTTATGACAATATAGTACGTCTTATTGATATTGGAGAACTATGAATAAGATATTGCTAGCGAGTCATGGTTATCTCGCCCAAGGTATGAAAAGCTCTCTGGAGATTCTGATGGGCACCAACGACCGAATCGAGTGCCTGTGCGCCTATATCGATGACGACACGAGGGATGTCGCAGCGCTTATCGATGCTTGGATGGAGTCGAAGGATCCGGCCGACACGTGGTTTGTCGTAACTGACATCTTTGGCGGTTCCGTAAACAACGAGTTCATCCAGAGGCAGGCCGCCGGATCGTTTACGTTGATCACCGGAATGAACTTGCCGCTGCTGGTGGAAATGGTTACACAGCTGGATTCCCTGGATGCGGACAAGGCCAAAGCCGCGGTCGAGGGATCGCGTTCGTTTATTCAGCTTTGCGAGGCGGCGGACATGCTTGCCGATGTCGAAGAAGAAGAGTTCTAGCTCAAGCTTCAACGAATAATTCAACCCTGTCATTACCTTTATTACGTGTGGAGATGATTACGATGATTAAGCTTACGAGAGTTGATTACCGATTGATTCACGGCCAGGTCGCCATGTCTTGGACGCATGCGCTGGATGTCGATTGCATCCTGTGTGCCAGCGATGCCGTGGCAAAAGACGACATGAGGAAGGCGGCCTTGAGGCTCGCCCGTCCCAACGGCGTTAAACTCGTCATCAAGGATGTTAACGCTGCTATCGAGGCGCTCAACAGCGGCGTCACCGACAAGTATTCGCTGTTTATCATTGTCGAGACGATCGAGGATGCCTATCGCCTTGCTAAGGGTTGCAAAGACATCAAGGAGATCAATTTGGGCGGAACTCGAAAGTCTCCCGAGACCACGCTTCATCCGACCCCCGCGATCTTTGCGACCGAAACCGATGCCGAGCATATCCAAGAGCTTGTCAACGATGGCGTGGTTATCGAAATCCGTCAGGTTCCCAATGACTCAAAGGTACTTGCCAAGGACGTTTTCTAGCTGGAAACATGCCATTGTCTAGCATTTATTAACTAGGTCCTCCTTTCTTTAGCCCGCCGATCATTTGATCGGCGGGCTTTTTATTAAAGAAAAATCAAAAAAATCTGAAATAGTTCTTGCATAGTTAGTTATATAAAGTATTATAACGTCATGGGATGAATGAAGGGTTCATCCAAGTGAGTTAGGAGTAAGGGATGTTCAATTTCGATGAGCCTCGTTACGAGAAGGTTGTGAGCGATGCCCTCGCTCTCCGTCCTCAGATTGAGGCTGCCGTGGACAAGGTCTGCGAGCAGGGTTATTCCAACATCTTCTTCATCGGCTGCGGCGGCACCTGGGCCCACACGCTCCCGATGAAGTATTGGGTCGAGACCACCACGGCCGACGTCGACGTCCACTGCGAGATTGCCGCTGAGTTCCTCGCATGCCCGCCCAAGACCTTCAACAAGGACTCGGTCTGCGTCTTCTCCACCCGTACCGGCACCACCCCCGAGATCATCGAGGCCGCCAAGTTCTGCCAGGAGCAGGGTGCCCGCACGCTGATGTATGTCTCCAACGACAACACCCCGGCCACTGAGTACGCCGACTACAAGTTCTTCAGCTTCGCCGAGGACGACGTTCTGTGCGAGGCCATCTACACCTACCAGATCACGCTGGTCGCCCGCTTCCTCAAGAACGCCGGCGCCTTCCCCAAGTACGACACCTTCATGGAGGAGTTCGGCAACATCGCTCCGTACCTCATCAAGGCCAAGGACGCTCAGGACGAGCGCTGCGCCGCCATGGCCGAGGACTTCAAGGACACCGATTACCACATGGTGATTGGCTCCGGCATGCTCTGGGGTGAGGCCTACGACTACGCTATGTGCATTCTCGAGGAGATGCAGTGGATCAAGACCAAGTCTATCCACGCCGCCGAGTTCTTCCACGGCACCATCGAACTCTGCGAGGAGGGCACGAGCCTCATCATGCTCTACGGCGAGGACGACACCCGTAAGCTCATGGACCGCGTGGACAACTTCACTCACATGCTCGCCGACGAGAAGGGCGTCCATGTCCGCGTGAACAAGTTCGACACCGCCGAGGTCGAGCTGCCGTTCAGCGACCCCGAGTTCCGCAAGATCGTCTCCCCGATGGTCACCTACACCATCACCGAGCGTCTGAGCTGCCATCTCGAGCACGTTCGTAACCACCCGCTCACCACGCGTCGTTACTATCACCAGATGAACTACTAATCCTCTCAAATTGCTGCGGTTGTCTGCAGGCGAGCTGCGCAGAACGCCTCGCCTGCAGACCTGTTTCTGGGGTTGATCGAAATGGTTGTCCAGTATCTTCTAGTTGCACTGGTCGCATTTATTGCGTCCATGGACGAGCAATTATTTGGCATTACGATGCTTGGTCGTCCGCTGTTTACGAGCCTGTTTGTCGGCTTGATCCTTGGCGATGTCCAGCAGGGCGTTATCGTCGGCGCTGCTTTGGAGTCCATGTTCATGGGTGCCATCATGGTCGGCGCGGCGGTTCCTCCCGAGGTCTATGCCTCCGGCGTGCTTGGCTGCGCGTTTGCCGTCATTACGGGTACGGGCACGGCAACTGCCGTCGCGCTCGCCCTTCCCGTCTCCGTCTTCCTTCAGGTGTGGCGCAACTTCTGCTACGCCGTTCCGGGCGCCTTTGCCTGCAAGAAGATTGAGACCGCTCTGGCAAATCGCGATCTTGCCAAGGCAAATCTGTACCATCTGACCATCGTGCCGCTGTCGATTGGCATTCCGTCTGCACTGCTGGTGTTTTGCTCGCTGTTCTTTGGTGCCGACCTCATCAACAATGCGCTTAACGTTATTCCGCAGTTTGTGATGGACGGCCTCAACGTTGCATCCGGCGTCATGGTCTGCATCGGCTTCGCTCTTCTTATTAGGACTATGGGCGACAACAAGCTTCTTCCTTGGCTGTTCCTGGGATTCATTATGGTCATCTACCTCAAGATGGACGTGGTCGGCGTCGCCGCAGCTGCCATTTGCGTCGCGCTGCTCCTGGCCTTCCGCGAGGGCTCGGCCGGTCCGCAGGCGGTTGCCGAGGATGAAGAGGAGGACTTCTAATGGCTACCCAGAACACCGATCTCAAAGAGGCCAAGAAGGACGCGATTATGACTCCCGATATGTATCGGAGCATGTTCCTTCGCCAGTTTACGAGCCAGTGCTCGCAGTCGTACGACAAGATGATGGCAATGGGCTTCATGTACACCATTCAGAAGCCCCTGCGAAAGATCTATCCCAACGACGACGATTACTATGCGGCACTTGATCGCCATACCGAGTTCTTTAACATCACGCCTCATGTGCTTCCGTTTGTAGCCGGCCTAACGGTTTCGATGGAAGAGCAGGCGGCTGCCGATAAGAACTTCGACACGTCCTCGATTAACGCCATGAAGGTCGGCCTCATGGGACCGCTTTCCGGCATTGGCGATTCGTTCTACTGGGGTACGTTCCGCGTGGTCGCCGCCGGCATTGGTATTGGCATCGCTTCGACGGGCAACCCGCTCGGCCCCATCGTGTACGCGCTCATCTACTCCGTGATTAACTTTGCAACGCGTATCGTCGCAGCCCATCTGGGTTACGACCTGGGAACCAAGTTCCTGCAGCAGTCCGAAGAGAACAACCTTATGTCTCGCATGACGCATGCTGCCGGCGTTCTCGGAATGACCGTCATTGGCGCGATGATTGCGGCACAGGTCTCCCTGTCTACTGCTTTGACCTTTGACTGTCTCTTATACACATCTCCGAGCCCAC
>URKT01000090.1 GCA_900548495.1 uncultured Collinsella sp. | reverse complement strand
GGCTGGCGGCGAGCCCGGGCAGGTGGGCGACCACGAGCCCCGCGGCGCGGGCCCGCCTCACGGCGAGGGACCCTATGTTGCGGAACTGGTCGACGACGACGAGCGTGCCGGCGGGCGCGGAGGCGAACAGCGCGTCGAGCTCGGCCTCCCTGTTGCGGACGGGGGCGCTGGCCAGCACCTCCCCGTCGCGGTCGATCAGGCAGGCCCAGTGCGATGACTTACCGACGTCCAGGCCGAGCACGGCCGCGGGTCTGGTGGATGGCGCTTTCACGGTGGTATCCTTCCGGTAGTCGTTCGACCGGATGGCCTCCCCCTCGGCACTCACATTACCAGCCGCGGCACCTGCCCGGCACTTTCCTATCAGCCGTCGGGGGCGGCGCGCCCCGCGCCGGCAGCACCCAACGGGCCCTCTCGGGGGCAGGGACGTTCGGCCGTGCGCGGGCGCCCGGTCGGCGGCCCGTTCTGGGCGCGCCTCAATCGTAGCCCGAGACGGTCCCGGGCTGACAATTTCGACTGTAATGGACGTTCTTAAATGACTGGTCGAAAGGGACACTCTTGCACCAAATCTGCCGGCCCGCACCGGGCTCGTCCTTTACTTTACTGAGATAAAGTGAACGTGCAGATTCGTAACCCACTCGCAACCGTTCTATGGCACGATATTGAACGAATGTATGCTATGCGCCCGAGCCTTTCGGGCAGAGTGGGAGACAGTATGGTCAAGCTGTACGAGGACGGCATCTACCTGCGCGGCGGCAGCGAGGTTGTGCCTGCGGCCGAGGCTGCCGAGCGCGGCATTACGCAGACGCCCGAGGATGCCAAGCGCGGCACCATCGCGTATTCGATCCTCCAGGCACACAATACGTCCGGCGACCCCGAGGCGCTCAAGATTCGCTTCGATGCCATGGCGAGCCACGACATCACCTTTGTCGGCATCATCCAAACGGCGCGTGCCTCGGGCATGGAGCAGTTCCCGCTGCCCTACGTGCTCACCAACTGCCACAACTCGCTGTGTGCTGTGGGCGGTACCATCAACGAGGACGACCACGTCTTCGGTCTCTCGGCTGCCAAAAAGTACGGCGGCATCTTCGTTCCGCCGCACATCGCCGTCATCCACTCCTTTATGCGTGAGAACTTTGCCGGCTGCGGCAAGATGATTTTGGGCTCCGACTCGCACACCCGCTACGGCGCCCTGGGCACCATGGCCGTGGGCGAGGGCGGCGGCGAGCTGGCCAAGCAGCTGCTGCGCGACACCTACGATGTCGCCTATCCCGGCGTTGTCGCCATCTACCTCACGGGCGCCCCGCGCCCCGGCGTCGGCCCGCACGACGTGGCGCTCGCCATCATCCGTGCCGTCTTTGCCAAGGGCTACGTTAAGAACAAGGTCATGGAGTTTGTGGGCCCGGGCATCGCGAGCATGACGACCGATTACCGCAATGGCGTCGATGTCATGACCACCGAGACCACCTGCCTGTCGAGCATCTGGGCCACCGACGAGGACACGCACGCGTTTTTGGCCATGCACGGCCGCGGCGACGACTACCGCGAGCTCAAGCCCGCCGATGTCGCCTACTACGACGGCTGTGTCGAGGTCGATCTGTCGAGCATCAAGCCCATGATCGCCCTGCCGTTCCATCCTTCTAACGGCTTTGAGATCGACGAGCTCAACGAGAACCTCGAGGACATCCTGCATGAGGTGGAGCTCGAGGCCGCCAAGATCGGCGAGGGCAAGACGCACTTTAGCCTGCTCGACAAGATCGTCGACGGCAAGCTGCACGTGCAGCAGGGCGTTATCGCCGGCTGCTCGGGCGGCAACTACGACTCCGTGGTCCAGGCTGCTCGCGTGCTCAAGGGCGCTAACACCGGCTGCGGCGAGTTCTCGCTGTCGGTCTATCCCACGAGCCAGCCCGTGGCACTCGAGCTTACACGCCGCGGCTACATCTACGACCTTATGGAGGCCGGCGCGATTGTGCGCACGGCATTCTGCGGCCCGTGCTTCGGCGCCGGCGACACGCCTGCCAACAACGGCCTTTCGATCCGCCACACTACGCGCAACTTCCCCAACCGCGAGGGTTCCAAGCCGGGCAATGGCCAGCTGAGCGCCGTGGCCCTGATGGACGCCCGCTCCATTGCGGCGACGGCTGCCAACGGCGGCGTCCTGACGTCGGCGACCGACCTGCCCGAGGAGATTTGGGACGAGGCCTGCGAGTACACCTTTGACGACGCGCCGTACAAGAAGCGCGTGTACTGGGGCTTTGGCAAGGCTGAGCCGGCCGACGAGCTGGTCGAGGGCCCCAACATCAAGCCGTGGCCCGCGATGGAGCCTCTCGGCGACGACATCCTGCTCAAGGTGTGCTCCAAGATCATGGACCCGGTCACTACGACCGACGAGCTCATTCCCTCGGGCGAGACGAGCTCCTTCCGCTCCAACCCGCTGGGTCTGGCCGAGTTTACGCTCAGCCGTCGCGACCCTGCCTACGTGGGCCGCTCCAAGGAGGTCGACGCGGTGGAAAAGCGCCGCGTTGCCGGCGAGGCAGCGGGCGACCTGGTGGCACTCGATGCCGAGCTTGCCAGCGTGTTTGAGGCGCTGACCGGCGCGGGTGTCGCGGCCGATGCCAAGGCGACTGAGTACGGCTCCATGCTCTATGCCAAGAAGCCCGGTGACGGTTCTGCCCGCGAGCAGGCCGCGAGCTGCCAGCGCGTAATTGGCGGCCTGGCCAACATCGTCCACGAGTACGCCACCAAGCGCTATCGCTCCAACGTGATGAACTGGGGCATGGTGCCCTTCCAGATGGAGGCCGAGCCCAGCTTTGAGGTGGGCGACTACGTCTTTGTGCCGGGTATCCGCGCCGCGCTCGATGGCGACCTGAAGGGCATCGCCGCCTACGTGGTGCGCGCCGACGGCACGGTCGAGCGGATTGAGCTCTACATTGCCGATATGACGGCAGAGGAGCGTGCCATCGTCAAGGCTGGCTGCCTGATCAACTACAACAAGTTCAAGGCAGCTGCCGAGTAACGCACTTAATTGTCCGCCCGGGGCTTACCCTTTCCCGCCCGCTCACGCGCTTCGCGAGGGTCGCGTTCGGGAAAGGGTAAGCCCCGGGCTACATTTCTGCGTTCTCGTTGGGTCTTGAGGGACGCTAATAAATAGACTTGCTTGATGCCGCCTCTGTTAATGGGGCGGCTTCTTTTTGTCGAAAACCACCACAAAGGGGACAGGCACCTTTGTGGCGGTGGGGAACGAGCTCGATGTTGTTGTGATCGTTGAACGGTATGTTAATGAGCGGCTCTACAGAATTTCATCCGGGTTGGCGGGTTTGGTTGTTTTGGGGATGCCGAGTTTGGATGACGCGAAATCGTCAACATCGTCCTTGATTCCATCTTTGGTGTAGACGGTGACCGTATAGGTGCTGTGCCCGAATTCGCTCTTGTCGCGTGTCGCCCAGGCCTGCCAGTAGGCAGCCCCGTTTCGCCCTTTGATTTTTCCGACACGGCGGAGTTCTGTTCGCTTTAATTGCTGGTTGCTATAGATGGTTCGACCGGCCTCCTCGGTGAGCCCGCACTGTCCAAGCATCTTGTCGAGGACTTGGTTCATGTGGCGCTCATCGGTGTTTGGTGCGTAGTCGTAGGCGAGGGTGATGGAGTCGAGTGGCTGGTCGTCGATCAGATAGTTTAGCGCCTGAGGTTCAAGGCAGAAATAGGGGGAGCATCCGTCGACCTTGCCGAGCAACGGTAACTTGGACTGCCAACTTCCGGTGGGAATTGCATATTCGTAGAACACGCCACGGCAGACAAAGGAGAGCGAGGTGGCACGCGAGCCGGCGTCGATCATCCCGCAAAGATCGAAGGGCGAGGCGATACCAAAAGAAAAGGGCGTGATGACGATAAGGAAGAGCATCACGATGGGTATGGCGAGAATGGCGATGACGTTGCGACCGGTGGAATGAGACGGCTTCATATGCGCTCCTCGAGACAAAGATCTGTTGAGGATAGGCAGAAATGGATATGTTCAGAGAACAATTCAAGTTTAATCTCATGGCGCGAGATGGTCGACCGTTAGCGTCGAAAACCACCACAAAGGTGCCTGTCCCCTTTGTGGTGGTGAGGAGCGCGCGACTTCTTTTGGTAATAGTGTTAGCTGGCGGTATCATTAGTGCAGGTGGCGAAGGTTTGCATTGTGGGGTGTTTTGCCGTGAGCCGTTCTGCCCGTATTGGATTGATTGTCTTGGCGCTTGCGATCGCTGTGGTTGGCGCGGGCGCTGTCGGTATGGCATTTCTACCTGCTGCGGTGACGGAGCCGGTGGTCAAGCCTGTGATTCAATCTGTCGAACTTCTGACCGGCGACGACAAGACCGAGACCATTACCGTTGATTTTGATGAGCAGCCGGCTGTGCTGGGTATTAGCAATTATCCGTGTATTCAGCTTGGGGCCATGCGCTATACCACGGATACAAGCCTGATCGACAGGGCGTCCAAGCTACTCAAGGGCAAAACATTTAAGCGTTGGTACAGATATGCGTCCTATCGGGCAAAAGCGAACGACATGGTTGGCGGATGCCACTCTTCCATTGAGCTGGACACTGCAAACGGCGCAAAGTTATGTGATGTCTCGTACGATCCGGGCTACGAGGGCAATGAGGGTCCGGGCATCTACATCATGGACGGCGATGTCGCCTATGTCATGGAGGGCGACCAGACCGAGCTCAACGATTTTATGGGTCAGTGTATCCAAGATGCCTATAAACAGACCTGCTTGCCTGACCCGCAGACTGCACGCGATAGTGGGTCTGCCCGTACATGGCTGTTCGAGGATGAGATGCCCTGGAGCGCCGAATCGGGAAGCACGGGCTCGGCAAGTAAATAGAGGCTGCAACCACCACAAAGGTGCCTGTCCCCTTTGTGGTGGTTTGTATGTCGTGGGAACACTCAGAAAATCTTATATATAGAGACTTAGATTTGTGTATAAGATCGTACAAAGCTGGCAACAATACTTCTCGAACAACGTGAAGCCGCCCCGTAGGGCGGCCACCCCAAGAGAGGTGATTCCATGAGAATCGATAAGCTAGCAATGACGTCGCGCGAGGCGCTGCAGACCGCCATGAGCACGGCCGCTGACGCGCAGGCCGGCGCGGTGGAGCCGATTCACCTGCTGTCTGCCCTGCTCGGTGCCGGCGAGCGCAATATCTCCGTGATCATCGAGCGCATCGGCGCCGATCCGGCTCAGCTCGCACGCTCCACGCAGGATGCCATCGACCACGCGCCCAAGGTTTCGGGCGAGGGCCAGCAGATGGGTCTGTCCAACGAGCTCGTCCGCGTCATCGAGAAGGCCGAGAAGAAGGCCACCAAGATGGGCGACAGCTTTGTGGTGACCGAGCATCTGCTGATGGCACTTGCCGAGGACAAGGGCGAGGCGGGCCGTGTGCTGCGCGATGCCGGCGTGACCAAGGAGCGCATCGAGCAGGTCTACGAGGAGCTGCGCGGCGATGATCGCGTGACGTCTGCCGAGGACAAGACCCAGTTTGAGGCACTGGAACAGTACGGCCGCAATATCTGCGACCTTGCCCGCGCCGGCAAGCTCGACCCGGTCATCGGCCGTACCGACGAGATTCGTCGTACCATCCAGGTCCTGTCCCGTCGCACCAAGAACAACCCCGTGCTCATCGGTGAGCCGGGCGTCGGCAAGACGGCCATCGTCGAGGGTATCGCCCAGCGTATCGTGGCCGGCGACGTGCCGAGCACCCTGCGCGACCGCGACCTCATCGAGCTCGACATGAGCGCGCTGGTCGCCGGCGCCAAGTACCGCGGCGAGTTCGAGGACCGCTTGAAGGCCGTACTCAAAGAAGTGCAAAAATCCGAGGGCAAGGTCATCCTGTTCATCGATGAGCTCCACACCATCGTGGGTGCGGGTGCTACCGAGGGCTCCATGGACGCCGGCAACATCCTCAAGCCGGCGCTCGCCCGTGGCGACCTGCATGCAATCGGCGCGACCACGCTCGACGAATACCGCAAGTACATCGAGAAGGACGCGGCGCTCGCCCGTCGTTTCCAGACCGTGATGGTCAGCGAGCCTACCGTCGAGGACACCATCTCGATTCTGCGTGGCCTCAAGGAGAAGTACGAGATCTTCCACGGCGTGCACATCACCGATAGCGCGCTCGTGGCCGCCGCCGATCTCTCCGATCGCTACATCGCCGACCGCTTTCTGCCCGACAAGGCCATCGACCTGGTCGACGAGGCCGCAAGCCGTCTGCGCATGGAGCTCGACAGCATGCCGGTCGAGATCGACGCCACCACGCGTCAGCTCACCCAGCTGCAGATCGAGGAACAGGCGCTCATGAAGGAGACCGATGACGCCTCCAAGGAGCGTCTGGAGGCCCTGCGCCAAGAGATTGCCGAGGTCCAAGAAAAGCTCAACGTGCAAAAGGCCGGCTGGCTCAACCAGAAGAACGCCATCGACCACGTGCAGGAGCTTAAGGGCCAGCTCGACGAGGCCAAGAGCGAAGAGGAGCGCGCGACGCGCAACGGCGACCTGGGCCGTGCGTCCGAGCTGCGCTACTCCGTGATTCCGGGTCTGCAGCAGCAGATTCAGGATTCCGAGGCTGCGCTCGAGGCGCAAAAGCAGCAGGACGGCGAGGGCCTCAACGAGCAGGTGACCTCCGATGAGATCGCCGAGGTTGTGAGTGCCTGGACCGGCGTGCCCGTGTCCAAGATGATGCAGGGCGAGCTCGACAAGCTCAAGGGCCTGGAGGGCGAGCTGCATAAGCGCGTCATCGGCCAGGATGAGGCCGTCTCCGCCGTCGCCGCAGCCGTGCGCCGCAGCCGTGCGGGCCTCTCCGACCCTGACAAGCCCATCGGCAGCTTCTTCTTCCTGGGCCCCACCGGCGTGGGCAAGACCGAGCTCGCCAAGGCGCTGGCCGAGTGCCTGTTCGATGACGAGCGCGCGCTCGTGCGTATCGACATGTCCGAGTACATGGAGAAGTTCAGCGTCCAGCGTCTGATCGGTGCGCCCCCGGGATACGTGGGCTACGACGAGGGCGGTCAGCTCACCGAGGCCGTGCGCCGCAGGCCCTACTCCGTGATCTTGCTCGACGAGATGGAGAAGGCTCACCCGGATGTATTCAACGTGCTGTTGCAGGTGCTCGATGACGGCCGTCTGACCGACGGTCAGGGTCGCCAGGTGTCCTTCAAGAACACGATCATCATCATGACGAGCAACGTGGGCTCTAAGGCTATCGCCGAGCTTTCGGGCAAGGACGAGGAGGAGATGCGCCATCAGGTCGACGCGGCCATGGCTCAGACCTTCCGCCCCGAGTTCCTCAACCGTATCGACGATATCGTGGTGTTCCATCCGCTCGGCATGGCGCAGATCGAGAAGATCGTCGACATCCAGCTCGCCGACGTCCGTGCACGTCTGGCCAAGGAGCGCATGACGCTTGCCATCACCCCGGCGGCCAAGCAGATGCTCGCCGTGGGCGGCCTGGACCCGGTCTTTGGCGCCCGTCCGCTCAAGCGTCTGGTTCAGCGCGAGGTCGTGGATGCCATCGCCGCCGCTATCATCGACGGCACGGTGCGCGAGGGCGATCAGGTGACGGTCGATGCCGACAAGGACGGCGGCTTTACCGTCGTGTGCGACAACACGCCGGCGGCCACCTACGAGGTCCCCGACGCCGAGTAGATTTTGGGACATGCCTTAAAATCTACCAGCCGTCTCTAAACGCCAAGGGCGGTGGATCCAATTGGGTCCACCGCCCTTTTTCGTGCGACAATCGATGATGTTGAACGGATGCGATGCGAGGAGCTATGCAGATGAAAGACGAGATCAAGACAAGCGCGCCGGCGCTCAAACCCACGTCCAAACCGGCGCCCAAGCCGCGCGACCCCTATATCCGTGCCGAGAACGAGGACGACGACGGCTACGATCCCTACAGCGATCGCCGCCCCGAGCGCGAGCCGCTGTTCGAAGCCGATCCGTGGCGCTGAGTGCCACCCAAAAGGGCACCAATAAGTTGCGGTGAAATAGGAACTGTTTGGGGGTGCGGACGATTTCTTGGACCGCGCCTAGGCGTATCCAATGGAGTGGGAAGGATAAACTGGACTTTCTTTTAAGGATCCTCAAGCGTATTGCCG
>URKT01000089.1 GCA_900548495.1 uncultured Collinsella sp. | reverse complement strand
CTGCGCATGTCTCGTGGGCTCGGAGATGTGTATAAGAGACAGCGGGTACGAGATTCACGACGGCGAAACGACCGTTTCCTGCGCCCATGCGGGCACGATTGGCGGCAAACCAGAAGGCGCGGCCTGCGGAAACGTGTTCGGAACCTATCTCCACGGCCTGTTCGACGAACCGGGGGTGGCGCTCGCCCTCGCGCGCTCGCTCGCGCGCATGCGCGGCCTGCCCGAGAGCGTCGTGGGTGCTGCGGGCGCGGCGTCCGCGGCCGATCACCGTGCGCGCGAGTTCGACCGCCTGGCCGACGTCGTGCGCGGAGCGCTCGACATGGAGTATGTCTACTGCATTATCGAGGAGGGCGTATGATCCACGTGTATCATGGCGACGGCAAAGGCAAGACCACGGCGGCGATGGGCCTCGCCCTTCGCATGCTCGCCGCAGGCCGCCGTGTCGTCGTCGTGCAGTTCCTGAAAGACGGAGAAAGCGGGGAGGCGCGCCTGCTCGCCGAGCATTTCGGCGTGCCCGTGTTCGCGGGGAAGGTGTCGGACAAGTTTACCTGGTCGATGTCGTCGGAAGAACTTGCCGCTACGTGCGAGCTGCACGATGGGAACCTCGCTTCCGCGCTTGCCGAGCTCGAGGGCGCGCAGGAGGGGCTGCTCGTGCTCGACGAGGCGCTCGATGCGCTTTCGAAGGGGCTTGTTGACGAGGCGCTCGTGGACCGCGCGCTCGATATGTCCGCGCGCGGCGTCGAAGTAGCGCTCACCGGGCGCGCGCCTTCCCGCAAGATCGTGGAGAAGGCCGACTACATAACCGAGATGCGGTGCGAGAAACACCCCTACGAGCAGGGGATATGTGCAAGGGAAGGAGTGGAGTACTAGATGGATTCCAAGGAGATGGCGCCCGGCGACATCGAGCGGCGCAGCTTTGAGATCATCACCGAAGAGCTCGGCGGCCGCACGTTCCCGCCGCTCGAAGAGCCCGTCGTGAAGCGCGTCATCCACACCACTGCCGACTTCTCGTACGCCGATTCCCTCGTTTTCACTCATGACGCCGCGCACTGTGCGCTCGACGCACTGCGCGCAGGGGCCACGGTGCTCACCGACACGAACATGGCGCTCGCAGGCATAAGCAAGCCCGCGCTCGCAAAGCTCGGCTGCAAGGCCGTGTGCTACATGGCCGACCCTGATGTCGCCGCGGCTGCGCGCGCCGCGGGCACGACTCGCGCCGTTGCGAGCATGGACAAAGCTTGCGGCATCGAGGGTCCGCTCATCGTGGCCGTCGGTAACGCCCCCACGGCACTTCTGCGCCTCGCCGAGCTCATGGACGCGGGGAAGATCGCGCCCGCGCTCGTCGTTGGGGTGCCGGTCGGGTTTGTGAACGTGGTCGAGGCGAAAGAGGAGCTACTCGCGCGACGCGTGCCGGCCATCGTCGCGAGGGGTCGCAAGGGCGGTTCGACCGTGGCGGCCGCCATTATGAACGCGCTGCTCTACCAGATCACGCGCCCAGGCGGCCCGAAGTGACGGTGCCCGCATCCGCGCCGGCGCTGCGCATCTTCGCCGGCACCACCGAGGGCCGCCTTCTGTGCGAATGGGCGAGCGGGGCGGGCATCCCCGCCCGTGCCTACGCGGCAACCGAGTACGGAGGCGAGCTTTTGGGCCAGCTTCCGGGCATCGAGGTGCATGCGGGCAGGCTCGACGAGGCCGACATGGAGCGCGAGCTTTCCGGCGCGTGCATCGTCGTCGATGCCACGCACCCCTTCGCCACGCTCGCAAGCGGCAACATCCGGGCCGCTTCGCTCGCCGTGGGTGCACGATGCCTGCGCCTTGCGCGCCCGGCCGAGGCGCTGCCCAAAGGCGTCGTGCCGGTCGCGTCGATCGCCTGCGCGGCGCGCTTTCTCTCCGAGAACCCGGGTCGCGCGCTTCTCACGACGGGGAGCAAGGAGCTTGCTCCCTACACGCGCGTCGCCGATTTCGCGGAGCGCTTCTTCGTGCGTGTGCTCCCGCTGCCCGGTGCTATAACGAAGTGCATCGACGCGGGGTTTTCGCCGTCGCACGTCATCGGCATGCAGGGGCCCTTCACCCGCGAGCTCAACGAGGCGATGCTTCGGCAGGTGGGCGCCCAGTGGCTTGTGACCAAGGACTCGGGAACCGTAGGCGGCACGGCCGAGAAGATCGCCTCCGCGCGCGGCGTGGGAGCGCGCTGTATTGTGGTCGCCCGTCCCGCCGAGGGAGGCGGAGCCCTTTCGCTTCGGGAAGTGGAAGACGCGCTCTTACTGGAGTTCGCGCGCTAGGCGCTCTAATTCACCGCAACTTGTTGGTGGTGGCTTACTGGTAGCGTAGGCACTCCACCGGATTGAGCTTTGCCGCGCGGCGAGCGGGGTAGAAGCCAAAGATTACGCCGATGCCGACGGAGACGGCGAAGGCCAGCAGTACCGTGGCGATTGAAAAGCTCGGCGTGATTTGCCCGCTGGCACCGAGCTCGCTGAGAACCCCTGATCCTGCGGCAAACATCGCGAGGCCCCAGGCCAGCAGATAGCCAATCAGGACACCCAGCAGGCCACCGGTGACGCACAGTGCCGAGGACTCGGCCAAAAACTGCGCGGTGATATCGCGACGACTGGCGCCGAGGGCACGGCGAATACCGATCTCGCGGATGCGCTCAGTCACGTTGGTGAGCATCATATTCATAATGCCGATACCGCCGACAAGCAGCGAGATGCTGGCGACAGCACCCATGATGAGCGAGAACGCGCCCATAAAGGAGTTGAGTGCATCGATGGCGCTTTTCATGGATGTCGCCGATACACTGTCGTACTCATCCTCCTCCTCGATGCCCTTCATCGCTCGCACCTTGGACTCGATGGTCTTACAAAGCTCATCCATGTCCGTGCCCTCGGCGGCAAGTGCCGTCACACTGGGGAATGAAGGATTCTCGTCGCCAAACAACTCGGAGATGGTTTCGCGTGGCATATACAGCGTAAGCGAGCCCATGGAGTCGCTGCCGCCATCAATCACGCCTACAATCTGCACCTCGCCGTTGGACACCTTGATGGTTTTCCCCAGCGCATCCTGTTCGTTGCCGTAAAGCTGATCGGCGCCGCCGCGGCTGATGAGCGCCACGCGCGAGCCTGATTGGGACTCGGCCTGGGAATAGGTGCGCCCCGCAACGAGCTTGCTGGCCCCCACGGCGTCGAGCATGTTGCTATCGACACCCTGTGCCATGACGGTATAGCTTTTATCGCCGGTCTTGTACTCGGTATACGCGCTGTCGACAATGCCGATCTGCTCTATCTGCGGCACCAGTTTTTGAAGCTTCTCGATGTCCGACTCGGTGAGTTCTTGCGACGAATAGATTTGCACCATGCGTGCCGCATTGAGGCCCAGACTGTTGACCAGGCTGTTTTGGATACCGCCGATGAGCGAAGTCATGGCGATAACCGAGGCGATGCCGATGACAATGCCCAGGATGGTGAGCAGGCTGCGCCCCTTGTTGGCCTCGAGCGAGTGAAGGGCTTCCTGGATGAGATCGCGGGCGCTCATGCCATCTCTCCTTTCGGCGGGTTGGCGGAGGCGGAAATCATGGGCAGGCTATCTACGGCGCTGCGCAGGGTTCGCGGTGCATGTGGAATATACGCGCCGTCGTGAATGCGACCGTCGCGGATGGTCACGGCACGGTCGGCCTCGGCGGCGATGCCGGGGTCGTGTGTGATAAGCACGATGGTTTTGCCGCGCTTCTGGAGCTTATGGAAGGTCTCCATCACAAGCGCTCCGGTCGCGGAGTCCAGGTTTCCCGTTGGCTCATCGGCCAGGATAATGGGCGGGTCATTGACAAGGGCGCGCGCGATGGCGACGCGCTGCATCTGGCCGCCCGAGAGCTCGGATATGCGGTGGTCCCAGTGGTCGACCGGTAGCGTGACAGCCTGCAGCGCGTGCACGGCGCGCATTTCGCGCTGGCTACGGGGCACATTGGTGTAGGCCAGCGGCAGCATCACGTTTTCGATAACCGACAGGCGCGGCAGCAGGTTGAAGCTCTGAAAGACAAAGCCAATGCTCAGGGCGCGAACTTCGGTGAGCTCGTCATCATCGAGCTCGGCCACGTTGAGCCCTTGCAGGTAGTAGTCGCCCGCCGTCGGCTTATCCAGACAGCCTAGGATGTTCATGAGGGTTGATTTGCCCGAGCCCGAAGGGCCAGTGATAGCGACGAATTCGCCGGGATTTACCGCCAGGCTCACGTTGTGCAGGATGTGGGCGCACCCCGCCTCGCTCTCAAAGATGCGGTGCACGTTGCGGATGTCGATAACGGGACGCATTACATGCCCTCGTCGGCAGACATACTGCCCGAATCCGCGCCGTAGCCGCCGTCAGCCGTTGCGTCCGCTCCGGTGTCCATGACGAGGGTGTCGCCATCGCGCAGCTTGGTAACCGGCACGTTGGGGTTGATCTCGTTGCCCTGGTCGTCGCGCTTGACCTGTGTCTTGCCGACTACGGCTTCGTTGTCGTTTTGCGTCACGACGGTCACCTTCACGCGACGGGTTTGCTTGCCCTCGTCATCAGTCGCCACGTTGACGTAATAGTGTTCGCCGTCTTCGGTCATGAGCGCCATCGTCGGCACCATCACCACGTCGTCGAGCTGCTCGGTCACCACCGATACCTCGGCCGTCATGCCCGGTTTCAGGCGCGCGTCGGGCGCCTCGATGAGAATGTCGACGTTAAAGGTTACGCTGCCGCCGCCACCGTTGGCGGCGTCGGAGTTTGCCACCGACGCGATAGCCGTGACGGTGCCCTGGCTCACGATATCGGGAAACGCGGGATACGTGACGTTGGCGCTCTGCCCAACGGCGATCTTGGCGATGTCCTTTTCGCCCACCTGCACGGTCACTTTCATCTTGGATAGGTCGGCGATCTGCATGCACTGCTTGCCGCCGCTCGTATCGCTTTCGCCCATGATCATGCCGCCTGTAACCGTGGCGCCCACTTTGGCATTGAGCTCCACGATGTTACCCGAGCTCGGGGCCGTGACCGTGCGACTGGAGGCCTTGGCGTTCGCCTGGTCGAGGTTTGCCTGGGCTGATGCGAGGCTGCGCTGCGCGGCCGATACGGCGTTTGTGTCCGCTGATGCGGCGGTGATGCCAGCCGCTGCGGAACCTCCATCGACGTCCGTCGTTGGGGTGGCCTGCGCAGCAGCTGCGGCTTTCTGCGCGTTGGCGAGGTCTTCTTGAGCGGCAGCAACTGCACGCTGCGCCTCGGCAACGTTGCGATCGAGCTCGTCGTTTTTAATGGTCATAAGCACGTCGCCCTCGTTAACGGATTGGCCTGCCTGTACGTTGATCGAATCGACCGTGCCGTCGACAGAAGGGGAGACCACTGAGGACGAAATGGGTTTGAGCTGGCCTTTCGCCTCGACTGTTGTGGTAAACGTGCCCTCGGTCACCATGTCGGTCACAGGCCCGCTAGCGCTCTGAGGCTGCGCATTGATAACCAGGGTTGCGACAATGGCAATGAGCGCGATGGCACCTACGACACCGACGGCAATACCGCGTCGAATCAGCTTTTTGCGTCGACGTTCGGCACGTTTTGCCTTGAGCTTGGCATATGCCTCTTCATCGGAAATCTCGGTCGCATCGTTCGCGCGTCCGTTCTGCTTATCGGCATGTACGTCTGTAATCAGAGGAATCGTTTCGGTGACATCTTCGGGCGTGTGCTCGGTATCATCCGGGCCCGGGGTGATCGTGGGGACATTCGGCATAGCGTCTCCTTTATAGAAAGAATCTCGATAATTATATGCGCCCACCGGTTGGGGCGGGCGCATAGGACGGTTTCTTTCGGAACTGTTAGATTGGTCGCAGCGGTTCCACGTTGTAGGAATGCGCGCGTTGCACTACGAGTGGACAACCACGCACAGGCCGACTTTGATGCAGTCGTGAAGTGCCTTGGCGTCGGCCAGGCGCAGGTTGATGCAGCCGTGGCTGCCGCACCACTTGTACGACTCGGCATTATCGAAGCTCTTGTCGTTTTGCCAGGTGGCATCGTGGAAGCCGATCATGTTGCCCTCAAACGGCATCCAGTAGCTCACCGGGCTCTCATATTTGGGCTTACCGGTCTCGGGGTCCTTGGCTCCGATCAGGGTGCTGCCGCCGTCGTTGCTGTTGATCTGCCACACGCCCTCGGGGGTGGCGTCTTCGCCTGGTTTGCCGGAAATAAAGTTGGCCTCCCACACGATATTGCCGCTCTCGTCGTAGTAGCGCGCGTGCTGCTCGGACAGATCGACGTCGATGTATGCCTTCCAGTCAGGCTCTCCCTTTGCGGTAAAGGTGTCGGCCTTCTGGGAGTACTTGATCTCGATTTCGCCGGTCTGCTTGTTGTTAATGGCGTCCTCGACCTGCTTGGCGAGCGAGCTGCTGTCGATGGACCAACCAAAGTCGCCGCCTTCGACGGCGCACTGCTTGCCATCGGCGCGCGTCCACCAACGAGTGGAGCCCACGGTATTAAAGCCGTTGGCGAGTTCGGCTGCCCAGCTGCTGATCTGCGACGTATCGAGCGTGGGGTTGGCCGGATCGGCAAAGCTGATCCACTGCAACACGGAGCTGCCATCAACCTTGCCGGCATCCTCGCCGTTGAGCTTGAGGGTCACGTTGACGCCCAGGAAGTTGTTGGCGGCATCGCATGCGGCCTGAATCTGATCATCTGTCAGCGTTCCATTGAGCGGCTCATAGGCATCGTTGCCGAGCTTCGAAAGATCTACGGTCTCGGCCAGCGAGGCAAGCTCGAGCTCGGCATACTTAATGACATGCTCGCGGTTGAGTTTTTCGTTGGAGCGTGCCTTCTCGACGGTAAACTTGCCCGCTTGCTCGTCATAGGAGCTATTGGCCTCGAACGTGCCCGAACGCCCCTCGTTAAACTCGTCGATGGCGGCGCCCAGATCCTTCTCAAACTTCTTTTGGTCAAAGGTGTCGGAGAGCATGGACAGGTCGACGCCTTGATCAAGATCGACTTCGTTGGAGGTAGCGGTTGTTTTGGTCTTGCCACTTAAGGATTCCACAAGGCGGACCGGCCATACAAAGGCTTCGTTGTGGCTGATAATCTCTTTTGCTGCAGCTTCACCGTCGACGATGGGTTCATCGGACTCGGGCTGATAGGTCCAGCTAAAGTCATCGCCTGTCACGGCGAGCTTATAGTGCTTCCACGCGGAGTTGACCTTGGTGGCGGCAGACGTGGCGTTGGAGAACGAGACATCCACGCCGGCGATGGTGGTGTTGGGGTAGGCTAGCTGCGAAAACGCTACGACGCCTACGATATAGACAATGACGATAAGACCCAGGACGACAAAGAGCGTCGTCTTTTTGCCCGATTTATTGTTGCCGGCGGACTTGCGCGCGGGGCCGCGATCGCCTCGAGCGTGCGTGGGGGTCTGCTTGGGCGCATTGCCGTTTGCCTGGCGCTGCTGACGTTGTTGACGCTGCTGTCGCTGTTGGTTCGGGCGTTGGGAAGCGTTTGCCGCACCACGCTGCTGACCGTGGCTCGGCGCGATAGGACGCGGTGACTGAACGCCGCCGGTGTGCCTGCTCGGCTGCTGCGGATCGGGAATCAGTTGAGTTCGATCGTTTTGCGACATCGTATGCATATCCTTCGATTTTCGCCTTGCGGTTCATCGTGTTTTTACTGGGCTTGCATTATAGCGATTGCCCTGCTGTTTGTGGTACGGAAACGGTGGCATTCAAAAGAGGTGGGATATTTGTCCCACCTTTGAGTCGTTCTTTGCCGCTATCCGCACACACCGCATTTTGCACAGGCCGAAAGTGCGGCCGGAGCCTGTGCGATGCCACCCTTTGCCGTCTCGCGCAGCGTGGCCGGCAACGCGTGGCCCACCGAGAGCATGACATGTGCCATCTGGTCAAACGGCACCAGGCTCTTAATGCCTGCGAGGGCGAGTTGTGCCGAGCTAAAGGCCGCTGCCACGCCGATGGCGTTGCGGTTTTGGCAGGGCACCTCCACGAGGCCACCGACGGGGTCGCAAACGAGGCCCAGCAGGTTACTCAGCGCGATGGAACTGGCGTCGAGCGCCTGCTCGGGCATGCCGCCGAGCATCTGTACCAGCGCGGCGGCCGCCATGGCGGCGGCGCTTCCGACCTCGGCTTGGCAGCCGCCCTCGGCGCCGGCA
>URKT01000088.1 GCA_900548495.1 uncultured Collinsella sp. | reverse complement strand
GCGCATGTCTCGTGGGCGCGGAGATGTGTATAAGAGACAGGTTGTGCTCGAACTCGCCGATTTGCTCGGCGGAATCTACGGCGCATGCCACGTGGTACTTGATGTCGTGCGACACCTGATTCTCGGTCAGCTTCTCCACGAACGTCTCGTAGCCGCCGTAGTTTGCCGGAATCCCCTTGGATCCGATGATGAAAACATGCTGCATTAGTACGCATCGCTCCCGTTGAAGACCTCCAGAACCGTTAGGAGGATGATCTTGAAGTCCGTGATGACTCCGCGCTTGGCTATGTATTCGAGGTCCCGGCGGACCATGCCGTCGAAACCGGTGGAGTTGCGCTCCGTAACCTGCCAGAGCCCCGTAATGCCTGGTTTCACTGCTAGCCTCTGCAGGTCGTACTCGGTGTACTGCGCCACCTCATTCGGCAACGGTGGGCGCGGGCCGACGACGGACATCTGGCCCAGGAACACGTTGAGGAACTGCGGGAACTCGTCGATGGAGTGCTTGCGGATGAACTTTCCAATCTTGGTGACACGCGGATCGTTCTTCATCTTGAACATGGCACCGGCGATCTCGTTCTGTTCCCTGAGCTCGGCTAGACGTTCGTCGGCGTCCTTGTACATGGAGCGGAACTTCCACATGCGGAAGGTAGTCAAACTACCGTCGGGACGGGTGCGGCCAACGCGGATCTGACTATAGAAGGGGCTGCCCTCGCTCTCCAGTCGGATGGCCGCGGCCAGCACCAGGCTGGGCACAGCGATGACGACGAGCACGGCACCGCTGAACACGATGTCGAATGCGCGCTTCACTGCCCTATATGCCAAGCGCGAGCGGTCCCAGTCCATGATGGATTGCATGGCCTTGTAACGGCCGGCGCCCTCGCGCCGGTCCATGGCCTGGGCAATCAGTGCCGCCCCCGCAGGCGCACAGCTCTTTGTTACTTCTTTAGCAGCCACAGTCAAACTTACGTCCCCGTTCCCCAGGGATCCCCCAATCGGTAAATTCAAAAATACGAACAAATAGCTGGTGCAACGTCTCCCTTACGTCTTGCTGGGAACATCGAGCGGCAGCAACTCCCTAAAAGCGGAGTCACCTTCGCCCACGTCTACCAGGCACCAGCGTTTATGACGGTCGATCTTTTTAACGCGGGCCTCTTGCCCCACCAAGGGACCCTGTTCTATGTGCAACACGCCGTCTTCTATGCGCGCGACGCTGTTGCGCACCACGCCGTCGTCGTCCAACACGCTGCGGTACCAATCCTGCGCATCGTCCGGCATGGGCATGTACGCCCGTTCCCTACTGCCGGCGATGCGACAGCCAAAACTCAACTGGGCCAAAGCCCTATCGAGCGCGGCGGCATCGTGCGTGGCGACGAAGAAATATTCCTTGTACATGGGTTTGGTTTGGAGCGACCAGGCGCCGTCCCGCTTAAACCAGAACTCCTTTTGCATCACAAAAGCGTCCTGCATCAGCTCGTGCGGGATAATGCAGCGGACCTTTTCACAAGTCTCGCGCTCTTTTCCATGAGGGGTGTGGACCAGATACCAGCGGACGCGGCCGTGCTGGCTGTTGGTGGTAGCGCCGTTAAAAGCGCCCGGCAGCTGCTCTTGGCGCCGCGCCGTCTGTTCCATGTTCTCGCCCCCTCTTTTGGCTTTGCGATGCACGCAAATGCAGGGGCGTGTAGAACAGGCTTCTCGCTCGCAGCTAGGTGCAGTCGCAAAAGTACAGGTTTTTGTATCTTTCGACAGACGACATTATACGAGCAATTAATCAGCGTTTGCCCAGATTACGCAAAATGTACTGCTAGTAGGTGCATCTCCATACCCCTCTACAAAAACCTGTACCTTTTTGTGCAACAAAAAAAGCCGCTTAACCAGCGGCTTTTCTTATTTTAGTAAGAAAAAAGGCGACCGCCCTTTGTGGACGGTCGCCTTTATTAATTGTTGTGGAGCTTGCCTTAGGCGCGAGTCTTGATCTCCTCGAGCACCTTCGCAACAAACTCGTCAACGCTCATCTGAACGGTCTCGTTGGAGCGATCGCGGACGGAGATGTTGCCGGCCTCGACCTCCTTCTCGCCCAGGATGAGCATGTAGGGCACGCGATCGATGCTGCGGGCCTCGCGGATCTTGTAACCGATCTTCTCGTCGCGGTCGTCGCAGACCACGCGAATGCCGGCCTCCTCCAGCTTGGCGCACACCTCGTGGGCGTAGTCGCGGCTCTTCTCAGAGACGGGAAGCGCCTTGACCTGCACGGGAGCCAGCCAGGTGGGGAACTTGCCCGCAAAGTGCTCAATCAGAATACCGATGAAGCGCTCGATGGAGCCAAAGCATACACGGTGCAGCATGATGGGGCGCTTCTTGGTACCGTCGGCGTCCACGTACTCCAGATCAAAGTTGAGCGGCATCTGGAAGTCGAGCTGGACGGTACCGCACTGCCAGGTACGGCCGAGCGAGTCCTCCAGGTGGAAGTCGATCTTGGGGCCGTAGAAGGCGCCGTCGCCCTCGTTGACCTCGTAGTCCATGTGCAGCTGCTCCAGAGCGGTGCGCAGGCCCTCCTCGGCGCGAGCCCAGTCCTCGTCCGAACCCATGGAGTCCTCGGGGCGGGTGGAAAGCTCGACGTGGTACTTAAAGCCAAACTTCTGGTACACGGAGTCGATGAGGTTGACCACGCCCACGATCTCGTCGGTCAGCTGGTCGGGACGCACAAACAGGTGGGCGTCGTCCTGGTTAAAGCAGCGCACGCGGAACAGGCCGTGCAGGGCGCCGCGCAGCTCGTGGCGATGCACCAGGCCAATCTCGCCGGCGCGGATGGGCAGCTCGCGGTAGGAATGCGGCTTGGAGGCGTACACCAGCACGCCGCCCGGGCAGTTCATGGGCTTAATGCAGTACTCTTCGTCGTCAATAACGGTGGAGTACATGTTGTCCTTGTAGTGGTCCCAGTGGCCCGAGGTCTTCCACAGCTGCTTGTTCATGATGAGCGGCGTAGAGATCTCCACGTAGCCGGCCTTATGGTGGATCTCGCGCCAGTAGTCCAGCAGCGTGTTCTTAAGGATCATGCCGTTGGGCAGGAAGAACGGGAAACCGGGAGCCTCGTCGCGCATCATAAAGAGGTCCATCTCGCGACCGATCTTGCGGTGATCGCGCTTCTTGGCCTCCTCCAGCATGTGCATGTGCTCGTCGAGCTCTTCCTTGGTGGCAAAGGCAACGCCGTTGATGCGGGTGAGCATCTTGTTGTCCTTATCGCCCTTCCAGTAAGCGCCCGAAACGCCGGTGAGCTTAAAGGCCTTCAGCGCCTTGGTGTAGCAGATGTGGGGGCCGACACACATGTCGATGTAGTCGCCCTGCTGGTAGAAGGTGATGCGGGCGTCGTCGTCCAGGTCGCCGATGTGCTCAACCTTGTACTTCTCGCCGCGCTCCTCCATAAGGGCGATAGCCTCGGCACGGGGCTTCTCGTACACGGAAAACTTGAGGTTCTCCTTGACGATCTTCTTCATCTCAGCCTCGATCGCGGGGAAGTCGTCCTCGCTGATCTTGACGCCCTCGGGCAGGTCGACGTCGTAGTAAAAACCGTTGTCGGTCGCGGGACCGTAGGCAAAGTCGGCCTCGGGGTACAGGCGCTTGATGGCCTGCGCCATGATGTGCGCGGCGGAGTGGCGGATGACGTGCGTGACCTCGTCCTGCGGGAGCTCGGCCACCGAACCGTCATTGTAGAGTGCCTTCATGGGTATGTTTTCTCCTCTCGGATGCCTGATGCAAGTGCGTGCGATGCGCTCGGCGTTTTTGACTTGCATCATTATAGGCAGGTTGTCTTGGTATACAAGCGCCCGCCGCACCTTAATGGCACGGCGGGCGATTTTCTACGCATGCTTCATCGTGTGGGGCGGGTTGCGCGTGTGGCTTGCGCGGGACGCGCGGCGCCCGCGGCTTGCGGCCGGCCCGGCGATGGATGCGTTACTGGATGCGAGTTCGGCAGTAGGGGCAGACCTTCCAGTGCGCATCGAGCGGACGATGGCAGCTGGGGCATACGTTGCGAACCTGGGTATCGCACACCGGGCAGACGACGAAGTCCTTCTCGATGGGCGCGCCGCACTGCGGGCAGGTGCCGTACTGGGCAAGCTGGCGCTCGCGCAGGGCCATGTCCAGCTCCTGCTCCTCGCGGTCGGACGCGTAGGAGTGCGGGCGCAGAACCAGGTAGGCAATGAGGCCCACAAACGGGATGAGGGCGATGATGCCCCATGCCACGTAGGCGCTGGCGCCGCGGCGGCGAGCGTCGATGAACACATAGACGACCGACAGCACATACAGGGCGATGATAAAGCCAACAAAGGCATAGACGACGCCCATGAGCTGCGGCGACATGAGCTCGGAGATGTACTTGGACATTACGGGTACCTTTCGGAATATTAACAGTTCGGTCAAGTTTACCACGGGGTTTGTTTATATGGGACCACGGCTAGGGGCGGGGCTGGCGCGGACACAAACATCTCAATCTGAAACAGGTGGGAGCGAAATCCGGTCCTAGATGTTACAGGTCGAGACAAACGGAGGGGGCGCCAGACTAACGTCTCGATCTGTAACATCTAGAACCCAAATCATCAGCAAACTGTTACAGATCGAGACAAACGGTTGCCGTAGTTGTCGGTAGACGAGGTTGTCAACGTTGCCGGGGTCTCCCCTCGCCTGCCGTTGGCGGGTGTTGCGGGGCTGTTCGCCGCATTGCCGCCGCACTGGGGACGCGCAGACCGTAGGATAGTCTTATTGACAGCCTGTCAACTTGTCTGGGAGGCACCGTGGCAGAAACGTTTGATATCGCGATTGTCGGCGCGGGCATCACCGGATGCGCCATCGCACGGCAGCTCGCGCGGTTTGACCTGTCAATTTGCGTGGTCGAGGCGGCTAACGATATTGCGCAGGGCGCGTCGAAGGCCAACGGCGGCCTGGTGCACGCCGGCTACGATCCGACGCCGGGAACCGTAAAGGCGCAGGTTAACGCCCGTGGCTGCGAGTTGTACGGTACATGGGCGCAGGAGCTGGGCTTTTTGTTCCGTCGCACCGGTTCGATGGTGCTGGGCTTTAACGACGAGGACCGTGCGCATCTGGAACAGCTGCGCAGCAACGGCCATGTCAACGGTGTGCCCGAGCTGTCGATCGTTGGACCCGACCGCATCCACGAATTAGAGCCGCGCGCCAGTGCCTATGCAACGTGCGCGTTGTGGTGCCCCTCGACTGGGTTTGTCGACCCGTTTGAGGTTGCCATCGCCGCGCTGGAAAACGCCGTGGACAACGGGGTGACGTTCATGCGGTCCGCTCCGGTGGAAGCGATTGAAGTCGCGCGCTCGGGTGACGACGCGCGCTTTACGCTGGCGACCCCCGCTGGCAACGTGCGCTGCCGCTACCTGATCAACGCCGCAGGCAACGGCGCCGCCGGCATCTCGCATATGGCGGGCGCCGAGGAATTCCAGATGGTCTGGCGTCAGGGCAACATCGTGGTGCTGGACAAGGAGCCGCGCACGCTCATGCCGCTCTACCCCGTGCCGACGCCGGTGTCGAAGGGCGTTATCGTGACGGGCACTGTACACGGCAACACCGTGATCACCGCAACCGCCGCTGTGCGCGAGCCGGGTGACACGCAGACCTATGCGAGCGATGTGAACGCACTGCTGACCGGCGCGCGCAAGCTGGTGCCCGATCTGGACACGCGTCGCGTGGTGCGCGCATTTGCCGGCGGGCGTCCGGTCATTCAGGGAACGAACGACTTCTTTATTGGACAGTCGGCCGTGGTGCCGGGACTTTTCCAGGCAGCGGGCATTCAGTCGCCGGGCGTGGCGAGCGCGCCGGCCACTGCCGAGCGTATGGAACAGGTGTTGCGCGATGCCGGCGTGCCCCTGCGCGAACGGGACGATTGGGACCCGATTCGCCGCGCGCCGGACGACTTTGACCGCGCGCCGCTTACGCGCAAAGAAGAGCTCATCGAGTCCGACCCCGCGTGGGGGCAGATCGTCTGCCGCTGCGAGACGGTGCCCGAGGCCGAGATCGTGGCCGCGATCCGACGCCGCCCGGGCGCGGTTTCGGTCGAGGGCGTCAAGCGCCGCTGCCGTGCCGGCATGGGTCGATGCCAGAGCGGCTTTTGCCAAAGCCGTGTGGTTGCGATCCTGGCGCGCGAGCTGGGCTGCGACCCCAACGAGGTGTTGTTGGAGGACGCAGGTTCTTGGCTGGTTGAGGGACCGCTGAAGGGGGGTGCGCTAGGATGGCGAAATTAAAATCGAGCGCTACAGACAGCGGTGCCGTTGAGTCAGTACCGACGCAAGCCTTCGACGTGGTCGTTATCGGCGGCGGGCCTGCCGGCATGGCGGCCGCGCTGGCCGCTCATAAGGCCGGAGCGCGCGTGGCCATCGTGGAGCGCGAGCAGCACCTGGGCGGAATCCTCCGCCAGTGCATCCACCCTGGCTTTGGCCTGTCGCACTTTAAACAGGAGCTCACCGGTCCCGAGTACGCGCAGCGCTTTATCGACCAGGTGCACGCAACCGACATTGCGCTGTTCCTGGACAGCATGGTGATTGGGATTGATTCAGGCGAGCCTACGGAAGACACCGCGGTCCATGCCGTCACGCTCATGAGCCCTGCCGGCATGCTGCAGCTCACCGGGCGCGCGGTCGTCCTTGCCATGGGCTGCCGTGAGCGCACCCGCAGCGAGATCAAGATCCCTGGCAGCCGACCCGCCGGCGTGTTTACGGCGGGCCTGGCGCAGCGATACATCAATATCGAAAATCTCAAGCCCGGCTCGCGTGCCGTCATTTTGGGCTCGGGCGACATCGGGCTTATCATGGCACGTCGCTGCACGCTCGAGGGGATTTCCGTCGAGGGCGTCTACGAGCTCATGCCGTACGCCAACGGTCTGCGCCGCAACGTCAAGAACTGCCTGGACGACTTTGGAATTCCACTGCACCTGTCCACCACCGTCACACGCGTGATCGGGCACGACCGCGTGGAGGCCGTCGAGGTAAGCCAGGTCGACGAGCACCTGGCGCCAATTCCGGGGACCGAGCGCATTGTTCCGTGTGACACACTGCTGCTTTCGGTGGGCTTGATTCCCGAGAACGAGCTTTCGGTTGCCGCAGGCGTAGAGCTTGACCCGCGCACGCGCGGCGCCGTGGTTGACCAGAGCCTGCAGACGGGCGTGCCGGGCATCTTTGCCTGCGGCAACGTGTTGCACGTGCACGACCTGGTCGACAACGTAACGAGTGAGTCAGAGAGGGCTGGCACGGCTGCGGCGGTATACGCGCTGGGCGGTGGCGCGGATGCCGAGGCGGGCGCCCAGCGCGTGGGTTGCCAGCTCACGGTCTCCCCTGCCGGCATTGCGGGCTACGCGCTGCCGGGACGCATTACGGCTGTGGCACTCACCAAGCTCAACTTCCGCGTACGCCGACCGGTCGACGCCGCCCGCGTGCGTATTCTCGCTGGCGGCGAGGAATTATTCGTAGGCAAGGTCCGTGCATTTAAGCCAAGCGTCATGGAAAGCTTTCCAATGCCGGCAAAGGTCATCAAACAAGCGCTCGACCTGGGTGTCAGCGAGATTGTCCTGTCCGTCAATCCCATCGAGGAGGCATAGCTCATGAGCAATAACGCAATCGATACGCTGCAGTTCAACTGCACCACCTGCCCATCCGAGTGTCTCCTGACCGTAGAGGTAGAGCGTGACGCAGACGGCGCCGTGGTAGAGGTGCGCTCCGTGACCGGCAACAGCTGTCCGCGCGGTAATAAGTTCGCACATCAGGAGCTCACCTGCCCCATGCGCGTGCTCACCACTACCGTAGCAGTATCTGGCGGCGACGAGACGCTGCTGCCTGTCCGCACCGCCAAGGCCATCCCGCTAGAACTCCACGCCCAAGCCATGAACCTCATCCGAGGCCTGGTCGTCAACGCCCCCATCCGCATGGGCGACGTCGTACTGGAAGACCTCCTCGACACCAGCATCAACCTCATCGCCAGCATGGACATCAACCGAGCCCAAGTAGCTAATTAGGGACGGGGCTCTTTTAGCTACCCCGCCATCCCCCAGCCCTCTTCAATTGCGGTGAAATAGTTCCTGATTTCCGCCAAAACCCCGGCATCCAGGAACTATTCCACCGCAACTATCCTTGGAATCGGTATTTAGCTTGTGCCTACTTTAGTGTCATTTCAAAACTATGCCGGATTACGGGGCTGATTCGGAGACCTCCATCCATACCGGCAATTTTCGATTTTTGATAATCCGTCTACCTGCACTGATAATTGTTCTCGGGGGAAGCGGGCACTGCGGGGCGCGGCA